>JAZSOV010000136.1:0-39646 GCA_045537095.1 Alistipes sp.
TTTTGTTGCAACAATGAACAAGGATTCATTAATCAGACTCGTGAACGAGCAGATGTGGACAAAGACTGATGCCGACATCCCTCAGTTCAGCGCAGGTGACACAATCACCGTAACTTATCGTATCATCGAGGGAAGCAAGGAGCGTTTGCAGAGCTTCCGTGGTGTAGTTATCCAGATTAAGGGTACAGGTAAGACTAAGATGTTCACCATCCGCAAGGTTTCGAACGGCGTGGGTGTTGAGCGTATCTTCCCTCTCTACTCGCCACACATCGACAAGATCGAGGTTAACAAGTATGGTGTTGTTCGCCGTGCTCGTATCTACTACTTCCGCGACCTTACAGGTAAGAAGGCTCGCATCAAGGAGCGCCGTATGGCTACCAAGGCAGAGTAGTAGCGCTGCGATTTTTTCGTTTTGGGTTGTCTTTCGAGACAACCTTTTTTGTTGGCATTAACTACTATCTAAAATTCAAAAGCCCCCCCACTAAAAAATCGTCAATAATGAGATTATTTTTGTGCAAAGCAAGAAGACCGATGCGCAGCATACTAAATTGTATGTGAGCAATCGGGCTATCGCAGATTCGTGCAAAAAGAACTCATTAGAACGATTTTTACGCTTTGACAAGAGTTGTCAAAATACCACCGTACCTTTGCGTCATAAACCAATAAAAACTATAAAATTATGGCAGAGATGATTATTTCGATAGGTGCAGTTTTGGCAAAGGGTTTGGCAGTATGTGTGATGTTGGCCGGTTGCGTGGCTATATACTTGGTGGAGAGTCGCGAACTAAAAGAGGAGGCTTAGATGATGTTTGCAATATTGGTATTTATAGGGATGTTGTCCAATGTATTGGAAACAATATGTGGCGGTAGTGATAGTTGGAGCAGATAGTTATGGGTGGGTTCCTTTTTATAACCTGTTTAAATCTCCAACTTTATAGGTTTTGTCCTCGCAACCACTCTGATACTAATCTCGTAGAGCAACCACATCGGCACACTCACAAGTGCTAAGGTGAAGATATCGGATGTAGGGGTAATTACAGCTGCCAAGACGAGCACCGCGACCACAGCGTGCTTGCGATACTTCTGCATAAAAGTTGCTTTCAGCATATTCAGTTTAGCCAAGAGCCAGCACAACAGTGGCAACTCAAAGACCACGCCCAACATCAGACACATACTCGCAAGTGTCGAGATGTAGGAGTCGAGCGATATCATATTGGTAACCTCGGAGCTCACCTGATAGGTACCAAGGAAGCGGAATGTGAATGGGAAGATAAGGAAGTAGCATATCAGCACACCTATCAAAAACATCACATATCCGACACTCACCAAACTATAAATATAGCGTTTCTCGGCTGTATAAAAGGCGGGCGAGATAAAGCGCAATATCTCGTAGAGCGTATAAGGCAAGGCGCAGAGCAGACCGGCATAGAGAGCCGTCTTCATATGGATAATAAACTGCTGCGCCAACGAGGTGTTGATAAGTTCCACCTTAAATTCGCCGACTGAGCCACCTGTAAGTTTGGACAATATATCCAAAAAGTGATATGTAATAAATCCGCTATCGGATGGTGCCAATACAACGGCGAACAGTGCCTCTTTGAATATGAACGCAGCAATACCACACACCACCGTAACTACGATGATGCGTATCAGTGTACTTCGGAAGTCGTCAAGATGTTCCCAGAAGGTCTGATCGGCGTTGTTGTCGCTCATATCCGCAACGGCCTATTTTTTGTCTTCTTCCTTTTCGGTATCGTTCTCGTCGGTCATACTATTCATTCCATCCTTGAACGAACGAACGCCCTTACCCAAGCCCTTCATCAGCTCCGGAATCTTCTTACCTCCGAACAACAAAAGGACAATAAGTGCAATTATCAGAATCTCCTGCATACCAATACCGCCAATAAATAGTAGTTTCATAATGTTCTAATGCTTTCTTTTTAAATATCATTATTGTTGCAAATTTAGGCTAAATATCTTATATTTGCAATATAACGCATAAAAATATTCATAATAGTATGAGGTATCGTTTTCATATTATCGCCACACTGCTATCCTTTGTAACTGCCATTGGCTTGGCTCAACCCGACCCCAACAACCTCGAATGGATGCAGAGTATTCGTGCCGACCACCCTCGTCTATTTCTTACCAGCGAGGATATACCAAACATTATAAGCAACTCCCAAAACGAAGAGAGGGGGCTATTTCTCTCCATACAACGCAGCATCGACAAGTTGATGAATAGAGAGATTGTCTTTAAAAACGAACTGGCAAAGTCGGGTGAGGGGAACAATATCGCACAATATGGCCACCGCACAGCCGAGTCGGCGTTGTTGTGGCTCATAACCAAGGATAAAAGATACTTCGACTTCACGAAGAAGATGATGTTGAGAATGATAGAGTACTATGAGTTGCGTGTTGCCAACAATCTCAACATACATTGGTACTCATTTTCTGTAACATCCGTACTGTGCGCCTACGACTGGATATACAACGACCTCTCGAAAGAGGAGCGCGAGGAGATTGGCAAGCGATTGTATAGTGTGACACACAATATCGCTTGGCACGGCAAGGGTGTCCGCAAATCTCGCCATCGCGAAAACCCAAATCCAAGCCCAAATACGGGATTATATGGCAGCTCGGCCCTGCCGTGGTTTATCGGTCTAACCTTCTACGGCGAAGGGATAGATGATGACGAGTGTAAGAGAATGGTGCGCGACTGCTACAAGGTCTACTGCAATATGTCGGCATATAGAGCAAACCTGCTCGGCAAGAGTGGTGGAAATAGCTCAGGGACAGTGGGCTATGGACTTGGACACTACCCCTATGCCGAGTACAATCTCATCTACACCTTCCGTTCTGCAATGGGCATCGACCTAACGCCGCAGATGGAGTATATGATTGGCTATATGCACTATATGGACTGGGCTCGTCTACCTGGCAACAGAGAGTTTGGTATAGGAGATTCCAATCACAGCGACAACAAGATGCCAAGCAAAATCCCGACACACATCAAGGAGATTGCAAACCTCTTTGGCGCAAGGCATCCCGACATCATTCCGTGGGCATCCAATCTGCTATCTCTCTACAACCACAAAGGCGCACACGCCTCGATGCCATTTATGCCGCTGCTACATCACCTACACATAGAGAAGCACAACAGCTACACCCCTACGCCAATTGACCGCAACAATCAGTCGCGCCATTTCGAGACATTAGGCCAAGTCATTATGCGTTCGGGACAGGGCAACAACGACACCTACGCAGTATTTACCACCGAGCGCAAGGTTGTAAATCACCAGCACTACGATATCAACAACTTCATTATATATAAGAATGGATATCGTGCGCTCGACTCAGGCACACGACCACAGCCGGGAATACACCTCTCGCACTACTACGCCCGCACCGTGGCACACAACTGCATAACAATTCGTATGCCCGACGAGAAGATGCCTAAATATTGGAATAGTGGCCCTGCCAAGGGCGAAAATCGCAAAACGCCAGTGCCGAATGATGGCGGACAGCGCAACTTCAAGGTGGCAAAACTATTGTCGCACGAAGAGAACGAGCACTATGTATATATCGCATCCGATGCATCCAAGTGCTACCACGAGGATAAGGCAGAGTTGGTGGTGCGTGAGTTCGTTTGGATTAAGCCCGATATTTTCGTTATCTTCGACCGCGTAGTGTCGGATGATGCCGAATATCCTAAGAGGTGGCTCTACCACATAGCCTCCGAGCCAAAGAAGCGCGGTCGCACCGAGTTTGCAGAGGAGTCGCAGGGCGGCAAGTCCATCTGTCGCACCCTACTGCCAAAGAGAGCCAACATCGACTTTGTAGGTGGTCCCGGCAAACAGTTTTGGTCGGATGGCCGCAACTGGCCTATTCCGGAGAGAAACAAAAAGTGGATACCTAAGAACGATCACCCTCTCGTAGGGCAGTGGCGCGTAGAGGTGTCGCCAAAGCTGGCTGCTACACACGACCACTTCCTCCATATTGTACAGGTGGGAGATGAAACGCTCAAATCACTACCGAAGACCAAAACCAAGGAGAGTGACAACGAGGTAACGCTGTCGTTCGAGTATCAAAGTAAGAATTACACTCTCACATTCGACAAGACCAAAGATTATGGTTGCAAGATTGAAGTGAACAAATTATAGAACACAAATAACAAGAGAGGGGTTATCCCGAACAGACAACCTCTCTCTTGTTTTACATATCACTATCGTTGTAGCTCTCCCTGCCAGCTAATTATACCGCCATCCAATTCGACAACCTTAAAACCTAAATTGACGACCAGCTCGGCAGCTCTTTTGCTACGGCGACCACTACGGCAATAGAGGGCTACGGTTCGATTCTTGTCGAGTGTAGAGACCTTCTCTACAAAGTCGGGCGATGATACATCTATATTCACCGCATTTGGGATATGCCCCTCGGCATACTCCTCTGCCGTTCTAACATCCACAAGTTGCACCTTCGGTTTTGCTACCTCACGAGCAAACTTCTCCGCATCGACCGAAGCAAAACTCTCTGCCTTGCAACCGAATATAGCACATAGTCCCGCAAAAATCGCCATAAGAGCAACTCTTTTCATAACTCCCTATTGTTAATTACCCACCTCGCAGAGGAATTTGATACGCACAAGCCTAATCTCCTCCTCGGTGTATTCGTCTCCCAACTCCTCGATGGCTGCTTCCAACGAGTCGCTATCGGCATCCTCCTTGAAGTACAAATATATATCCTCAATCTTATCCTCATCCATATAGCCGGAGAGATAGTACTGAATATTCAACTTTGTACCCGAATTCACAATCGCCTCAATCTCGGTAAGCAATTCATCGAATGTAAGACTCTTTGCACGAGCAATATCCTCGAAATCCATCTGGCGGTCGATAGACTGAATGATGAATATCTTGTTACCAGCCTTGTTTGCTACCGACTTAACGACCATATCCTGTGGACGGATAATATCGTTCTCCTCGACATAGGCCTTGATAAGTTCCACAAACTCTTTACCGAACTTGTTTGCCTTACCGACTCCCACACCCGAAATATTCTGCATCTCCTCGATGGTTATTGGGTATTGTATCGCCATATCCTGCAACGAAGGGTCTTGGAAAATAACAAAAGGAGGCAGATTATTCTTTTGAGCCACCTTGCGGCGCAAATCTTTCAGCATTGCAAAGAGTTGTTCATCGGCCACGCCACCACCCTTCGGTATCGAAGCTTCGGCTTCACGCTCCTCCTCGTCATAGTCGCGGTCCTGCGCCACCATAACCTTCGTAGGTTTGGCGAGATATTCCTCGCCTTTGGCGTTTATCGAGATAAGTCCGTAGTTCTCGATATTCTTATCTATCAAGCCCATGATAAGTCCTTGACGCACCACTGCCGACCAATAGCGATCACCCTTGCTTTTGCCAATGCCAAACCACTCCAACTTGGCGTGACCATAGCTCTTGATTACCGCGGTAACCTTTCCCACAAGCAACGATACGAGGTGCTCCATCTTGAACTTATCGCCAATAGCGCGCAGAGCCTGCAAAGCCTTAACCAAATCCTGCGTAGCATCGAGCAGTGGTCGCGGATTGCAGCAATTGTCGCATGCTCCGCAATTATCCTCGCCATACTCCTCTCCAAAGTAGTGCAACAGCGTCTTACGGCGACACATTGCGCTCTCGGCATAGGACTCCGTTTCGAGAAGGAGCAATTTACCAATCTCCTGCTCAGCAACAGGCTTGCCCTGCATAAACTTTTCGAGCTTCTGAATATCCTTATAATTATAAAATGTAATACAGTGTCCCTCGCCACCATCACGACCGGCACGGCCCGTCTCCTGATAGTAGCCTTCGAGCGACTTCGGAATGTCGTAGTGGATTACAAATCGCACATCAGGTTTGTCGATACCCATACCGAAGGCGATAGTCGCCACAATAACATCAACCCCCTCCATCAGGAAGGCATCTTGGTTGTCGGCACGGGTTTGAGCATCCATACCTGCGTGATAAGCCCTTGCTTTGATGTTGTTGGCCACAAGCAACTCCGCCAACTCCTCCACCTTCTTACGGCTCAAACAGTAGATAATGCCACTCTTACCCTCGTTCTGCTTGATGTAGCGGATAATATCTCGGTCGGGATCGTTCTTCGGGCGCAACTCATAATAGAGATTCGGGCGATTGAACGAAGACTTAAAGACCACCGCATCGGTCATGCCAAGGTTCTTCTGAATATCCATCTGCACCTTTGGTGTAGCGGTAGCCGTCAGAGTAATCAGCGGAGCCTGACCAATATCGTTGATGATTGGCCTGATGCGGCGATACTCAGGACGGAAGTCGTGTCCCCACTCCGAGATGCAGTGCGCTTCATCAATGGCGTAGAACGATATCTTTATCTTGCGCAAGAAGGCGATATTATCCTCCTTTGTCAAGGACTCTGGTGCAAAATAGAGCAGTTTTGTTTTACCCGCCAACACCTCGTCACGCACCTGCTGCACAGCAGCACGACTCAACGAGGAGTTGAGGAAATGGGCGATACCCGAGTTATCGGAGAAGGTTCGCATGGCATCAACCTGATTCTTCATCAGCGCAATGAGTGGCGAGATAATAATAGCCACACCATCCATCATCAATGCCGGCAGCTGATAGCAGAGCGACTTACCGCCACCCGTAGGCATAAGCACAAAGGTATCACGACCAGAGAGAAGATTTAGGATAACCTCCTCCTGATTCCCCTTAAAAGAGGTAAAACCGAAATATTCTTTCAGCTTTTCGCGTAGTAAATTTCTGTCTGTCAACGATTGCGACATAATAGCATGTAGTATAAATCTCTAATTTTTCTCTAAATTTCCAATCAAAGATAAAAAATATTTCGGAAAAAATCATAACTTTGCGTAAAATTTATAGGAAAAATTAGAGTATGAGGTTATTCACGACAGACCTTGTCAAGAAATATAAGGCACGCACGGTCGTAAATCATGTGTCGATAGATGTCCAACAGGGAGAGATTGTCGGCTTGCTCGGACCTAATGGAGCAGGTAAGACCACATCGTTCTATATGATTGTAGGACTTATCAAACCAAATGAGGGACGCATCTTCCTCGAACACGATGATGGGCGAATTGATGAACTCACGAAACTGCCCGTCTATAAGCGTGCGCAGTTGGGTGTAAGTTACCTTGCGCAGGAGGCTTCGGTGTTCCGTCATTTGAGCGTTGAGGACAATATTCGTTCTGTACTTGAAATGACCAACTACACTAAGGAGTACCAGCGTGAGCGCACCGAGGCTCTTATCGAGGAGTTCCGTTTGCAGAAGGTGCGTAAGAGTTATGGTAACCAACTTTCGGGAGGTGAACGCCGCCGTACGGAGATTGCGCGAGCCATCGCCATTAACCCTTCGTTTGTCTTGCTTGATGAACCATTTGCAGGTGTGGATCCTATCGCAGTGGAGGATATTCAGAGTATTGTGGCAACTTTGAAGAATAAGAATATCGGTGTAATTATCACCGATCACAATGTCGATGAAACGCTGGCTATTACTGACCGTACCTATCTCCTCTACGAGGGTAAAATTCTCAAAACGGGTACTGCCGAGGAGTTGGCAGCCGATGAGATGGTACGCCGAGTATATCTTGGCAAGAACTTCGAGTTGAAGAAAAATCACCGATTTGAACTTACCGAGGAGTAAGTTCATATAATTGATAATTGACAATTAGTGGTAAAAACGATAAATCGTTTTTATTAAATTAACTTTAACTCTTCATTTTTAGTTTTTAATTTTTAATTCTAAATTTAATGGATAAGTCCATTTCACGGGGACAACTTTCGGGCGTAGCTACACCTCCTTGTTCAAAGAGCTACGCGCAACGCGCCTTAGCAGCAGCACTACTTGCCGAGGGGGAGAGCGTACTGTGCAATCTCGACTTCTGTGATGACACACTCTCTGCCCTTCGTGTGATCGAAACTCTCGGTGCCAAGACGGAGCGTCTTGACGATCGCACGGTGAAGGTGCGTGGCGGTCTTGCGCCAAAGAGCGACACCCTAAATATCGGCGAGTCGGGATTGGCAACACGAATGTTCACTCCGATAGCTTCACTCTGCGATAAACCTATTACCATAGAGGGCAGGGGTACTATACTCTATCGTCCTATGCAGATGATGATTGAGCCACTGCGCAAGCTCGGTGTAGCAGTGCGCGATGGCGGAGGCCGTCTTCCTATTGAGGTATGCGGACCTATCCGCGGCGGCGAGATTGAGGTTGATGGTTCGGTATCTTCGCAATTCCTGACAGGTTTGCTTATGGCTTTGCCATTGGCCGAAGAAGATACTACTATATTGGTAGAAAATGCCGTATCGAAACCCTATCTTGATATGACGATAGATATGGCCTCGAAGTTTGGCGTTAATATCCAGCATAACGACTATAAGGAGTTCTATGTTGAGGGTGGTCAGAAGTATGAAGCCACCGATATTGCAATAGAGGGCGATTGGAGTGCTGCGGCAATGTTGCTCGTGGCAGGAGCGATAGCGGGCGAAGTTAAACTAACAAATGTATCGATGTTGTCAAAGCAGGCAGATGTTGCTGTTTGTGATGCATTGGTACGCGCCGGAGCATCGGTTACAAGTGAGCCAAACTCTATTACGGTGGAGCATCGCGACTTGGTTGCTTTCGAGTTCGATGCTACGCAGTGTCCCGACCTCTTCCCTGCCTTGGCGGCGTTGGCTGCGGCAGCAGAGGGAGAGAGTGTGATATATGGTACACATCGCTTGGAGCACAAGGAGTCAAATCGTGCCGAAGCGATTAAGCAGGAGTACGAAAAACTCGGTATCGAGGTGCGCTTGGAGGGCGATGCGATGTATATCCGTGGCGGAGAGATTCGCTCGGCAGAGTGTGATAGCCACCACGACCATCGTATTGCGATGTCGTTGGCTGTATCGGCACTGCGCTCCGATGGCGAGATATTGATTCATGATGCTGAGTGCGTGGCAAAGAGTTATCCCGATTTCTTCGAGGCGTTGGAATCGTTGAGAATTAAGGAGTAATCGTATGTGGCACAATTCGTTTGGCTCGAAGTTCAAGATTGAGATTTGGGGTGCATCGCACACGCCTGAGATAGGTGTGCGCATAGGTGGCGTTCCACAGGGCATTGCCCTATCCGAAGCAGACTTTGAAGCCGATTTATCGCGCCGCCGTGCCTCGGCAAAGGGTACAACGGCTCGCCACGAAAAGGATATTCCGACTATTGTGTCGGGCGTTGAGGGAGGCGAAACTACGGGCGAAACCATTGAGATTGTGTTCCGAAATGGCGATACACGCTCTGCGGACTATTCGCAATTCGAGAGCCACAACCGACCTTCGCATGTCGATTTTACGGCACGGGCAAAGTATGGCTCGGAGGTCGATTTACGAGGTAGCGGGCAATTTTCGGGGCGTATGACTGTGCTGTTGGTTGCAGCAGGCGTAGTGGCTAAAAAGGTTGTCGAAGGTGTTGAGTATAAAACCTCCATCGTGGAGATTGGTGGCTCACGCAACAAGGCAGAGTTTTCCGAAATTGTCGAGGCTGCAATGCGCGATGGCGATTCGGTCGGAGGTGTTGTGGAGTGTCGCGCCAAAGGTGTGAAAATAGGCTTGGGAGAGCCATTCTTCGACTCGGCAGAGAGTATTATTTCGCACTTGATGTTCTCTGTACCGGCAGTTAAAGGTGTGGAGTTCGGAAGTGGTTTTGAGGGGGTACGCCTTCGTGGCTCGGAGCGCAACGACTGCTTTGTAGATGGCGAAGGACACACCGCGACAAACAATGAGGGCGGTATAAACGGCGGTATCACGAATGGAAATGATTTGGTAGTGCGTGTGGCAATAAAGCCAACACCGAGTATCTCGCGCGAGCAGATGACCTACAACAAGGCGTTGGGAGAGGTTGCTCCACTCTGCATAAAAGGTCGCCACGATGCTTGTATAGTCTTGCGCGCAGCGGTTGTAGTGGAGTCGGTAGTTGCTATTGCTCTTGCAGAGTTAAAATTGACAATTGACAATGGATAATTGACAATTAAAGGTATTTTGTTTTAATTAAAATTAGTTTTTTTAGTTGTCTGTTTAATAGTATGACCATTCGCCAAACTATACACCTTATTCGTGATGCTGTGGAGCCGTTGTACGGTCTGCATGAGGCAGAGAGTGTGGCGCGGTTGGTGATGTGCGATAGATTGGGATATAACCTTTCGCAACTTGTTGCCCGCTATGACGAGGGGTGCGATATTGTCGATTTGGAGCACATTGTGGAGGAACTTCGCCGAGGTCGCCCCGTGCAGTATGTGTTGGGCAGGGCAGAGTTCTGTGAATTGGAGTTTGAGGTTGCGGAGGGGGTACTTATCCCACGCCCCGAAACCGAGGAGTTGGTCTATAAAATTATCGAAACAGCCCAGCGAGGTGCAAGAATTCTCGATATCGGAACGGGTAGCGGAGCAATAGCGATAGCGCTTGCCAAGTTCGTAAAAGATGCCGAGGTCGTGGCAGTCGACATCTCGCGCGAAGCATTGGCGATAGCCGAACGCAATGCCGAACGATTGGGCGTAAAAGTGGATTTTGTCGAGGCTGATGCCTTGGGCGATTTGAGTCATTTGGGGATGTTTGATGTGATAGTGTCAAACCCGCCATATATCCCGCAGAGCGATATTGTCGATATGCGGAGAAATGTGGTCGATTTTGAGCCATACACGGCATTGTTTGTCCCTGATGACGATATATTGAAATTCTATCGTGCTACAGCGGAGAATGCAACGAAGATGTTGCGTGAAGGGGGCTCGTTGTGGTTTGAGATATACGAAAAGGCGGGCGAGGAGGTTTGTGCGATGTTACGCGAGAAGAGCTTTACGCATACAGTACTCTTCGAAGATGCAAACGCAAAACCGCGAATGGTATGGAGCAGAAGGTAGTACGCACGAAAAAGAGCAAGAGCGCAGAGCAGGCGTTGCAGTCGTTGATGCGTGAATGTGCCCGCACGGAACGCTCCTCTGGTGATGCCCTGCGACTGATGAAACGGTGGGGCTTGTCGGACGAAGATGCGGCGAAGGTGCTTGCACGATTGCAGGCTGAACGCTTTATTGATGATAGCCGCTATGCCGAGGCGTTTGTGCGCGATAAGCTCAACCTAAGTGGTTGGGGTGCCTACAAAATTAAGATGGCACTGCGAACCAAGGGAGTGTCGAAAGATATTATAGAGGAGGTGGTTGCTCCGATGCTTGCCGAAACAGATATGACGGAGCGATTGGAGGAGATTATGCGCCGCCGCATGCGGACACTCAAATATAGTTCTTCGTATGATGCTAAAACGAAACTTATACGCTTTGCTGCATCGCGAGGATACGATATGGAACAAGCGATAGAGTGTGCATCGAGAATATGCAGCACCCTAAACGAAGATGATAATTAAGAATAACAACGATAAAACTACAACAGTATGAAGAGATTTTTCAAATGTCTAACACTATGGGGGGCACTGACACTGCCATTTGCAACTTTTGCACAGTCGCAGCAGCCACCGCAACCACAGCATCCGCAGGCTGCAACAAGTTCTATTATCAAGACCGGATTTACCGATTTCGTTACAAGTTGCTTCATCAACTATTATGCAATGGGAGGTGTACAGGAGAAGTTATACCTTGCCACCGATAAGCCATATTACAGTGCCGGCGACAAGATCTTTTTCAGTGCCTTCTTGGTAAATTCCATATACTTCAACAATACGACCGAGACTCGCTACATCTATGTAGAGTTGATTGATGCGATGGGAAATGTCGTGGAGCGCATGAGAATACAGGGTTCGGGTGGTCGTTTTTACAACGCCATTTCGCTCTCTCCAAAAATCACTCCCGGAAAATACACTCTGCGTGCCTACTCCAAGTGGCAGACAAACTTCGACAAAGAGATTCTCTTCTCGAAGATTATCGATATTGGCAACTATATTGATGATGCCGTACACACCAAAATATCGTACGAGTTCGACCGCACAGGCCGAGTAGTAGCTACGGTGGAGGTGACAAACAATCACTTCGCTCCTATTCCGCAAAACCCCGTGGAGTATTCGCTCAACATCAACGGACGAACAACAAACCACATGACACAGACGGATGCCAATGGTCTTTTCCGTTTCTCGTTCCGCCCAAGTGCAAATAATGCCGACTGTATCCACATGAACATCAATGCCAACGGTCGTAAGTTGGACAGAAAAGTACAACTTCCATCCTTCGAGGACGACTTCTCGGTGAAGTTTATGCCTGAGGGAGGTAACTTAATTCAAGGTATAGAGCAGGTTGTCGCATTCAAGGCTGTGGGAGTCGATGGCTACGCCGTAAATGTTAAGGGTATCGTGCGCACCAAGTCGGGCGAGGAGGTCTGCACCATAAGTTCCAAGCACGATGGTATGGGTAAATTTCTCTTGACCGCCCAAGCCGACGAGTCGTATATCGCTACACTCACAACCGATGATGGAGTCTCGCGCTCCTTCACCCTGCCGACAGCATTGACTACGGGCTGTGTAATGAAGATTACACCCGATGTAGACAATCGCGTATTGCTGAGAGTAACAACCACCGAGGATCTGCCCATACAGCGTTTGGTGGCTCTCGTGCAGTCGCGCGGTATCGTCAACTATGTTGTCGAAAATCTCACCCACCCTCTCCGCATACCACTCAACAAGTTGCGTAGTGGTGTAGCGCAGGTATCGATTGTCGATAAGGCGACACGCAAGGTCGTAGCACAGCGACTCTTCTTCGTGCGAGGTGCCATAGCAAAAGCCTCCATCACACCAAGTGTCAAGAAGTTCTCGCCACGCGAACTTGTGAATATCGATTTCGCCATCAAGAATAGTAAGGGAAATCCTATCAAGGGCGATTTCATAGCTTCGGTAGTAGATAATGAACTCTTGAAGAAGGATCCTAAGGCCGATAATATCTTCTCGTATATGCTGCTCAACTCGGAGTTGAAGGGACATATCGACAACCCTACCTACTACTTCGAGGGCAACGATGCCGTACGCAACGAAAATTTGGACCTTGTAATGATGACGCACGGCTGGCGCCGATACAATATCAACAGCATCCTCGCCGGCAAGAAACCTATCTTGAAACACCAATTTGAGACCGAACAATATATCTCAGGTCGCGTAGCTGAGGCGGTAGGCAAGACTCGAAATGCAAGCGTGATGATATTCCGCAATAAGAAGGAGTATCTTGGCGTACACCCTCTCAACAAGACAAACCGCTTCCATATCACAGGAATCGACTCACCTGACACCACTATATATATGTTGCAGGCTCTCAATCGTGAAGGTAGCAGCAACCGTGTGCGTATCAAGGTAGATCCGTATGTATACCCCGATATGCCGTTTATTTCGCGCGAGGTGTTCCACAAAAAGAAGGCTCCATCCTTAACCGAAGAGTATATGATGCGCTCGAAGCAGAGCTACTTCGAGGATGGAGGTATGCCGGTTATTGACATCGATGCAGTGGAGATTGTAGCAAATCGCACACAGACATACGAGTACTCGTCATCGCTCAACGATTTCAACACTGTTAGTGGCGACATGACTCGATTTGCCTCTATCTTCGATGCATTACAGAGATTCAAGCAGTTGGAGATTGTAGGTAACAATGTATATGTCAATAATTCAAAGATGAGCAGCGATAGTTCGTCCGATGCAACATCTAACAACCCGGATGCCGGCGATAACACTGCACCAGATATACCTGACGCAACTGTCGATGTAAATATGGATGACAAGGACGATCTTATGCCTGCCGTATATGTCAATGGTCAGCAGATGGATATGAATGTTATCGATGCCTACCCTATGAGCGAGGTAATTAGTGTGTCGTATCTCGACAAATTCGAGTCGATGGCAGCAGGTATGGGTTCCGAGACGGGAACAATTGTACTCCATGTACGCAATATCGATGCACGCGAGAAGTTGCTTATCAACTCTATGGCCGAGGTTATCGTTCCGGGATACTCGCTCCCTACCGAGTTCTACGCTCCGGACTATTCGGTTAAGAACGACCGTAGCAAGCGCGATAACCGCACCACCATTGCATGGGTACCATCGTTGCAGAGCAACTCATTGGGCGATGCCAGCATCACCTTCTGGACAGCAGATCGCCCATCGAACTATCGTGTTGTCATCGAGGGTATTACCTCCGAAGGAGAGCTTCTCCACAACGAGATGGTTTTGCTGGCAAAGTAGGTTACTAATACAACAAGAAAAAGGTCGGGTATTGTTTTCGATACCCGACCTTTCTGTATAATTGAAAATGGACAATGGATAATTGACTATTACATAGTAGCAGTTAAAAATAGCGGTAAAATCCTCCTCTCCACCCCAAAAAATTGAATTTTAAGCAGATGAGAGCAAGGCTGCGATTAAGTCGAAGGCAGAGGTTGCTTGCAGACTCTGCCGAGCGAAAGCAGAGAAAAGCCATCGTAGATGGATTAACGCTATCAAAAGAAAACGGAGTTATATAGTTTAGTGTTGTTGTTTTTACATACCCCCTCCGCTACGCTCGTCCCCCTAATTTAGGGGGACAATAGTTAGCTATTACTTTTTATATTCCTCCCCTAAGTTAGGGGAGGTGCCCGTTAGGGCGGTGGGGTATAACATTCTATTTCTCTACAACACTAAACTATATAATTCCGAAAATAAAAGAGAATATGTCTAACAAGACGAGGGTGCCCATAGACTTGTTGGACACCCCCATTTTTGTTGTACCTATTGCGAGATTACTTGATACGCTCGTAGTACTCGCGAGTGCGGGTATCAACGCGGATCTTGTCGCCTGTGTTGATAAACAAAGGCACCTTGATAGTAGCACCGGTGTTTACGGTTGCAGGCTTCAACGAGTTTGTCGAAGCGGTATCACCCTTAATGCCCGGCTCGGTGTAGGTAACCTCCATATCAACGATTGGTGGCAACTCGGCAGCCAACACTACATCCTTGTCGGTGTGATACATAACCTCCACGATCTGACCATCGGCCATAAGGTCGTAGTTGTCGATAAGTGTCTTCTCGATATTGATCTCCTCGAAAGTCTCGGTGTGCATAAAGTGAGCACCGAGGTCGTCCTCGTAGGTAAATTGGTAAGGGCGGCGCTCAACGCGAACCTGCTCGATTTTGATACCTACCGAAGAGAAGGTATTTTCGAGAACGCGACCGTTCTCCAAGTTTTTGAGCTTTGAACGAACAAAAGCGGGACCCTTGCCCGGCTTGCAGTGCTGGAAATCGACAACAAGGAAAGTCTTGCCGTCCATCTCGATACACATACCGATTTTGATATCAGCTGCTGTAATTGTCATAGTTGTATTGTTTTAATTATTAGTGAATTCTACTTTTCGGGCGCAAAGATAGTAATAAAATTAAAAATTAAGAATTAAAAATTAAAAATTACGGAATAAAATGGAGGCTAAGTGGTTAATAACAAAAAGGTCAAGCGTTATGCCTGACCTTTTTGTTAGTTGAAGATAATGTTGAATATATGCTACTCCTCTACGAGATAAGTAATATCAGCCTGCTGAATACCAACCTGATTACTAGTGCTACTGAAAGTAATCTTAACAGCATTTGTACCTGCAGGCAGATCAGTCTTTTCAATAGTGAAGGTAGTTGATGTACCGGTTAACTGAGTATAGCTATTTCCGCCGTTTGTACTATAATGCATTGTGATAGTCTGCGCCTTAGTAGTCCACTGCTTACAAACAAACTTAGCATTCTTAATGGTTGCGCCATTTTTTGCAATGAGTTCGACAGCACCACCTTTGGTTACAGGCATATCTGTAATTGTCTGAGACTGCTTGTTTGCAGATGCAAATTTAACAGTAGCTTCTGTGAATTCGATAGTACGAGCCGAGTATGAAGAATTCCAAGTATTGAAAGTAGCGTTATTTTGGAATACATGCGAAGCAGTCTTCTCTACAAGAACTACATCACCCTTTGGTGCAGCTTGTGTAACAGTGATAGTTTCGCTGATTGAATCACCATAAGTAACTGTAATTGTACCCGTACGCTCCTCGCCAGTATTCTCGGCTACAGCAACATCAAATGCATTTGTAGTAGGAGTTACAGTAATCCAATCGTTGTTGCTTACAGCATTTACTGTCACGCCTTCAACAGCATTCTTTACACTATATCCAATAGTTGTTGTACTTGCTTCTGCTTGAACATTAAGCGATGTTGTATTTAACTTTAATACAGGAGGCAATACATAGTCATGACCTGTGATAATCTGCAAATTGTCGATAAATCCACGATGCTTATTTACATCGGTGCTAGTGGCATTTTCTGCAAATGCAATCTTAACAGTGCTTGTTGCTGTAGCGGCATCGAATTGAATCATATACTTCTCGTATGTTTCTGTCAATTTTTCAGTAGCCTTTGTCTGATCACCAACAGTGATCTTAACAACCGATGTATCACCAGTCCAAGCCTTTGCGTCAAACACTACTGTGAATGGTTGTGAGAGATTCAATGGCACGGTTGTGATGTTACCCAACACAGAAGTAGTTCCAAACTTCAAAGCCTGGCTGTCACCATAAACTTTGGTTACAGTTGTATACTTCTCATCTATATTGCTTGCTGTGATTTCATTAGTGTGGTTTGCCCAAGCAAAATCGTCCTCGAATGGCAATGCAAGACCTTCAGAAACAAACTCTACATTGTAGTTAACAGCGATAGGCTTGATTTTTCCTGAAACGAAGGCTGTTTCGTTAGCAAGAGTGATAGTCTTTGAAAGCACACTAACCTTCTCGCCCGAAGTAACATTTACTTCAAGCGACAATGAACTATTCGCAGCTGCTACAAATGGAGCAACAGCCAAGTAGAACTTGCCGGTCTCACCCTTTGCGATAGCAGTACCATTCTCTACGGCAAGAGTAGCAGTCTTGCTTGTGTAGCTCGCTCCACTCGAAGTTACAGATACATTATCAATATCTGCAAAGTGAACATAGAATGTTCCGATAATGTACTCTGGTGCAGTGAGCGTAATATTTGTAACTGTAATAGCCTCATCCAAAGAGTTAGTAACTTCGAACTCCAAAAGAGATGCTACATTCTTCATTGCCACAGCCGGTGCTGTTCCATTTGCAACACCCTTTGCTACACCAACAAGTGGATAGTTTTCGCCTGCAATGTGAGCCATTGAATTGTTACCATTCTGAGTTTGGATGTCTGATTTACTGCCACAAACCGGAATATAGGCACTCTTCTCAGGATTCTTGCTGCTGTGGTAGCTGTTGTGTGGATAGATAGCATACCAATCGTATGCCTCTGCTGTAAGTGTGCTTTCGAGAGTGCCGGTAAAGCGGCCTGTCTCTGCACTTTCGAGTTTGAACTCTGCATCATAAACATAGGTCGTAGCACCTGCCTCGGCATGGAATACAGTCAAATTATCACCTGCCTTCCATACGGTGTTAAGACCATCGTTTGCTGTACGCGATACCGAAGCAAACAACTCGAAATCGCCCTGCGGCTCTACTGTCGGATTTACATCCTCATACTGTGCGCAATTTGTCAGGTTGAGCATCATTGCTACCAAACCCAACGAAAGAATAAACTTTTTCATCTTCTTTTTCTCTTTTTTAGGGTTTGACATTTAGAATGTGAGCGTATCCTCCTCACGCTCCCATGGATTGATTGTTACGCCCGGCATACTTGCCTCGAAGCCTCGCTCAGCGACTACCAAGCAGACCTCCATTGCGGGAGCAGTGTATTCCCCTCCCCTCGAAAGTTTAATGTTCTTCATATTTTTTTATTTTTAGTGTTAAATTGTGTTAATGATTTTTCGGTCGCAAAGTTACACACAATATCTCGGCAAACCAAATGTTTAGGATAAAATAAATACTTCACCCACACAGAGAAGAGGCATCCAACTTTGAAAGATGGATACTCCCATTTTGTAAGACACTCTACAATGACTGAATGCTCTATGCAGCTACTCCGAGAAGTCGTAGAAGTAGATCTTGCCCGACTTGATTTTACACTCCTCTACGCCGTGCAATGAGAGTGTTCCCAAGCCCTTAATAAAGCGTCTGCCAATGCGGTCGCGATGCGAACCGTTATTGTGGAGTGTGTAGAATTGGCTCTTCTTGTCGAATGCCAATTCGAGCGTACCTTCATACTCTATCTCGATAGCAACGCCGCCATCTTGCACCTTGTTGTCGGCAGTGAATCTGAGTGTAGCACCCTGAGCCAAGGTCTGTGGCTCGATGTCCACAACCTTCACAGGGCGATTATTTGGATCCGGCATAAGGTTGAAGTCGGAGAGCACGATGCTCACGCCATCGCGAATTGCGTATACCTCGCGTGGCGAGCGATAGATTGAAGCCTGCACCTCGTAGCCGAGCTGGCGGAATTTGGCAATACGCTCACGAGTAAGAGCCTCACGCTGCATTGACGAAACACCCACCTTGCCACCGAGTTGCGGCAACAACTCGAACGCATTGTCTGCATCTGATTCTCTTATCGCATAGAGAATCAGACACTTCGAGAATTTGCGACACTCTTTCATCCCCTCGATATTGTTTGTGAAGCAAACCCAGTTGTTGCCCATAATCTTCTGTGCAAGGCGGTACGACTCGACATACTTAGAGTGAAGCATAGGCACGATATTGTGCTTCTTGCACTCCTTCAAAAGCTCCTCCAAAGTTGGAACTTGTGTGCGGTACTCGGCCTTTGACGAAGCCAAAACATAGTCGTTGCGCAACTCATCGAAGGTGAGGTCTGCAACTCGCACCTTACCCGAAATCTTCGAGTAGTCGCTGGCGTTACGGCAGGTGCGATTGATGGTATTGTCGTGCATAATAACCATCTTGCCATCTCTGGTCATCCTCACATCGCACTCGATACCCATATATCCGTGGCGTGCAGCGCGGCCAACGCCCGGAATAGAGTTCTCAGGCACAATCTTGCTATGGCATCCGCGATGAGCAAACATCTTTGGAAGCTCTTGTGCGCAAACGCTTGCAGCAAAAGCGCAAATCAATGTGCAAAGGGTTAGAATCTTTTTCATGGTTTTCTCAATGTTTAATATTATTGTTTAGGAAAATTCACGCCATAGACAAGGTGTTCGAGTGGGCGCAGGAAGTTGCGCTTGCCATACTTTGGCGAATAGACATAGCAGTCGAGCGTGAGAAGCTCTCCTGTGCGCTCGTCGAGTGTGGTATAGCTGACAAACGGACCTCCCATAAAGTCGTGCTCTACCTCCCAAAAACCTCGCAACTCAATCCACTCGCGACCGTTTATCTTCACGACTTTGCGTTGTGGCATGAAGTCGACATAACCATCGTCTTCAACATTCGGAATACGCTTTACAGTAGTCATATAGGAGCCGTCAGATGGTCCCGGAATTCGCTTTGCAAATTCGTTGCGAGCCTTCACAAGAGCCTCGGTCGTAATGCTTGCCTTGCCCTTGAATGGGTGTCTGTATATGAAAAATCCTTGACTCGCTACGGGATATTCGTTTGAGAGCCAAACAAAATCATCGCCCTCAGCGCGGAAGGTGTAGCCATTGGGTATGTTTATCTCCACATCGAACTCCTCTCGCACAATCTTCTCCAATGCTTTGGCACCCTGCTTGCGGGCATACTCTATGGTGCGGTTGCGCTCAGCTATTTCGAGCACCTGCAACAGACTTGCTCCATTTGCTTTTAGGTAGTTGACCATTGCATCGGTCGAAGGGCCTTGGAAGGTGAGTACGATTTGAGGCGATGCCACTACATCATATTGTGCAAGTATTGCTGTCTCTTTTACTTCGGGTGAGCAAAGGACTTTCAAAATATTACGATACGAAGGCAATAGGTGCTTGAAATCGCGGGATGTGATGCGTACGATATCGAACATCGGCTCCACCTGATTCAACATCTCGACCGGTGTGCCAAGAACTGTGCGCAACTCCTCTCCGAGTGGCGACTCCCACTCGCGACCATCGCATACGACAAGTACTTCGTATGGTGAGCCTTGTGCCGTCTTTTTTGTCCCTGTGAGAGAGCGAAAACTATCGCAACCCACAGCAGATAGTAGTGTGGCAATAGCAATAAAGAGATAAATAAAAGGCCTCATACTATTTGGAATTTATGTCGTAAAGTTATGTATATTTTGCGAAATAGCAAAATTTTCGCCAAAAATACCTATCTTTGCAAATGGGTTAGACAGGTTACGAATATGAAGATTACACCTCCAAAATTTATACGAAATATGTTTCCCGATTTGGTCTGGCAAATCGAGGACGAACGAGGTGTGTATCTCACCTTCGATGATGGTCCGACTCCCGGTATTACGGAGTGGATTTTGGCAACATTGAAACGATACAATGCCAAGGCGACCTTTTTTGTTTTGGGGAAGAATGTAGAGATGTACCCCGACTTGTACGAAAAAATTATTGCTGATGGTCATCGTGTCGGTAACCACACCTACTCGCACCAAAAGGGGTGGATTATGCCCCTCGAAAGATATTTGGAGGATATAGATTTTGCCTCCGACCTTGTGCAAAGCAATCTGTTCCGCCCGCCTTATGCCCGCATTACACCTTCGCAGTTACGAACCATATCGAAGCGTTACAAGATAATATTATGGAGTATTATCTCTCGTGACTATAATCGTAAACTTACGGGTGAAATGTGTCTGAGAGGGGTGTTGCCTCACATTAAAGCTGGCTCGATAATTCTCTTTCACGATAGCGAGAAGTCGTTTGCAAATATGAGCTATGCTCTGCCAAAGACATTGGAGTATATTGAGAAACTTGGTCTTAAATGTAAAGCAATAGAGTTATAATGAAGGTAGTGGTAGCAATAACGGCAGCAAGTGGTGCAATTTATGCACGACAACTCTTGGAGATGCTTATCGAGAGTGCAGAGGTGGAGTGCATTGCCGTAATATATAGCACAAATGCCCGTGCGGTGGTTGCTCACGAAGGCGAGACAATGCCATGTTCGGATAAGATAGAGGTGTTCGAGAACGACAATATGTTCGCTTCGCCGGCAAGTGGTTCGGCTCGATGGGACGCTATGGTTGTTGTACCTTCGAGTGTAGGCACTATCGGCAGAGTTGCTTCGGGCGTGTCGCAAACACTGATTGAGAGGGCTGCCGATGTAATGTTAAAGGAGCGCAGACGACTGATTTTCGTGGTGCGTGAAACGCCATATTCGCTGATACATCTGCGCAATATGACAACTTTGACAGAGGCGGGTGCGGTGATTTTACCCGCAACTCCTTCGTTCTACTCGTTACCACAGAGTATAGAGGCGGTGTGCCGAACAGTCACTGAACGCATAACGGCAATGCTTGGTTTGTCAGGCGAACGCTACGAGTGGGGCGAATAAACGGAAAACTTTTTAATTAGAGAGTAGTGAGTAGTGAGTAGTTAAAACTTTTAGCGCCCCCTTACTATCCGTTAATAGCCTTTAATAACCCTTAATTAGGTTGCGCCTTGAAGAGGGTAGGAGTTCAGAAAACTAAACAACAATGAAAAAGATACTACTTATACTATTAGTACTGATGTTTGCATCGTGTCGCAGAGGCGGAGATTTGACCTCTTTGCGCGAGGGTGATATTCTCTTTATTGAAACCACATCGTTCCAATCAAAGTTTGTAAAACTCGGTATGATGTCGATTTGGAGCCACTGCGGAATAGCTGTCAATACCCCCGAAGGCGTACAGATTATGGAGGCTGATACCACGGTGCGCATATTGCCAATAGAGAAATTTATCGACAAGTCGGTCGGTGGAAAATATATCATCAAACGCCCTGCACAGCAACTCACGCAACCAATCGAGCAGGAGAAGTGGCTGGGGCGATGGTACGACTTGCAATTCAGCTTCGACAACGACTATGTCTATTGTTCGGAGTTGGTGTGGCTGATATATAAGGAGCAGGGTATTGAGCTATGCCCTCCTATCAAGATAAACGAGCACTTTATGGTGCGCTTTCCTGTTATGCAACGCGCATTGGAGGAGCGAGGCATCTCGCCTGAGCAGTATGCTGTGGCTCCGTGCGACTTATTGCGAGCCTTGACACAGGATAAGTGCGAAGAGATATAGCACTACCTTCCCCAGCTATCTCTATCCAAAGTACGATAATTTATCGCCTCGGCGATGTGTGTCGCTTCGATATTTTCGGAGTTGGCAAGGTCGGCTATTGTGCGTGCCACCTTAATAATGCGGTCGTAGGCACGGGCCGAGAGGTTGAGTCGCTGCATTGCATTTTCGAGTAGTGAGCGCACCTCGCTGCCGAGAGGGCAGAATGTGCGCAACATCGCTGAGTTCATCATGGCATTGGAGTGTATGCCCGTACCCTCGAAGCGGCGTGACTGTATCTTGCGAGCAGCCACTACACGCTTGCGAATTTCGGCACTCGACTCCTCCACATGGTTGCCATTTATCTCCGACAATGGCACCGGAATAACTTCGATATGCATATCAATACGGTCTAAAAGTGGTCCCGAAATGCGTGAGAAGTAGCGATTTATGGCAAATGGCTGACACGAGCACTCCTTTGTCGGATGGTTATAATAACCGCACGGACAAGGGTTCATTGCTCCTATCAGCGTGAAATTCGAGGGGTACTCAACACTATATTTCGCTCGCGAAATAGTGATCATTCTATCCTCCAACGGTTGGCGTAACACCTCCAAGACATTTCTGCCAAATTCGGGAAGTTCGTCAAGAAACAACACTCCGTTGTGCGCCAAACTGACCTCACCGGGTTGTGGCGACTGACCTCCACCGATAAGCGCCACCTGCGAGGTGAGATGGTGTGGAGCGCGAAATGGGCGTTTAGACATTAGGCCGATATTCTCGCCCAACTTGCCCGCTACAGAGTGTATCTTTGTCGCCTCGACAGCCTCCTCCAACGACATAGGGGGCATAATCGTAGGCATACGGCGTGCCAACATCGTCTTACCTGAGCCCGGAGCACCAATCATCAAGACATTATGTCCTCCTGCGGCGGCAATCTCCAAAGCTCGCTTCACATCGCGCTGTCCCTTAACATCGGCAAAGTCCTCGGCATAGAGGCTCTGCTCCTCTGCTATAACCGACACCTCGCCCACGGCGGGGGTAATATCTATCTCGTTATTGAGGTAGGCGATGACATCCGACAGGGTGTTCACGGGTATTACATCTATGCCACCAACCACAGCTGCCTCGTGCGCACTTGCAGCCGAGACGACAATGCGTTGCAGGCCACACTCCTTGGCCATTACGGCAAGTGGCAGAATACCTCGTACGGGCTTCACTGCGCCATCGAGCGACAATTCACCCACAAACATTGTATCAGCCAAGCGAGTATCAAGCACCTGCTGTGTGGCAGCAAGAATACCTACGGCAATAGGCAAATCGAAGCCCGAACCCTCCTTACGAAGGTCGGCAGGGGCAAGGTTTACCACCACCTTCTTGGCAGTCATGCGGCGTTGCGAGTTCTCGAAGGCGGAGCGAATACGCTGCTCGCTCTCCTTCACTGCGTTGTCGGGCAAACCGACAAGGAAAAGGCCTATACCTCCTCCTGCCACATTAACTTCGACATCAACCTTGACGGCCTTGATGCCTACTATTGCACCTGCAAAACACTTGACAAACATCGCACTCTGCTTTTATATTTAGAATGGGGCAAACTCATCGTTGGTGGCACTCTGCAACACCGAGGCTGACGATGGTTGCATGCTCGGACTCTCCATCATTTCGTACTGCTCCATCGAAGGTTGTGCCATACCTGCGTTGCCTTGATCCCAATTGGTAAACTTGGCCTGATCCTTTATAAAGCGCAACTTCACATCATCGACCGAGCCATTACGGTGCTTGGCAATGATAAACTCGGCCAAGCCTTCGACAGGCTCTTCGCCCGGACCTGCGGTGAAACCATAGTATTCAGGACGATGGATAAATGCTACAAGATCGGCATCTTGCTCGATAGCTCCTGACTCACGAAGGTCGCTCAACTGCGGACGCTTCGAGCCACCACGCGACTCGGTGGCACGACTCAACTGTGAGAGGGCGATAATCGGAACATTCAACTCCTTGGCAATACCCTTCAACGAACGCGAGATGAAGGCTACCTCCTGCTCGCGATTGCCCTTGTCGCCGTGTCCCGCTGCTGTCATCAGCTGCAAGTAGTCGACCATGATTATCTTGATATCGTTATTTGCCTTCAAGCGGCGCACCTTCGAGCGAAACTCAAAGATGGATAATGCCGGAGTATCATCGATATAGAGTGGAGCCATACCAAGAACCTTGGTGTTGGTTTCGAGCGTCTTCCACTCCGAAGGGGTAAGCTTTCCGCTACGGATAGTCTGTCCGTTGATACCCGTCTCGGCCACTACCAAACGAGTCATCAGCTGCACCGAGGACATCTCCAACGAGAAGAATGCCACAGGAGCATCGTAGTCAACAGCCATATTTCGCGCCATTGTCAGCGTAAAGGCGGTCTTACCCATGGCAGGACGAGCTGCGATGATGATAAGATCGGATGGCTGCCAACCGAGGGTAATATTGTCCAAGTCGGTAAATCCTGTGCAGACACCGCTGTAACGCGAGTCATTCTCGGCAGCCTTTTCGATTTGGCGAATTGTGGCGCGGAGGATATCGCTTGCTGTCTGTACCGAGCGTTTTACATAACCCTCCGTAATCTTCAACACCTCGCCCTCTGCGAAGCCGATAAGGTCATTGACATCGATGGTGCTGTCATAGGATTGACGCTGTATCTCGGTCGAGGCACGGATAAGCTCACGCTGGATATGCTTCTGGGTGATAATGCGCGAGTGGAATTCGATGTTTGCCGCCGAAGCTACGCGCTGCGTCAGCTGTGCAAGGTAGTTTGCTCCGCCCACCTTCTTCAACTCGCGCTTTGCTTTGAGTTGGTTGGTTACGGTGAAGAGGTCGATAGGTTGCTGTACCATTGCCAACTCGTTCATCACTCGGTAGATAAGACGATGCTCTTCCTTATAGAAGGACTCCTCGGTGAGATATTCCTGCACCTCGGTAATCTTATCCGATTCGAGCATCAACGCTCCCAGCACGGTCTCTTCAAGCTCTACTGCCTGCGGAGGCACCGTTCCTATAACTTCGGGTGCCAACTCAGCAAATGCACCACTATTCTTGCTATTTTTGAAATCCTTTGCCATCTTTTAACCAATTATCCTACAAATGTACTCCTTTTTTGCTACTCCACCAACATACGCTCGTGCGTGCGTGTTGAAAACTATGTTTAAAACATACTTTTTAGAATTTAAATCGCGGTGAGGGGAGCATCTGTGCTGTTTATATCTTTTTGAAAACTCTACCAACCATCCACCACTCGGCGCGATACTGCCAACGATGCAATGCTTATGCGTACATCCCCTTCGCACGCCCTAAATATCGCTGTGGCGCACGAACTCATCGTAGCTCCCGTAGTCAGCACATCATCGACCAACAATATGTGTCGACCACGCAATTTGCGACTGTTGCGCACCGCAAAGATGTCATCCACATTATCCCACCTCTCGCTATTGCTCTTCGAGGTTTGACTATCATTGTAACGGCTGCGATAGATTGAGCGAAAGTCGTATTTCACGCCCATACTACGAGCTACACCTATGGCGAGTTGTTCGGATTGATTGTATCCGCGAAATAGTCGTTTGCGGAAGTGAAGAGGTATGGGTATTATCAACTCTACATCCTCGAAATTACCACTTGCTCGTAAATCCTGCCCCAGCCATTCGCCCATCTTTCGTGCAAATAGCCAGCGGTTGTGATACTTGAAGTTGTGGATTATGCGCTGCCACTCCGAACCTCCGACAAACCAAAATAGTGCGGAGGCCGACTCTATCGGCAGAACATTCTCGAATAGTCGTTTTACGGGATTGCTCTTCTGCTTTGCGAAATTGGTGGTCGGCATATTGTACTGACAGGCTACACACATACAACTCTCGCCCTCCATCAGCACACGGCCACAAGCTATGCAGGTGCGAGGCAACACAAGCGATAGGGCATCGACTACTACACCTGAAATATCACAAAATATCGACATCGCAAATTACAACAACATTTCGATAGGATTTATCGCTCCTCAGTTTGGAAATCTCCTCGCGAAGAATAGTTCTCGCCTTCGAGAAGGAGCTCTCGACCTCGATTTTGAGCATTAGTTCTATGCGGTACTCATTGCGCACACGGTCGATGAGTGGAGCTACCGGGCCTAAAACCCTGCGACCAAAGCGCAAGCGTAGCTGCTCACCAAGTTGTAGCGAGGAGCTGACAAGTCGCTCCTTATCGCTCGTACGCATCGTAATCTTCACTATTCGTACAAATGGAGGATAACCAAACTGCTTACGCTCGGCAAGCAACTTATTCGCCACTCGGTCGTAATCGCCTACCATCGAGTATACGGAGTGGTCGGGTTCGGCGGTTTGGATAATCACTTCACCGCGCTTGTCGCGTCTGCCGGCTCGACCTGCCACCTGCATAAGCAGTTGCCAAGCCCTCTCCTCTGCCCTGAAATCGGGCGAGGCGAGCAGATTGTCGCCATTCAAAATTCCAATCAGGGTTACATCTGCAAAATCAAGTCCCTTCGACACAATCTGCGTGCCGACCAAGATATCCGCCTCGTGGCGGGCAAAGGCTCCGATAATGCGGTTGTAGGCCGCCCCCGAGGTTGCGGTGTCGCCATCCAAGCGTAATACTCGTGCATCGGGAAATAGCTCTGTTACTGCCTCCTCCACACGCTCTGTACCAAAGCCCATTGGGCGCAATTCGCCCGATTTGCAATTCGGGCAGTAGCGTTGTATTGGCTCGTTATATCCGCAGTAGTGGCAGATCATACGCCCCTTGTGCTGGTGTGCCGAAAGTGTTACATTGCACTTCGGACATCGCGCCGACCAACCACACGAAGGACACTCCATATATGGCGAGTAACCACGGCGATTTTGGAAGAGGATGACTTGCTCGCCCCGTTCCAATCGCTCCGCAATACCATCAAGCAACTCCTTGTTAAAGTGGTGTTTACGCTCGTTGCGTTTGACATTGCGCACCGTGTCGGATATGATAATATGGGGCATCTCTACGCCTCCATATCGCTCGGTCAATCGCGTGTAGGCATACTTGCCTGATAGGTGGTTGGCGTAGCTTTCGAGCGAAGGTGTAGCACTGCCCAATACGCACTTGGCATTGTGCATAGCAGCGAGCATTATAGCCGCATCGCGCCCATTGTAGCGCGGATTTGGCTCCGATTGCTTATAGCTGGAATCGTGCTCCTCATCAACCACTACCAAACCTAACTTCTTGTACGGCAGAAACAACGCCGAGCGCGCTCCTATCACGAAATTGCCACTCTCCGAGGAGAGCATATCGGTATAGAGTTTAGTACGCTGCTGCGGAGTGAGTTTCGAGTGATAGACCGTAACGCTCTCGCCAAAGAGCGCACGCATACGCTCCACAAGCTGTGCCGTGAGTGAAATTTCGGGGACGAGGAACAGCACATCCTCACTACGCGATAGTCGCTCCTCAATAAGGTGGGTATATATCTCTGTCTTGCCCGAACTCGTAACCCCGTGTAGCAGGACTACACGCTTATCATTCAGTCCGTTGCGAATATCGTTAAGGGCTATTGATTGTGCCTCGGAGAGTTTAGGCAGAAGCGTCTTACTCCATTCGCTATTGAGCTTGTATTCGCGCTCACCCATCTCGATTAAGCCCTCTTTGGCAAGTGATTTCAGCGCCGTAGCATCTATCGCCACAGCGTGTCGTGGCAACACTCCATCGGCTTGTTCCAAGGCGCACAACGCCTCGTATCGTTTGGGCGCACGGCGAGCCATCCTTGCGCGTATCTCCTCAGAGAAGCTCTCTGCAACAAGCTTTACGATCGTTTCTCGCTTCGGTTCGTACGGATAAAACTCCTCTTCACAACGCGCCTTGGCCTTGATGATAGAGGGTAGAGCCACACGCATAACCTCGCCAACCGAACAGATATAGTAGTCGGCAATCCACTCCCAAAAGCGCATCTGCAACTCCGAAAGCAGAGGCTTATCGTATAGCACCTTCAAAATAGGTTTTGCTATACCTCGTGCAGGGGGAGTGTCATGCAGTCGCCAGACGATGCCCGTATATACCGCTTGCTTGCCAAACTGCACCGCTACGGCATCGCCCACAGATACCTGAACACCTTCGCCGAGGGCAAAGGTGTAGGCCGGTTGTGCCAAAGGAAGTACTATGTCGGCATAGCGATTCGACACTTGTAAAACTCTATTATGGTTGAAATATATATTTCTTAGGCAACTATAAGCTCGATACCCATCTCCTCCATAATCTCTCGCATCTCCTTTGTTACGCCGCTGTCGGTGATGATAATATCGACCTCATCGAGGGCTGCGATATGGCCAAAACCTCGCTGTCCAAACTTCGATGAATCGGCCAATACCACGGTCTTGGAGGAGCGAGCCATCATACGATGCGAAAGCTTAGCTTCCTCGATTGTGGATGTGGTGATGCCGAAGTCGGGATCTACGCCATCGACACCGACAAAGAATAACGAACACACCACATTCTCCATGGTCTGCTCAGCATTCTCTCCGAGAGTCGAACACGACTTGCGGTGGATGCGACCTCCGAGTTGCTCCACACGAACATTGTCCATGTCGCACAGCAACTCCGAAACCTTCAAGAACGGAGTTACTACATTGAGCGAGTAGTTGCCAATGTTCTCGTGTATGGCCTCAGCCAATGCATAGGCCGTAGAACCGGCCGAAATCATTATCGAGTCGCCATCGTTGATGAGCTGCATTGCGCGGTAAGCAATGCGTTGTTTTGCCTCTTTGTTGAGGTTACTTTTGGTTACAAGGTCACGGTCAGAGATGTGCGGATTGGCCAGACGAGCGCTACCATGTACCTTGTAGAGGAGGCCTCGACTCTCCAAAATCTTAACATCATTACGAATAGTTACCTTTGTAACACCCAACTCCTCGGCAACATCTGTGATACGAATAAATCCATACTCGTTCAACTTGTCGAGGATGTACTTGTGTCTTTCTGCAATACTTAACATATCTCTACCAAATTTTTATTTTTATGCTATTTCTACCTGCAAGGCAATCCTTGAAGTCGAGTTCTGTACCCTGCGGAATCCTAACCTGTATGGTTGTACGAGGATAGAATGTAACCAGTTTCTGTGGCTCTCCAAAAAGAGCCTCGAACTGAATATCTGAGATGTTTGTAACCTCGATGCGTCCCTTCTCGGCATCAATAATTCTGACCTGTAACGACTTGTGCAACAGTTGCTTGATAAGATTGGCATCACCTGCCAAAGTATTGGCAAAGAGGGCCAACATGCGACCTGCAAACATCGCTTCGCGTACCGATTCGATAGTGCGCTCCTTAGCAAACACCAAAGTCATAGGGCGAAGCATGCGATTGTATCGACACGAAGTTGTAGTGTGCACATCCGAGTTAGCCATCATTGGCAGCTTGTAGGTGTCAAACCAATCCAATACTCGCGGATACCACTCCAATCCGTTGTAGAGTTCTACGGCGTGTATTCTGCCCTGTTCGATAAGTTCTTTGTGCAGAGGATAGAGCGTAGTTTTCTTGTCGGGCCACCCCGGGTGGTTCCAGATCATAAAGGCTCCTTGGGCCTCTGCCGCCTCAAAATCATTCATCTCGGTCGCTCGGTTAGGTATGCGCTTACCATTCTCATCGCGTAGCAAATTACCCTTCGCATCTACCATGTAGCGATTTTCGTCGAAGACATTACAATCCTTGACAAAGAGGGCATTTATGTGTCCGAAAGGTTTTGAGCGTGTAATCTCCAAGCCGGGGATAACGAGCAATCCATACTTCTTACCCTCTTTTATAGCTTGTTTGTTTGGCAGGTTGTAGTCTGTAAGGTGTATGCCCTCGCTCTTGTGCACGCCTATATGCTCGGTCATAGCTATAACATCCAAACCATCATGCCACGCCTCTTTTACTCGACCTGCGGGCGATACATCTGCATCTGCAAATACGGTATGCATATGGAAGTCACCTTTCAGGGTGATATATCCATCAATATCGGGGATGGCAATCAGTCTCCTTGTGCCCGACTCCATAGCATGAGCATAGGTGCGGTCATCGTTGCTCTTGTATGGCTGCTGTCCATAAACAACAACTACGATTGCAACAAATAATAGTAAAGTTATAAATCTCTTCATATTGTCAGTTTTAGCCATATCTATTAGTGCGCTTCAAGCCAATTTTCGCCAACGCCACACTCGGCTGTGAGTGGAATGGAGAGTTCGGCCGCCCCCTCCATCTCTTCGCGTACAATACGCTCGACTTGCTCGCGCTCCGTACGCAGTAAATCAACCACAATCTCATCGTGTACCTGCATCGTAATACGCGAGCGAACACCCTCTACTTTAAATCTGCGGGCAACACCCACCATTGCCAACTTCATAATGTCGGCTGCGGTGCCTTGAATAGGGGCGTTTATGGCGTTTCGCTCCGCCAAGGCGCGCGCATTGGCATTGCGGGAGTCGATGTCGGCAAGATAGCGGCGGCGACCGAAGAGTGTTTCGACATACCCCTTCTCACGAGCATTATTGACAACATCATCCATATACTTTTTAACCTTCGGATACGACTCGAAGTACCCATCGATAAGTTGTTTTGCCTCGCTGCGAGGAATACGCAAACGCTGGCTCAAGCCAAATGCCGAAATGCCATATATAATTCCGAAGTTTGCCGTCTTTGCTCGGCGGCGCTCTTCGCTTGTAACCTCCTCTATCGGCTTCTTGAATATGCGTGCAGCTGTAGCGGCATGAATATCCTTGCCCTCACGAAAAGCCTCACACAAGTTTTCATCTCCACTCAAATGGGCCATGAGTCGCAACTCCACCTGCGAATAGTCTGCAGAAAGGAGCTCGTGACTATCGTCACTCGGAACAAAGGCACTGCGAATAGGGCGACCGAGATCATCTCGCACCGGAATATTCTGCAAATTAGGATTTGCCGATGATAGACGACCTGTTGCCGTAACCGCCTGATTATACGAGGTATGTATATGTCCTGTAACAGGATTAACAAGCTGTGGCAACGAATCTACATAGGTCGAAAGCAGCTTCTTCACTCCGCGATACTCCAATATCAAATCGACAACCTTATGCTCGCCAGCAAACGATTGCAGATACTCTTCATCGGTGCAGAACTGCTTGGTCTTAGTCATCTTCGGCTTGTCGGTAATACGCATTTTGGCAAAGAGTAACTCTCCGAGTTGGCGGCTCGAATTGATATTTATCTCGCGTTCGCCCGATATCTCTCGAATCTGCTCCTCGATGGATGCAAGTTTTTGCGATAGTGTAACCGAGTAGGTGTGCAGGGCATTGCTGTCGATGCGGACACCCTCCCACTCCATATCGACCAAGACATCAATCATCGGCTCCTCGATTTCGCGATATAACTTCAATAGTGAAGGCTCCTCTTCGATTTTTGTTCTCAGCACATTATAGAGTTGCAGCGTTATATCTGCATCCTCGGCTGCATACTCCGCAATGCGCTCCACACCCACCATATCCATAGTGAGTTGCTTGGCATCCTTGCCGATAAGCGACTCTATCGAGATCGGGGAGTAGTTGAGGTATCGCTCCGCTAAGGCGTTCATACCGTGTCGCGACTCGGCATCAAGCAGGTAGTGCAATAGCATAGTATCCCACTTCATACCCTTAACCGATATGCCCAACGCACGAAGGAACAGGATATCGAACTTCATATTTTGCCCCACCTTCGCAATGCTCTCATTTTCGAAAATAGGTCGCAAAATCGAGGCATACTCTACCTCTATATCGTTGCGAGAGCGTGTATCGGCATTATGCCCGAAGGGGATGTACCAAGCCTCATGTTCCTTCACGGCAAGCGACACTCCTACGATGCGGTCGCCAAATATATCGAATCCCGTGGTTTCGAGGTCGAAGCAGAAGAGTGGAGTCTCTGCCACCTCGGCAACCACACGGCGTAACTCCTCGGCGGTGAATATTGTGGTGTAAGTATGAGGCGTAGAAGCCACCGTTGTAAATGTGTTGGCAAAGAGGTCGGTCTGCATCTCCTCGCCATTGGGTTGAGCTGTTGTTTCGCTCTCCATTGTCGGCACAGTCGGTGCAAACATAGCATCGAAGAGTGAACCTTGTCCCTCCATCGAAGCCCTCTTCTGTTGTCCCGACTTCACCCTTGCAATGTTGGTGAGTTGCATCTGCTGTGCCTGCTGCGGCACGGTTATATCTTCGATAGGAGCAAGATTGTTCAAATCGGCAAGGAAATTCTTAAAATCCAACTCAGCGAACAATGCTCGTAGTTCGTCAATCTTTGGCGAGCAGACTGTCAACTCCTCCTCGTTGAATTCGATTGGCACATCCAACCGTATTGTGGTCAATACCTTCGCCAATCGCAACTGCTCCTCGTTGGCCAAAATATTAGCACCCGTCTTACCTCCAATCTTGTCGGCATTGGCGATGATATTCTCCACCTCGCCCCACGCCTGTACCATCTTGCATGCGCCCTTCTCGCCGACTCCCGGAACTCCCGGAATGTTATCGGAAGAGTCGCCCCACAAGGCGAGTATGTCGCGTACAAGTTCAGGGCGGTCGATGCCATACTTCTCGCGTATCGCCTCCTTGTCGACAATCTCGATGCCATCGCCCTTCTGCTTGTAGAGTTTGCGATTTTCGCCTACAAGCTGGCCATAATCCTTGTCTGGCGTAACCATAAAGACCTCGTAACCAGCATCCTCACCCTTCTTTGCAAGTGTTCCGATAACATCATCGGCCTCAAAGCCTGCAACTTCCAACACGGGAATACACATTGCCTCTACAATGCGCTTCACATAGGGTACCGACTGCAAAATATCCTCCGGCGTAGCTGGGCGATTGGCCTTATATTCGGGATATATCTCGCGGCGGAAACAACCACCCTTCGGATCGAAGGCAACACCCAACAGGTCGGGCTTTTCGCGCTTTTGGATATCGCGCAAAAACTTTGTAAACCCATACACAATCGAGGTGTTCATACCCGCATGATTGCGCATAGGTCTACCCATAAAAGCGTAGTAGTATTTAAAAATCAATGCGTAGGCATCGACAAGGAAAAGCCTTTTCATCTCCAATTGACAATTGACCTTCGGTCTTCACTGCTCCGGCTCTGCATAGTCTGCAAGCAGCCTCTGCTCTCGGCTTAATCGCAGCGGTGACGAATTGACAATTAAGGTATTTTATCTATAATTCTATTTTTCAATCGTTATCTGATGCGAACCATTCTGCATACGAAGTTGCTGTTTCGTGCAGTCGCAACGAGTGCAACTCCACCCCCTCCGGCAACCTTCTTCGCAGTCGTTCAGCAAAGTCTGCCAACATATTCTCGCAAGTAGGCTGATACTCCACCAATACAATCTTCTCGAACTTGGCACTAAAAACCCTCTGCAATTCGACATTTTGCTCCGAGTTGCGCAGTACAAACGAGTGATCCAATCTGTCGATAATCTCGCTGTTGACAATGCGCTTCAAATCTCCGAAGTCCATAACCATACCACACTTCGGATTGCTCTCGCACTGCGAAGGCTCGCCCTTGATTGTCACGAAAAGGCGATACGAGTGGCCGTGTATTTCGCGGCACAAACCATCGTATCCGTCAAGTGCATGTGCCGACTCGAATGAAAACTCCTTTGTCAGTCTTATTCGTGCCATACTATCTGTCGAGGTAGTTGATGTGTGGCTCGCGTGAAAACAGCTCGTTCAGCGAGATGTAGGTCTGGGTACTTGTGATACCCGAAATACGCAGGATGTTATCGAAGATGGTATGCATCAGATGATCGTTATCCACGCAGTACAACTTTACCATCGCAGAGTACTCTCCCGTGATGAAGTGGCACTCCACAACCTCCGGAATGTGCTTAATCTTCTCGGCTACCGAGGAACCCATAATAGGGTCTTGAATGCGCAGATTTACAAATGCGCAGACATCAAATCCGAGCATCTTCGGATTGACAATCATACGCGAACCAAGCACCACGCCTGTATCTTCCAACTTCTTGATGCGTTGATGTATTGCTGCGCCGGATATTCCACACTCACGAGCAATCTCCAAGTATGGCATACGCGCATTCTTAACCAAAAATTTCAAGATTTTACGATCAATTGCATCTAATAACTCCTTGCTCATAATCCAAAATTTTTTTAGTGTTAATAGTAAGAAACTGTCTAAATCCTAAGCTCTACCCCTAAGCTTCTAGACAGTTTCCAAATTGTGGGTTATGCAGAGTGGGGTGCGCACTATTTCAGCACACCCAACTCCTTACCAACCTCAACGAAGGCAGCCACGCAACGCTCAAGCTGCTCGCGAGTGTGTCCAGCCGATACCTGCACACGGATACGCGCCTGTCCCTTCGGTACGACAGGATAGTAGAATCCTGTAACGAAGATACCCTTCTTCTGCAACTCGGCAGCAAAATCCTGCGAGAGCTTCGCATCATAGAGCATCACGGCACAAATAGCCGATACGGTAGGCTTGATATCGAAACCTGCGGCGATCATCTTCTCGCGGAAGTATGCCACATTCTCTACCAAACGATCGTGAAGAGCATCGCTCTCTTCGAGCATCTTGAACATTTCGAGGCTCGCACCAACTACTGCCGGTGGCAACGAGTTCGAGAAGAGGTATGGACGCGAACGCTGACGCAACATATCAATAATCTCCTTGCGGCCTGTGGTGAAACCACCCACAGCACCACCAAATGCCTTGCCAAGTGTTCCTGTCAAGATATCAACCTCACCACGCAAATTGTACAACTCGGTGATACCGCGACCTGTCTTACCCAACACGCCTGCCGAGTGACACTCATCGACCATCACCAAAGCGTGATACTGCTTTGCCAAACGACAAATCTCATCGAGTGGTGCAGCGTTACCGTCCATCGAGAATACGCCATCGGTAACAATGATACGGAAACGCTGTGCCTGCGCACGCTTCAAGCAATCCTCCAACTCCTCCATGTTTGCGTTGGCATAGCGATAGCGCACAGCCTTGCAAAGACGCACACCGTCAATGATTGATGCGTGGTTCAACGAATCCGAGATAATGGCATCTTGCTCTGTGAAGAGTGGCTCAAATACACCTCCATTAGCATCGAAGCAAGCTGCGTAGAGGATTGTATCCTCGGTACCGAAGTAGTCGGCGATAGCCTTCTCCAACGCCTTGTGGATATCTTGACATCCGCAGATGAAACGAACCGATGACATTCCAAAACCGCGCTCGTCCATCGCCTTTTTTGCCGCCTCGATAAGGCGAGGGTTGTCGGACAAACCAAGATAGTTGTTAGCGCAGAAGTTAAGGCACTCCTTGCCTGCAACCTCAATAGCTGAACGCTGTGGTGAACAGATCACACGCTCGGTCTTGTAAAGACCGGCCTCCTTGATAGACTCCAACTCTTGTTGAAGATACTGTTGAAATTCTCCGTACATGTTTATTAGCTTAATTAGTGGTTTATAGTATTTTAGTTTGTATTAAAACAGATTCTGCTTACAAAATAAAACTTTATACTACGCAAAGTTATAATTTTTGCGCCAAAAAATCGCCTGTTTTGCCATTTTTTTGCGAACTAACTTACAATTTTTATACGATTAAACGCTAAAACTGTATCGCACACGACATTCCGACTGCCTTCGAATTGGAGTAATAGACCGGAGATGCGACCATTGCCTGACCTTTACGCGGAATACGGAAAATATGACGATTGAGAGGTAGCATCCAATAGCCGATGCGAGCCGACAAGATGCCCAAACCGGTTCCTGCCAAGACATCGTTAAACCAATGGCGACCGTTGTACATTCGCATAAATCCGACCGTAGCAGCCAAAGCATACGCACCCATTCCGACTCCCCAACCATACTCGGAGCGTACCAACTCGGCTCCGGCAAAGGCGGTCATTGTGTGTCCCGATGGGAAGGAGTTGCGCGTACCCGTATCGGGGCGAGGCTCACGCACGGCATACTTCACTCCTTGCGAGATAGCAGTCACGGCAATATAGGTTACTGCAGCCACCGCCACACGCTCGCCAAACGAGTGTTTGGCCTTCAAACCCATAAAGTCAAGCGTTAGATAGAAGGCTACGGGAACATACTGAACATAGTCGTCAAAACGGAGTTTTACACCGCCACTTGCCTCGTTCAGACCACTTCGTATTGCGAGATTCATACCACGCATCGGGGCATTTTCGCCAATGCCAAGCACACCCAAAGTGACCAACGATACGGGCACTACCAACTGCTCGGCACGAAATCGCGTAGAGTAGGTTTGATTCATCTCCCACCAATCGACCTTGCCGTTCTTGCGAAGAATAGGGTTAGTGGCATATCTATCAGTGTATTGAGTCTTAGTCTTTTTGAGACTTTTAAGGGCAGAAAAATTGGTTTTGCCGACAGCATCCGCCGAAGCAAATACCACCAACAAAACCAATACAACTGCACTTTGCAGCGCCTTATATAGTTTCGGACTCTTCATTTATACCTCTATAACCTCCAAAATAACGCACAAATATAGCTATTATTGTGAGATTTTATGGTATCAGAGCCGACTTTTTAGACTAATATTTTACCGAAATCTTGTATGGCACACCATTCAAAACACTCAAATCGCCTATGTAGTAGGTGCCATTCTTGCCTGTGTCGGTTGATACGGTGGTATTGCAAAACACCGAGATATACCAACGACCGGCCTTTGGCTTCTCGATAGTGAGCGACTTCGTGCATCCTCTTGACTCTACGCTCTTTACAGCTTGGTCGGTATATGCCAGCGCCTTGTAGTTAGCGCAGAGCAAAAGGTCATATTTATCGCCACCTTCGTAGCCATCGAGCGCAATTTCGAGCTTTTGACACTTGCGCGGAACATCAACAATGAAGTGGTGATACTGCCTATCGCCAATGCGGGTGAAGGCTGCATCGTTATCCTCCGTGCGCTTGTTCATCTCGCGCACCTCGCCACTCTTCAATGTAGCCTTTGGTTTTGGTGCCGGGTTACCATCCATAGCGTAGAGCACCATTGCCGCCATAAAGTCTAAGCGCTCGCCCGATGTAACACCCTCAGGATGCGAGCCACAGAGGATGGCACGACCACTCTCTTTGCCTCGCTTGAATGCCCATACCGCAGGTTTACCATCAATCTTTACCTTCTCGGTATTGTTGAAGTTGTAATAGGCCAATATCTCCGTGCCATTTGGCATAGGCTTTCTCTCTCCATCATAGGCGTAACATCCGCCATTATGACGAACATCCTTGACAAACTTATCGCCTCCGAAGTCGTAGTATCGCAACATTGGGCTGCGGCGTGCTATATCCATACCCGTAGGGGTTTTTCTTAGGCCTGTGCTGTGGGTATATCCGGGCCACAAGCCGATATAGTATTTTGTATATCGCGTCTTATTACGCTTGGCGCTGTATCCTCCTGCCGAACTGAAAAAGGCACCTGCGCAAGTGCCGACATACGAGCCGCCATTTGCCACATATTTGTAGACATTATCACGCGCCTCCTTCGTAAGCGACTTGGCGTGCTTAATTGCACTACCACCATTCATATAGAGCATACGAAAACGCGGTGCACCATCGGGATAGAGCAACCAACCATTGGTATCATCCTCGTATCCGTAAAATACATTTGCTTGAAGCAGTGAGTCTTGTGGGGTTGATTTCTGTCTTCTATTTGGGCCTTCGAAATACTCCATACTCAATTTGAGAGCCCCCGACACAGGGAGGTCGCGGCGCGATGTAAGGCCAATGCCGCTATTCATAAAGATATCCTTGTAGTAACCACGACCACTATCGAGTACCGCTTGACGCGCTTTGTCTCGCTTGCTACTTGCTGTTGCTGGTGCAGGGAGAAGCACACTTGTCGTCGCCATAATGGCGGCCACAATTAGAAGTTTTTTCATAAGATGAAGATTTTAAGAGTTATAGTTTTGTTGGTAGTATAAGGGGAGGCTCAACACAACTGAGCCCCCCCTATTATTTGGTTTACTTGCGGATAGCTGCAACACCCGGAAGCTCCTTACCCTCGATGTATTCGAGAAGTGCGCCACCACCGGTTGATACATACGACACCTTGTCAGCCAAGCCGAACTTGTTGATGCAAGCTACCGAGTCGCCACCACCGATAAGCGAGTATGCTCCGTTAGTCTGAGTAGCCTCAGCAATAGCCTCAGCAACTGCACGCGAACCGGTAGAGAACTTGTTAATCTCGAATACTCCGACAGGACCGTTCCAAAGGATAGTCTTGCACTTGAGAATCTCCTCGCGGAAGAGCTTCTTACCACCCTCGGCGATATCGACACCCTCCCACTCGGCAGGAATCTCCTTAACAGGAGCCTGCATAGTGTTTGCGTTCTCGCTGAAATCGTCGCAAACGAGTGCGTCAGGCGACATTACGAACTCAACACCACGAGCCTTTGCCTTTGCAAGAATATCGAGAGCCACAGGGAACATATCAGGCTCGCAGATAGATTTACCTACATTGCCACCGAGAGCACCTGCGAAGGTGTAGGTCATACCACCACCGATGATAATCTTATCAACCTTCTCCATCAAGGTCTCGATAATGGTAATCTTGGTCGAAACCTTCGAACCACCAACGATAGCCACGAATGGACGCTGTGGGTTCTGCATCATAGCATCAACAGCCTTCAACTCGTTCTCCATAACATAGCCGAACATCTTGTCGTGTGGGAAGTACTCTGCGATAAGCGCAGTCGAAGAGTGAGCGCGGTGAGCCGTACCGAAAGCATCGTTGATGTAGCAGTCTGCATACGAAGCGAGCTTCTTCACGAACTCCTTCTGTGGCCCCTCTTTGAGAGCCTTCTTTGCAGCCTTCTTCTCCTCATCGGTAGCGTCCTCAGCGAGACCACGAGGCTTACCCTCCTCCTCAGCGTAGAAACGGAGGTTTTCGAGCAACATAACCTCACCCGGCTTCAAAGCAGCAGCCATCTCGGCAGCCTTCTCGCCCATGCAGTCACCTGCGAACATAACCTTCTCACCCAAACGAGCCTCGATAGCAGGGATAATCTGCTCCAACGAGAACTTTGGATCCGGGTTCTTCTTCGGACGGCCGAGGTGCGACATAAGAATTACGGCACCACCCTTCTCCAACACCTTCTTGATGGTTGGAATAGCAGCACGGATACGAGTGTCATCGGTCACCTGTCCCTCGCCATTGAGAGGCACATTGAAATCTACACGAATAATGGCACGCTTGCCTGAAAAATCGTAATTGTCAATTGCAAACATAACTTTCTTATTTTTAATAATATACGCCTAATTGTTATTTCGCTAACATTGTAACGCCACAAAGATACAAATAAAATTAAGAATTAGGAATTAAGAATTAAAAATTATTTTCTAATTCTGCATTCTTCTTTTGTTTTCACACCTTTTGCCTGCAAACAAGTTTGCGCCAAAGGTATAAAAACAAAAAGATGCCGCTTTGCGACATCTCCTTGCTTTGTTCGTTTTGTTCGGGTGGAAGATGGGATTGGCTACTCCGCTCGCTTACGCTCGCTTCGCTTAACGCCTTTCCCCTCTGCTCGCCGCAGGGGCACTTTCGAAGTTTGAAAGTGTCTGCGCCACTACTTTTTATTATGCCTAGCCT
>JAZSOV010000096.1:0-18051 GCA_045537095.1 Alistipes sp.
AATCCTCCTCTCCACCCCAAAAAATTGAATTTTAAGCAGATGAGAGCAAGGCTGCGATTAAGTCGAAGGCAGAGGTTGCTTGCAGACTCTGCCGAGCGAAAGCAGAGAAAAGCCATCGAAGATGGATTAACGCTATCAAAAGAAAACGGAGTTATATAGTTTAGTGTTGTAGTTTTTACATACCCCCTCCGCTACCCTCGTCCCCCTAATTTAGGGGGACAATAGTTAGCTATTACTTTTTATATTCCTCCCCTAAGTTAGGGGAGGTGCCCGTTAGGGCGGTGGGGTATAATATTTTATTTTCTACAACACTAAACTATATAATTCCGAAAGAAAATGAGATGGGTGCATACTAAGCGTATGTAACCATCTCATTTTATGAAGATAAGGAAGCAAATACTCCTTAAAATTTAATTTTCATCGCCTGGAACGAGTATACGACCACAATACTCGCACACGATAAGTTTCTTACCAAGGCGAATATCGGCCTGACGCTGTGGTGGGATGCGGTTAAAGCAGCCACTACATGCATCACGCTTTACGGTAACAACAGCAAGGCCGTTGCGCACCTTGCTACGGATGCGTCCGTAAGCAGTGAGAAGACGCTCGTCAATCTTTGCCTGTGCAACCTTAGCCTTTGCAGTAAGATCCTTAACCTCATCAGCAGTCTCGCTCTCGATGCTTTCGAGCTCCTGACGCTTGACATCGAGGTCAGCCTGACGCTCAGCGAGCTCAGCCTGTGTAGTCTCGACAGAGGCCTTCTTGGTCTTGGTTGCAGCCGCATACTCCTTCAAACGCTTCTCGGCGAGGGTGATTTCGAGCAACTGATACTCGATCTCCTTCTCCAACGACTCATACTCGCGGTTGTTACGAACATTATCCTGCTGCTCCTTGTAACGAGCAATGAGTGCATTGGCCTCCTCGATCTCGCGCTGACGCTGCTTGGTAAGCGATGCCAATTCGTCAATCTCGCGATTGATATTGTTGAGACGAGTGTTCAAACCCTCTACGGTATCCTCCAAATCCTCAACCTCCAAAGGCAACTCACCCTTAACCTTGTTGATTTCGTCAATCTGAGAGTCAATCTTCTGCAACTCATAGAGAGCAACAATCTTCTCGTACATCGAGTAATCTACCTCTGCTGTCTTTTTCTTTGTAGCCATATATTTTAGTTTTATTATTCTCTTCTTACTGAAAAATCGAACTCCGAAAAGCCCAATCACTTATACATCAATCCCTTACACAAAGTAGTGAACAGGGTTTTTCGATTGAGCGCTCTTATGGAGCGCAAAGTTAATAAAAATTTTTGATAAAATATCAAATAAAATCGCAATTGCGCAAAATTCGCTCTCAAAATGTCCCATATCAACAACCACAAACGCGGAGTCGGGGGTGTAGAAATCGTTGTATTTCAAGTCGGCGGTAAGATAGACATCGCATTCCGAAGCCCTCGCCTCCGGCATCAACGAAGCACCGGCACCGGTACATATCGCCACTCGCTTAACCTCGCGACCACGAAGTGCGCTATGTCGAAGAGCCTTAACCGAAAAAGAGCTCTTAATCTGTTGCAAAAACGCCTCCTCGCCAACACCTTGTGGCAATGTGCCGACAACACCAAAGCCAACCCCATCAGCCGTAGGTTGCAGCACCTCCATATCCTGTAAACCGAGCATCTCGCCCACACGCCAGCTCATGCCGTTGCGAGCAGAGTCGAGATTGGTATGACAAGCGTAGAGCGCTATATTATTTTTAATCGCTAACTCCACACAACGCTCCACCACCGAGGCCGAGTTGAGTCGTTTCAGCGGATGAAAGATTATCGGGTGGTGGGTAATGATAAGACCACACCCCTTCTCTATCGCCTCAGCAATAACCTCCTCGGTAACATCTACGGCAAGGAGAACACCGCCCTGCAACTCATCATCAAGACGACCAACCACCAAGCCTGCATTGTCGTACGACTCCTGCAAAGAGAGTGGTGCAAACTCCTCTATCGGAGCCACTATATCTCTGATTTTCATTATTCTAAATCTTAAAACAAGGTTTGTTCGAAGAATGGGAAGAGAGGTCGTTCCACAACACCCTCCTCGCCTATAAGTTTACGGCGTGGTGCGCGTTTCTTCTTCGGTGTTGCTTCCTTCGCATCCGCCTCGTCTAAGGCCGTTGCCACAGCCGATTTTGTCTCCTCGACAGGCTCCTCTTCACCGATACTCTCACGCATCTCAACCAACATGGCACGGAGCGTCTGTAACTGTTCCAACAAAGCCATTTCCGAGTCATTCTCCTCGGCGGCAATCACACGCTTACTCATCGCTCGCTGTGCACCCTCAATGGTCATCTTGCGCTCACGCAATAGATGGTGAATACGCTTCAAGCGCTCAATATCCTGTTGCGAAAACATACGATTTCCCTTGTTGTTGCGCTTCGGGCGCAGACAACTGAACTGCGTACACCAATAGCGAATAACAGATGGTTCGACATCGAACATCTCAGTTACTTCGCCCATAGAATAGTAGAGTTTCTCAACCATATCTTTACTTGTTCATAATTTTCAATGAATTGGGATAGAGATTATTACACCTCGCCCCTATTCTCTTTACAAAACCCAAAGCGCGACCTTGATGTGTTACGAGATTTATGCCCTCGGCCATAGTGCCAACAGCGATATCTCTCTTGCGGAGATAGTCCAAAGCCCTCGCTTCGTCCAACTCCTCAACCGCCACAGCCTCACGGTTTAGCCCAACATATTGCGACAGCGCCCAATCGGGTTTCAACTTGCCCTTGAATAGCTGTCCCATAGCCACACCCGAGTAGATTGCAGTCAAGCCCTCGGACAACGCCTGCACCGCTTTGAACTGCTCAACACGATAGGTATATATCGTATCACCCACCTGCGCAAAGGTGTAATTTTCGGCATCTTGCAACCATCTCGACAACTCCTTGCGCGAAGCCTTATCCACCTCCTGCATAACTCTCTTACGAGCTTTTGGTGTGCGCTGTGTCGTAGGCTCAGCCTTACGCGCCACTGCCACAAACAGCCCCTCACTATCTGTTCGGTGAGGAAAGAAGCGGAAGGTTTGGAAAGCTCCAACCTCACCTCTGACAATACCCCAATCTTCGTCTATATCAATCCTATGCGATGGAGCAAAAACATCGCCATACTCCTCGATAAACGCCCGCAAAACACCCTCATCCTCCTCGTCATTAAAGGTGCAGGTGCTGTAAATAAACAAACCATCATCTTTGAGCGATTGCCATGCCTCACGCACAATCGACATCTGTCGTGCTGCACACATCTTAACCGCCTCCTCGCTCCAATCCGTGCGGGCAACCTCCTCCTTGCGGAACATACCTTCACCCGAACATGGGGCATCAACAGCAACAACATCGAACCAGCCCTCAAATTGCGCCAAGTGTTCGGGAGCATTGTTTGTTACAAGGACATTGCCCATGCCCCACTTGCTGACATTGTCGACCAAGATATTGGCACGCGAGCGTACATACTCATTTGCCACAACCAATCCACTCTCCCCCACTGCAGTTGAGTAGATTGTAGTCTTACCTCCCGGTGCCGAGCACATATCCAACACTCGCTTGCCCTGCAAATCCTCGCCTGCAATGATATGGGCTATAAATTGCGATGCAGCCTCCTGCACATAGTAGGCTCCTGCATGAAACGCCGTATCGAGGGTAAATGATGGTCGTTTCCTCAACTTGCGGCCGCTATTGCACCACGCCACCTGCTCGCCATCGCTCCACACCCCTTCATCGCCACACTTGGCAGGATTCAGACGCACGGCAACAGGCGATGCAGAGTCGAGGACAGCAAAGAGAGATTCTGCCTCCTTTGCGCCCAGCTGCTTGCGCATACGCTCCGTAAATGCGATAGGTAGTGGCGTATTCATTGGCTACTTCTCGGATGCTTTAATCGCGTCAAGTCGCTCGTAGAGAGCCTCCAACACCTTTGCATTCTCGATAAAGTCGCTATTATCTTTGTCGATAACAAAGACCTCACCCTTGTAATTCTTCTCAATCCAAGTATTGTATCGCTCATTCAGCCTTTCGAGATAATCCACCTCGATATTCTGCTCGTAATCACGACCGCGTTTGCGGATCTGCTTCACCAGAGTCGGCACACTCGCCTTCAAGTAGATGAGCAGATCGGGCTGTGGAATGAGATTTGTTGAGATATCGAACAACTTCATATATGTACCGAAGTCGCGCGAAGACATCGAGCCCATCTGATGCAGGTTACCCGCAAAGATATGGGCATCCTCATATATCGTACGATCTTGGAACACAACCTCCGAGCCATCTGCCAACATATCCATTGTCTGACGGATGCGGCTTGCAAGAAAATGCACCTGAAATTGAAACGCCCAACGGTTCATATCTTCGTAGAAGTCGTTGATATAAGGATTATCAATATCCTCGTAGTAGGCCTTTGCGCCATAATGCTTGGTTAAAATCTCGGTCAGCGTAGTCTTGCCACTACCGATATTTCCTGCAATTGCGATATACATAGGGTTAATTGTTTTTATATTTTAGACTTATTTGCTCTAATTGAAGTAGTAGCCCACTTTGCTCACCGCCGAAGGCATAGCAAAGACCACTACGCGATCGTAAGCTGCTATCTCTGTAACGCCCGAAGCAATAAAGACCTTATCGCCACGCACAATACCGCCGATAATAGCATCTGACGGCAACCCCAAATCCTTAATCGGAGCCTTCGTAGCCGGCGAATTAGGCTTGACAATAAACTCCATAACCTCGGCATCACTACCCGTCAAACACTTAATGGCCAATACATCGGTAGCCATCGTGAAGCGGAAAATGTTGGATGCAGTAACCATCTTCTTATTGATGATAGTGTCAACACCTACGCTATCTGCCAAGTTTATGTAATTCAAATTCTCCACCTCGGCAATCACCTTTTTTACACCCATACGCTTAGCCAACATGGCAGTCAGAATATTGGTTTCGCTACGCCCCGTAACCGCCACAAAGGCATCCATATTCGAGAGTCCCTCCTCCATCATAGCCTCAGTATTTCGGCCATCCTCGTTGATAATCAATGTCTTTTCGAGCTGCTCTGCCAAGCGATACGCCTTGTCGGCATTGTAGTCTATAAGTTTGATATTCAACGACTCCTGCATAGCTTGCGCTATCTGTACACCTATGCGCGAACCTCCGAGAATCATCATATTCTTGATATCCACATCGCGCTGTCCCGACAGAGCCATAATCTCACCCACCGAGTCATGACGAGCAATGATGTAGACCATATCGTCTACCATATACGAGTCATTGCCGTGCGGAATTATGGTATTGCCATCGCGCGAAATGGCCACTGTGCGATACGATGCGCTCTCATCCACCGAGAAACTCGACAACTCGCGACCTACCAAAGGAGATGTAGGCTCCAAGCGGAAAACAGCCAACGCAAGACGACCACCCGAAAAGTCCACAAACTCCGTGGTCGAGGTGTGTCCCAAGAGGGCGATAACCTCCTCGGCTGCAATCTTCTCAGGGTAGAACATATAGTCGATGCCCATATTTATAAACATCTCCTTGTTGTTCGGTTCGAGATACTCATTATTGTCGATGCGGGCAATAGCCTTCTTCGCGCCGAGCTGCTTCGCCATAATCGCGGCAAGAATATTGTCATTTTCTACGGGATGTACCGCAATAAAGAGGTCGCACTTGCGCACCGAAGCCTTACGCAACACTGCAAAAGTGGTCGAATCACCCTCCACCGTGATAACATCAGCCAAGCTCGCAATCTCGGCCAAAGCCTTAGCCTCGGCTCCGATAACCGTAATATCATGACCATTACCACCAAGCATCTTTGCCAAGTGGCTGCCCATCTCTCCTACACCTGCAATAACGATTTTCATACGCTACTTTATATATACGCGCGCGATTAGCGCAATTTAGTGTTACAAATATATGTAAAATAATTGATAATTGACAATTAACAATTGACAATTAAAGGGATTTTTTATATAAATGGAGTAAAATGCCTATAATCAACAAGAAATAGAGGTGTATCATAGCGGTTTGACTTTTAGTTTTGCAAACTCCAACCATCAAGGCATATAAGAAAATCGCCCCTCAGCATACTTAGCGTATGTGAGGAGCGATTTATCGAAGTATAACGCAGCTATCGCTGCTTAAATTTTCTTTTTTAGAAGAAGGATACGGTATTATCTACCACCTCAGCTTTATCCTGCAAAGCCCAAAGAGCGCGGCGTGAAGCCATAGACTCCGCCTCGGCCTGAGCCTTAACGCGCTCGGTCTCGGCAGTCTGATTCTCCTCTACAGCGATGTCGTTAACAACTACAGCATATACACCGCTATTACCCTCAACAAGTGGAAGAAGTGCGCCCTTAGTCTCAGGTGTTACAGTTGCAACAGCGCCGAGTACGCGAGGCTCTACGCCTAAGCCCTTGACATAGTATGCCGAAGTCTTCGCATCCGAGAACTCCTGAACCTTCGAACCTGCATTTGCAGCAATCTCCTCCAAGGTTGCACCCTGCATCTTCTCCTTCAAGAGAACTGCCTTCTTCTGGCGAAGGAGAGTATTCTTAATCTGAGACGACACCTTATCAAGCGACTTATACTCCGACTCATCAACAGCCTTAACAACAGCTACTACATAGCTATCATCAAGTTTGATAAGGTCAGAAACTTCGCCTACCTTCGCATCGGCAGCCCAACGAACAACCTCCAACGAGTTTGGCAAGCCCGGAACATTGCGGCTGTCGAAGTTTACATTCATAGTCGAAGTCATCATCGACTGTGCATTAGCAGCCTCCTCGAACTTCTCAACCGAGCCCTTTGCATTCACTGCAAATGCGCTAGCCTCCTTATGCACGGCACGCTGTGTATCCTGCGAAGCCTCGATAGGGAACGAGAGGGTTGCAAGGCGATAGTGGCGAGTTACGCTACCCGTACCAAGCACCTTGAATATTTGAATCGCATTTCCAAAGGCTACCTTCACAACAGCGCCCTTCTTTGCGCCCTTCAACGCATCTGCAAACTCAGGAGCGAGTGACGAATATGCTACATTACCTATAACGCCACCATCAGCAGCGCTCTCTGCAACAGAGTACTGTGCTGCCAAAGCAGCGAAGTCTGCACCTCTCTTGCTTGCCACATTGTAGAGACTGTCAGCCAACTCGGTATCTACATAAGAGATGACAATGTGTTGCAACTCCAACGAGTCTGGCACATTACGCACCTCCGCTACACGCGAAGCATACCACTCATCACCCTGCAACTTAGGACCATACATCTTGCCTGCACGGAGAGCCTTAGCCTCATCCTCATCGAGTGATGTTGCCGAAACATAAGTGTTTGCGAGTGTTACATGAGCCTCCTCACGAGCATAAGCCTTCAAGTCCTTAGCACCGGCAAAAGCCTTGCCTGCCTCCTTGGTTGCAGCCTCGATAGCCTTCTTGTCGGCATCTGTAGCCTCAACCTCGAAGAGAGCATAGTCGATAGTGCGGTATGGCGACTGCTTGTACTGCGACTTGTGGTCATTGTAATACTTCTTGATTTCGCTCTTCGAAACAGTGACCAACGAGTCAGCGATAGTCGAGTACTTGCAAGTAACAAACTGACCATTGTAGGTATTGTTGTCTGCAAGAATACCCTTGTTCAAAGTGAGAGCATTAGCATAAGCACCACCGCGCACCAAGTCCATATACTTGCTCATAGCGCGCTCGATGCGAGCCTGCTTGTCGATAAGATTCCATACGCGCTGCATCTCGGCATTACCCTCAGCCTGTGCGAGGAAGCCAGTTACTGCATTCACATCGTATACGCCAGTACGAGGATCAACGAATACGCTTCCGAGTACACCCGACTCAATCTCGCCCACCAACATAGCTTTACGCTCCGCCGGAGCAACGGTCAAACCGAGCTTCTCAAATCCCGGAACAAATACGCGGTCAGTCAAGATTGACTGCCAAGTCATACCGATAGCCTGCTCAGCCTGGTTGTAATCGAAATTGTCGCCACCCATCTGGGTTTTAACATCTTCGTATGCAGCGAGGAACTCCGAGTAGTGGATCTCTTCGCCATTAACCTCACCAACCTCCGGATCGTTGCCGGAAAAGCCCATCTCTGTCTTCAACGAGAGGATAAACGCCAAAAGCGCACCGCCGATAATAACCGACAACAATACGCCGAATTGGGTTCTTAAAGTGTTCAAACTCAACATAATGAATAATATTTTAATTTAAATTTTGTCGTTTAACCTTCAAAGGTACGGATTTTATTCCAATTTCTGCTCTTTTTCGCCGTTTTTTTTCTCTAAACAGCTATTTTTTGTCTATCAACTCAACACGAGCAAGCTCGATACGCGAGCGTGTGGTACTCAGAACTTTGATGCGCAATCCGTCAAACTCCATCACTGTACCCGCCGCAGGCAACTCCTCATAACGCGAAATTATATAGCCCGCAAGTGTGTCGTACTCATCGCTCTCCGGAATATCGATGCCATACTTTTCGTTCAGGTACTCCACTTCCAAGCGACACGAAAATACAAACTCCTTGTCTGAAATTCGTTTCTCGACCATATCCTGCTTATCATGTTCGTCCTCAATCTCGCCAAAAATCTGTTCCAACACATCCTCCAACGAGATAATGCCCGCCGTACCTCCGAACTCATCCAGCACAACCGCGATATTGCTCTTATTCTTAGTGAATTGCGTAAGCAAGTCCTGCAACGGCAGCGTCTCGGCAACATAATCGACCTTTATCAACGCCTCCTCGATACTTTTCGGCCTCTCGAAAAGACTCTTCGAATTGACATATCCAATAATATTATCTATCGTGTCGCGCCATACGAAGATACGCGAGTACATCGTCTCAACAAACTTTGCCGCAAGCTCCTCCATCGTGCAGTCATCGATATCCACCGCCTCGACATCCACACGCGACACCATAGCATCTCGCACTCTCAAATCGGCAAAATCCAGCGCATTTTGGAACATCTTGATATCGTTATCCGCCTCTGTGGCCGACTCTGCCGAATTGTTATTTTCAAGCAGGCTCTCCAAGTCGCTACGATCAAATTCAATCTGTCGCTCTGCAGCACTCTCCTTGCGCCCCACGAGTCGCAACATACCATACGAGAGCATTGTCGTTGCGCGCGTAACCGGATAGAGTAATATATAGAATAGGTACATCACCGGCGAGAGGTAGCGATAGAAGAAGTTCGGATTACTGCCGAACACCGACTTCGGAAGATACTCGCCGAGGAAGATAATGATAATCGTAGGTATGATTGTTTCGAGTAGCAGTGAACCCTCCTCGACAGATGTCCACCCAAGCAGTTGCGCTATTCGGCGCAGCACCAGCGACAAACCCATCGAATATAGCACCAGTGCAATATTATTTCCGACAAGGATAGTGGTGATATACTGCCCCTGATGACGCGAGAAGAGACCTGCTATATAGTCGAACATCTTGCTCTGACGGCGATCTATTTCAAGGCGCAAGCGGTTTTTGTTCAGGAATGCGCTCTCCATACCCGAAAAGAATGCCGATAGTATAACCATCAACACCACAACCACTATTGCCACATGTATATTCTCCATCCTACGACTACTTTTTCACTCTATTGACACTCTGCGATTTTGTTGCATTCAGCGGCATCGCCCCCTCTGTATCAAACTTTGTTCGTTGCATCGATTGCTGCGGTATTTGAGGCCCTTGTTTCATCTGCTCTCTTTCACCTTTCGTCCCCATCACTTCTTGCTTTCTCGTAGGGCGCAGACGAGGTTTCTGCTCCACTACCTGAGATTGGGACATCGTACTATTAGAAGCAGAAGACTCACTCTTACGCTGCTCCGACTGCTTTGGCCTCTGCGACTGCTCTTTGACCTGCGAATTATCATCAGAGCCTCCACCATTGCGTAGCTCCTCCGTATCGACCTGCATCTTGCCCTTCCAACGGCGGAAACGAGGCTCTGTCATATCCTCGTCCGACTCGAAGCCCTCGCCAATAACCTCATCGGTATCGGTAACAAGGCGGGTATCGACATTAGAATAGATACGCTTGGTTATCGAATTCCAAAAGAGTTGTTGTGTATAGAGTCGCGTACCATCGTGCTTGGTTATGACAACATCACCCTTCGCCTCCCACAATTTGCGATTTTCGTAATAGATAGCATAGTTGGCCACCAACACAGCATTGACAGTGGTCAAAGAATCGTCTTGATAGGTGGTAATAGAGATACCCTTGCAGAACTCTCGATAGGGATCTCGGCCAAGCATATAACCTTCGAGCAAAGGCGTTGTAAAGAGGTAGGACTTGCGTCCATTCTCCGACATTATGATTGTCAAATTCTCACTCTCCTCCGTCTTGATAGCATCGAGCGACTCCTCGGCCGTAGTGGTTTTCGACTTACACGAGAACAGCAAGATAGCACTTCCCATTACAAGAAGTGCTACCAATACTACTCTATGAAGTCTAACCATCATATCCTAAAATATACAACAGCCGGTTATTACTGCGCACGATAACGCACCTTGGTAGACAAGCCCTTAGCCAAACCGCAGTTGATAGTGTAGGTTGCGCCCTCCTTCAACTCGGCGAAGAAGCACTCCTCGGCAGTTGGGAATACCGAGCGATAGCTATTAGCAAGTTTCTTCGCATTCTCGGCAACAGTGGCATCCGTAGTCTCCAACAACGGAATAGCCTTCTGCAACACATCGTATGCCACCCAATATACCGAGTGTTTTGCCAACTCCGAACCACAATCCTTCGAGCCTGCAACATAGCACTGTGCCAAGAAGTAGAGTGCCAAACCATCGTCATCTGTCTCATCAACATTGAGCGACTCGTTGAGTGCCTTCACAGCCTCGGCATAGTTATTTGCAGTCATTTCGAGGATACCGATACGAGCCAACAACTTCTCGCGCTCCTCGGCTACGGTCTCCTTAGCCAAAGCCTCGCGGAGATAGTGGTTAGCCTTTGCAAACTCTTTTCTGTTTTGATAAACCTGTGCAAGCAACATAGCAACGCTTGACTGTGGCTTCACGCCGTAGTACATCTCGCCCACCGAGAGGAAGAAGTCGCTGTCGCAATTAGCCTTAGCCATAAGCTGGAAGGTCTGTGCAAGGAGAGTCTCATCGTTTGGCGATGCCGCAATCTTAGGCTCGAAAATCTTCTGCAAGTTCTCACACGAAGCTGCACCACTTGCACCAAAGCAGGTCTCGAACTGATTCTTAAACTCCTTCTGCGACTCATCGATATTTGCAAAATACTTGGCATTAGCATCATAGGCATTTACGATAGTCATTGCATCCACGATATCGTTCGAATAGTCATCGCACAAGTTCTTGAAGTAGATAGCCACCAACTCAGGATCGGCTGTGCCATTCGCCTCGACATACGCTGCAATAGCGGCCTCGAAATCTTTGCGGATACCCTCACGATCGCTCTCTCGATAGGTCAAGTGCTCACGAGCCTTGCGGTCAAGAATATATGCCTTACCACGCTTTGGATGCGCACCGAAGTACTGCAAACGAATATCGTAGAGAAGGAGCAACGAGTCTACATATACATTCTTCTCCGCCAACGACTTAGCGCGATTAACCTTCTGTTTATAGAGAGTCACACCACGCACAAAAGTATTCTCCGATGCTGCCGGACAATTCTGCAACAGTTGTTGCAAATACTTCGCTGCCTGATTGTAGTTGCGATTGGCAAGTTCCTCTTTAAGGAAGGTACTTGCAAGGATGTTATCCTTGCGCTGCTCTGCTGTTTCGCCCCACTTTGCATATTGCGGATCGTTGAAATCCTGCGCCGAAGCACTGCCTGCAACGAGCGCAAATGCTAAACCGATAAATAATTTTACTGCTTTCATAACTTTTTATATTGTTTTGTCTTTACTAAATCGTCATCGTTAATCGTACTTTGGTCTTACAAACCAATAGTCCTCGCCAAAGAGCGAGAATCCGAGTCCCACCTTGAAGTAGTCTTGACGAATCATACCGATTTTCGGGCTGTTGTTCATCAATCCGAGCGAGCCTCGCAAACCATACTCCAACGACACATCTATACTCGATGTTCCCATAAATTTGAGAGGAAATCCAAATCCGGCCGTAATGGCATACTGCGGCACGCTATGGCCATTATATGCCTGATAGTAGTTGCTGTAACGAAAACCTACGCGGTAGGAAATTCGCTCAAAATAGTTGCGCACATCGAATCGGTTTGGCGTATAGGAGAAACCCACCTTTGCCGTATGTGTATCGACATACTTGACGGTCATATTGTTATTCACCTTCTCCTCAAATCGTCCCTTATTGCCACTACCCCATGCCTGGAACTCATACTCCACAGCAGCAGCAATCTTTGGGCTCTGATACATCACACCTGCCTTCACGCTGTGAGGGAGTTGCATCTGCGACACACCCTTCTCGTAGAAGACATTCGTTTCGTAGGTATCGTTAAGTACCAACTTCTTGGTAACTTTCGGACGCAGTCCACCGCCATAGTCATAGGTTGCACCGATGGTCAGGAGGTTTTTATCGTCTGACAAAGCATTCCACTGCACGCCTACTTGGAACTTGAAGTTCGAGATGGCATACTCATCGCTACCAACCACCGAGAGGAACTTGTCGCTACCAACAATATTATTCGCAACAGCCGAGATATAGCTGTGATCTATCTTTCCCCAATAGTATTTCGCTGCTATACCGAACGAGAAATTCTTGAATGGCTCCCAACCAACACCAAGTTTAACCTCCGTAACATCACCCTCGCCCGAATAGGTATACGAGGCAGCACCAACATTTCCAGCAATCTCATCGCTCTGGTCGATATAGGACATCTTGTAACCTACGCTGCTGTATGGCATCAAACTGATACCCATACCCAATCTCTTTGCCAACGGGAACTGCACGGCTATTTCGTGAATATTACCGGAGTTCTTGCCATTCTTCGCAATTTTCGTAAAGTTTCCTTGCACATCATACTGACGCTGTCTGTTCTGCAAGAAGTTGCCCTCGGCTCCTACACCGAACAAGAAACTCTTTGGCATGGTTGCGCTGTAACCTGCCGGATTTGCCATGCTTGGCATCTGGGTACTACGCCAAGCAACACCCACGCCACCCATAGCACGCGACTGTGCTGTACCGATAGTTTGCAACTCGCCGATACCAAACATCGTATATGGCGAGTATGCTGTAACAGCCGCACCACCCTGTGCCGACACCTGTAAAACGCCAAGTACCGCACAAGCCATTGCGATCACCGCAACACGCAGAGTTCTATATATTGTCTCTCGATACATTATACTCCAAAATCAAGTTCAAACCCGTAAACATTAGTTTACGGCCTGCAAATATCGCATTTTTAATTCGATTAACAAAATATTTGGCATCGCCGCCGCAAAAAATTATGTTTTTTTCGCCATTTGCTGCCAAAAACCTCTCGGCATACCCCTCTATTTCATGTTGGATGCCCTGCATCACACCCTGCTCAATCGCATTGGTAGTCGAACGGCCAAACTCTCCATTCGGCTCGGTGGCACTGCACAACGGCAACGATGCCGTAAATTCGTGCAAGGCTTTGAATCGCATCGCTACACCGAGCGAGATATTACCACCTTTGAACGCCCCGTCTTCGATGATATCGAAGGTTATGGCACTCCCCATATCCACTACCAAAGCATCTTCTACACCCATTCCGCAAACAACACCCACTGCAACTGCAATACGGTCTGCTCCAAGGGTTTGGCGCGAAGCGTAATCTATTTCAATCGGCACCTCTGTTTGCGATGTAAAGTGGAGGACTCTTGCAATTTTCGAGCGTAGTTGTTCGCAAATTCGCTCTGCACCGCCACGAGTCGAAGCGACAATAGCCTGCTCTATGGCAAACTGCTCTGCCAACTCCGCCGCCTTTGCCAAATCAAAATCGGGCACAGATACCTCGCAAAGCACCTCGCTTTTATCTACAACGGCAATTTTACACAAAGTATTGCCCTCATCTACGATTAAATTTGCCATAAATTTAATAATTGACAATTGACGAATTGATAATTGACAATTAGTCGGTTTTTATAAATTTTTCAATACATTCACTGCCGAAGCAACACTATCAACCCTGCGTACGGTCATCTGCAACTTGCCATCTCGCTGTTTCAAAACAAAGCGGTCGGGCTGTGCCGTAATTTTGCGCAGCAACTCCATAAAGACCTCGCTACGATAGTATGGCGACTGTTCATCGCCCACAAAGCGCACTATCATCAAACCATTTTTGACCTTCACACGCTCCATTCCAAGGCGCATAGCCTCCCAACGCAGACGCACCGCATTCATCAACTCCTTCGCTGCCTGTGGCATCTTGCCAAACCTATCTTCCAGCTCCATCTCAAACTTCGCAAGTGAGGTTTCATCAGTCATAGCATCAATCTTGCGGTACAATTTCAGACGCTCCGCCTGTTGGCGAACATACTCCTCAGGCAACTCCGCCTCAACATCGAGTTCGAGCGTTACATCATCGACATAGCGCATCTCCTCTACTACGGTCTGCTCCTCATTGCTCAATCCTGCAACATCCAATCCCTCTGCACGCAACTCGGCAATAGCCTCGTTCAAGATTTTCTGGTAGGTTTCAAATCCGATATTGGCAATAAAGCCACTCTGTTCCGCACCGAGGAGATTTCCCGCACCTCGGATATCCAAATCCTGCATCGCAATATTAAATCCCGAACCCAAATCCGAGAACTCCTCAATCGCTCGCAGTCTGCGTCTTGCATCGCTCGAAAGCATCTCGTCAGGGCGCGACAAAAGATAGCAGTACGCCTTTCTGTCGCTTCGTCCGACACGACCACGCAGCTGATGCAGGTTGCTCAAACCAAAGCGGTCGGCATTGTTGATAATTATCGTATTGACATTCGGAATATCGACACCACTCTCCACGATAGAGGTTGCCACCAAGATATCGAAATCGTGATAGATAAAGTCCATAATGGTCTTTTCCAACTCGGCAGGCTTCATCTGTCCGTGTGCCACAGCCACACGAGCCTCGGGGCACAAGCGCATCAGCATACCCTTGATAGTCATCAAATCCTCCACCCTGTTGTGGATAAAATAGACCTGACCATCGCGCTGTAACTCCGCCTCGACAACCTCCTTTACAAGCTCCTCCGAGAAGGTGTGCGACTCGGTCTGTATCGGTCGGCGATTTGGCGGAGGAGTAGAAATAATAGACAAATCGCGTGAACCCATCAGCGAGAACTGCAAAGTTCGCGGAATTGGCGTAGCGGTAAGCGTAAGCGTATCGACACTCACACGCAACTGCGTAAGTTTCTCCTTTGCAGCAACGCCAAATCGCTGCTCCTCGTCAATAATGAGCAAGCCAAGGTCGTTGAACTCCACCCCCTTGCCAAGCATCTTGTGCGTGCCGATAAGGATATCAATCTTGCCCGAGCGCAACTCCTCCAAAATGCGCGCAGTATCTTTTGCGCTCTTGGTACGATTGAGATACTCCACCGTAACGGGAAACTCGCGCAGACGCTCGCGGAATGAGCGATAGTGTTGCAATGCTAAGATTGTCGTTGGTACCAGCACCGCCACCTGCTTGCCATCGGTTGCCGCCTTAAATGCTGCACGGATTGCCACCTCGGTCTTTCCGAAGCCGACATCTCCGCAGAGCAGTCTATCCATCGGGCGTTCCGACTCCATATCGCGCTTGACAGCCTCCGAAGCCTTCAACTGGTCGGGCGTATCCTCCCACTCGAACGACGCCTCCAAGGCCTGTTGCAAATAACTATCGGGCGAGAAGGCAAAGCCCTCACTCGCCTTACGCTTGGCGTACAACGCAATAAGTTCGCGCGAAATATCTTTGACCGCCTTCTTGGCGGCATTTTTAATCTTCTGCCACGCTCCACTACCGAGTTTATGCACCTTCGGAGCCTCCTCATCGCCACTCTTGTAGCGAGCGATACGGTGCAACGAATGAACATTCACAAAGAGGACATCGCCATCACGATAGACCAACTTAATAGCCTCGTGCATCTTGCCGCCCTCCTCAATCTTCACTAAACCGCCAAAACGACCAACGCCATGGTCGATATGGGTAACATAGTCGCCCACCTGCAACGAGTTCAACTCGGCAATGGTCATCTGCTCGTCACGCTTAATCTGACCATTTATCTTGTAGCGGCGATAGCGTTCAAAGAGGCGATGTTCGGCATAGAGCGATATTTTGAGGTCGTGGTCAGTAAAGCCGTTATGAAGTGTCAATCGTGCCAACTCAAACTTGGCACCATCGCGCCCCGTAGCGTAGAGCAACCCCTCCAATCGCTCCGCCTGCGCCCTGTTCTCCGACATCAGCAGAGTGCGATAGCCCGTTTCGTGCCTTGCAACGAGTTCGTCAGCCAAGACCTCGAAGTTTTTGTTAAAACTGTTTTGCGGTGAGGTGTGGAATAAGATGGTTTGCGATGCAGGTCGCTCCGACAGAGTGTTTCGCAACAACACTACATTTGCCCCCGACATATTCTCTAAAAGTTCCTTGCGCGAAGTGAGTTTCTGCGTCATCTCCTCAGGCTCATCGCTATCTTGCAACGCCTTACGGCGCACATCATCGACCTTGCCCAAGACAAAGTCGGCATCCGCAAACCAATAGGTCGCCTCGCCTACAAACTCCGCCAACGACACACGCCCGACATCGGCACGATTTATATTTGAGATAACATCTATCTCCTCCAATCGCTCACTCGACAGCTGGCTCGACAGCTCAAATCTTCGTATCGAATCTATCTCGTCATCGAAAAAGTCTAAACGATAGGGTTTACTCTCCGAGTAGGAGAAGATGTCGAAAATTCCACCTCGCACCGAATACTGCCCCGGCTCATAGACAAAATCGACCTTCTCGAAGCCAAGCGACTGCACCCTCTCCTCCAACTCCGCGACCTCGATAAGGTCGCCCTTACGGAGATGCAACGACTCGGCCGTCAAACCCTCCAAGTCGGCAACTCGTTCCGACAACGCTTCGGGATAGGTCGCGACGACCAAAAATTCCTCACGATGATTTTTCAGCGCATTGAGAACTCCCGTGCGCATAACCACACTCTCTGCCTCCTCTGTGCCATAGACAACCGAGCGTTTATATGCCGAAGGAAAGAACAAAACCCTCTCCTCGCCCAACAAAGCATAGAGGTCGTTCAGAGCGTATGCTGCAGCATCTCTATCCTCGCTGACGATGATATGCACACCTCCCTTTCGGGCGATGGTTGCAGCCATATAAAATAAAAAAGCACCGCCGACCATCTCGTTGAGAAGGACGGTGCTGCCTTTTTTCTCTAACACTTTACCGAGTTGCTCTACTTGAGGCGAGCCCTCGGCAAATCTCAGTATTTCGTGCATATATGTACGAATATGTACAGCTCTACTTGTTCCTACGCTTCGACTTCTCGGTCTGCTTAACCCTCAAAATATCGTTGCCGTCCTTATCCTCGTAACGCACCTCAATCATGCCGACACCTTGGTCTGCAACGACTTTGATACGCGCTCCGTATCGCCACGACCATCTGCGGCGCAACGACAAAAAGCCTTTCTTCAAGAATGCTGCTACATAAGGACTTACCACAAGGCGGATACACTTGTGTCCGCGTTCCATGGTAAGCAGTGATATCTGATTTTCGATCTTGCGATCGAGAAGTATTGTAGGTTCAACTCTTCCTGTACCTCCGCATGTCGGACACACATCCTCCGTGTTGTGTACCGCCACAGGGCGAATACGCTGACGAGTTATCTGCATCAGTCCGAACTTCGAGAGTGGAAGTATCGTATGCTTTGCCTTATCCGATGCCATAAGTCGCTGCATCTCCTCGTAGAGGAGTTGTCGGTTCTGCGCCTTATGCATATCTATAAAGTCGACAATCACAAGTCCGCCCCAATCACGCAAACGAATCTGTCGCGCAATCTCTGCCGCAGCAGCGAGGTTGACCTCCATTGCCGTCTGTTCCTGATTATCCTCGGCCTTGGTGCGATTTCCCGAATTGACATCTATCACATGCATCGCCT
>JAZSOV010000099.1:0-12530 GCA_045537095.1 Alistipes sp.
GGCTATAAGGACCCAATGAGCTACTTTGGCGATGGCGCAGCAAGTGGCAAGTCGGTAGGTCGTGTTGCAAACCGCATTGCAGGTGGCAAGATGACCATCGAGGGCGTAGAGTATCGCCTCGAAATAAACAATGGCCCTAACCACCTCCACGGAGGTACAAAGGGCTATGCTAACAAGTTGTGGGAGTCGAGAGTTGAGACCAACCGTGTAGTGTTCTCGTTGGTGTCGGAGGACGGCGACCAAGGCTATCCGCACGAGGTAACTATCGAGGCTATCTACGACTTTGACGACGAGAACAACCTCGAGATTACCTACCTCGCAAAGAGTGACGGCACAACGCCTGTAAACCTTACGAACCATGTATATTGGAACTTGGCAGGCGAGGCGAGTGGCTCGGTGCTCGACCACGAACTCAAACTCAACGCTTCGTATGTGTTGGAGGCTAACGAGGTGCAGATACCTACGGGCAAACTCCTTCCGATGAAGGGCTCGGCGCAGGATTTTACCGATTGGAATCGTTTGGGCAAGGATATAGGCTCGATTTTCAACCATATCGATTTGTTCCGAGGTCACGACCACTACTTTGTGGTCGATGGCTGGCAGAAGAATATCCTCGGTGAGGTTGGCGAGTTGCGCTGCGAAAAGACTGGTCGTTTGGTTAAGGTTTTGTCATCGCAACCGGGTTGTACAGTATATACGGGTAATTGGCTGGCAGGAGGATGTCCAATCACCAAGTCAGGTAACCGTTACGAGGACTACGCAGGCGTGGCTATTGCATGTCAGGCACACCCTAACGCAGTGAACAACCCCGATTTTCCGTCTATCCTGCTACACGAGGGCGAGTTATACTGCAACAAGATTGTATTTCAACTGCGCACCTATTAGGAAGGAATATATACCATATATATTATTTACACCCTTCGCAAAGCTAAATTGCGGAGGGTTATTTTATGATTATTTAGAGCGAAATATTTTTTAATTACAATAAAAAGCACTATATTTGCATCGTTGTTTTGGGCTACAATAGAACGCCCGTACAATCATCGTTCGTTCGACCGATGACAAATCGCAAAATTGACATTTATGGAAGATTTAATTGCTATCCAAAGCAAGAGCGTTGCCGAGTTGCGCGAAATTGCAAAGGTACTCGGTATCACAGAGGAGAATTTATCGAAGAGGGAGCTTATAGCCCGCATCGCCTCAATAGGCGCAGCCGAGCAGAGTGCAGAGGGCGCAAAAGAGGAGATGGTGGCCGAGGTGGCAACACCTGCGCCACAAAGGCGCAAGCGTGCGCGCCTTGGCTCGGTGAAGATTGAAGCTCCTAAGGAAAATAGCGAGGAGACAAAGGAGGTGGCAAAGGAGGAGGTTGTGGTCAAACCTGCACCTGCCACTACCGAAGATAGCAAGTCGGAGGAGGTTGCTCCACAGCCTAAAAAGCGTGGTCGCAAGCCGAAGAACGCAGTTGTGGAGGATGCTCCACAGCCTACAACAGAGGAGGAGTCAAATCAAGAGGTTGAGAACAAGAGTGAGGAGCCTGCTGCGAAGGAGGAGGAGCGACCTATAACCAAAGATGACTTCACAGCCGAGGTCTATGGCGAGGGAGTCTTGGAGCTTATACCCGATGGATATGGTTTCTTGCGTTCGTCAGACTACAAGTATCTAAACTCGCCCGATGATATATATGTATCGCCATCGCAGATTAAGCACTTCGGTTTGAAGGCAGGCGACACCGTGATGGGTGTTATTCGCCCACCAAAGGAGGGTGAGCGATACTTCCCACTCGTGCGCATCACCAAGATTAACGGTTTGGAGCCTGATCTTGTACGCGACCGTGTGCAGTTCGAGTACCTCACTCCACTCTTTCCGAGCGAGAAGTTCAACCTTACGGGTGCAGGACACAACAACATCACAAATCGTATCGTAGACCTATTCTCTCCTATCGGCAAGGGACAGCGCGCCCTTATCGTGGCACAGCCAAAGACCGGTAAGACAATGATTTTGCAGAGCCTTGCCAATGCTATATCGGACAATCATCCTGAGGTATATATGATTGTACTCCTTATTGACGAGCGACCTGAGGAGGTTACCGAGATGGCTCGCAATGTTAAGGCCGAAGTGGTATCTTCAACCTTCGATGAACAGGCTTCGCGCCATGTGAAGGTTGCTGAGATGGTCTTGGAGAAGGCAAAGCGTATGGTTGAGTGCGGACACGATGTAGTTATTCTGTTGGACTCTATCACTCGTTTGGCTCGCGCCTACAACTCCGTACAACCTGCTTCGGGCAAGGTATTGTCGGGAGGTGTCGATGCCAACGCCCTCCACAAGCCAAAGCGTTTCTTTGGTGCTGCGCGTAACACCGAGGAGAGAGGCTCTCTCACCATCATTGCCACAGCCCTTATCGAGACGGGGTCGAAGATGGATGAGGTAATCTTTGAGGAGTTCAAGGGTACGGGTAATATGGAGTTGCAGCTCGATCGCCGTATCGCCAACAAGCGCATCTACCCTGCTGTCGATGTTGTCGCTTCGAGTACGCGCCGTGAGGACTTGCTCATATCGCGCGAGGTTATGCAGCGTACTTGGGTACTCCGCAAGTACCTCTCCGATATGACGCCAGTCGAGGCTATGGAGTTCCTCGAAAAGCAGATGACCTTGACTCGCACTAACGAGGAGTTCCTCGCTACGATGAACCAATAATTCAAATTGACAACCGACGTTGCGGAGCGAGAGCAGAGGGTGCAGGCACCCTCTGCCGAGCCGCAAGGAGGAAAAGCCTGCAAAGCAGGGTTAATTGAAGAATTGACAATTGATAATTAAAGGAATAAGTATATTAAATATAAAAAAAACGACACAGTCGTTTTACCATTAATTGTCAATTATCAACTGTCAATTATCAATTAAATAGCAGATTACTTAACTAATATGAAGAGGTGCATTATAATAGTTGTTGCATTGTTGTCTTACCTCCCCTCATTCGGTTGGGGGCAGAAGGGGCACGATGTGGTAGCCTATATTGCTGAGTGCAACCTCACGCCTGAGGTCTATCAGAAGGTGGTCAAGAGGTTGGGCGACCACTCGTTGGTCTACTACGCCAATTGGCTCGACAATGCAAGTTACAGCGACCAATATCGCTACACCAAGACCTGGCACTACGCCAATGTCGATGAGGGTTACACCTACGACACGATGCCCAAGAACGAAAAGGGCGATGTCGTAACCGCCATAAACGGCATAGTTGCCGAGATTAAGAGTGGCAAACTCTCGGCGGAGCAGGAGAATGTGCGCCTCAGAATGTTGATTCACCTTGTAGGTGATATTCACTGCCCAATGCACGCAGGTCATCTGAGCGACAGAGGTGGCAACGGTGTGATGGTCAAGTTTTTCAACAAAGATACGAAATTGCACTCATTGTGGGATACGGCACTTGTCGAGGCGGCTCACAAGTGGAGTTATACCGAGTGGGAGCAGCAACTCAACCGATACTGCGCTGCAGAGCGCAAAGCAGAGTTATCGAAGGGCACAGCAACGGATTGGCTCAATGAGAGCCACGCCATAGCGACCGAGATTTACAAAGCGACACCCGAGAAGAGCAAGGTGTCGTACGACTACATCGCCTACTACGCTCCCGTAATCGAAAAGCGATTGCTTTCGGGCGGATTGCGATTGGCACGAATACTAAACGAATTATACGATTAAGAATTAAAATTAAAAATAAATACCTTTAATTGTCAATTGTCAATTCGTCAATTGTCAATTAAGAAAAATGTAGAAACTTATGGCTTTACAATGTGGTATTGTCGGACTCCCGAATGTGGGTAAATCGACACTTTTCAACTGTCTGTCGAATGCAAAGGCGCAGTCGGCAAACTTCCCTTTCTGCACTATCGAGCCGAATGTCGGCATTATCACCGTACCTGACGAGCGACTCGTCAAGTTGGCAGAGATTGACAACCCAAAGCGCGTTATCCCTACCACTATCGAGATTGTTGATATTGCAGGTCTTGTGAAGGGCGCATCGAAGGGCGAAGGCTTGGGTAATAAGTTCCTTGCAAATATCCGCAATACCAACGCTATCATTCATGTTTTGCGTTGTTTTGACAACGACAACATCACCCATGTCGATGGTACGGTGGACCCCGTACGCGACAAGGGCATTATCGACACGGAGTTGCAGCTCAAAGACCTCGAAACAGTAGAGAATCGCATCGCCAAGGTGGCAAAGCAGGCGCAGACCGGTGGCGACAAAATCGCAAAGCGTCAATACGATATTTTGGTGCGTTACAAGGAGGTGTTGGAGCAGGGATTGTGCGCCCGCACGCTCGAACTCGATAAGGAGGAGCGCAAGGTTATGGGCGACCTTAATCTCTTGACTGACAAGCCTGTACTCTATGTCTGCAATGTCGATGAGGCGAGTGCCGTAACGGGCAATGCGCATACCGAGGCGGTGAAGGCGGCCATTGCAAACGAGAATGCCGAGATGCTTATCGTAGCGGCGGCTACCGAGGCTGATATTGCCGAACTCGAAACCTACGAGGAGCGACAGATGTTCTTGGAGGATATGGGCTTGGAGGAGTCGGGTGTAAATCGTCTTATCAAGGCGGCTTACAAGTTGCTCGAACTCGAAACATTCTTCACTACGGGAGCTGACGAGTCGCGCGCTTGGACCTACCGCAAGGGAACAAAGGCTCCGCAGGCAGCAGGTGTTATCCACACCGATTTCGAGAAGGGATTTATCCGTGCCGAGGTTATCAAGTATGCTGATTATGTGGCTCTTGGTTCGGAAAAGGCGTGTCGCGATGCAGGTAAAATCGGCATCGAGGGCAAAGAGTATGTAGTAGAAGATGGCGATATAATGCATTTCTTGTTCAATGTGTAGCCCAAAATATCAGTTTTCGGCCCATTTTTAGCAATATATAAATAAAAATTTATATTTTTGTGAGATTTTAATACCCAAACTGTATGATAGGACTCTCTACTTACAACCTTTTTTTGGCGATTATGGCAGCTACGGCATTGGTCGTATTTATCGCCTTATTCTTCGTAAAGGCTGGTTACGGCTACCTCTACAACCCTAAATTCGGCTTCCCCGTGCCAAACAAAGTGGCGTGGGTATTGATGGAGGCTCCCGTATTCGTGGCAATGTGGGTACTTTGGTATTTGGGAGGTATGACCACCGAGTTGGCACCCTTGGCACTCTTCTCGATTATCCAGATTCACTACTTCCAGCGTTCGTTCATCTTTCCGATGCTTATTCGCGGCAACTCGAAGATGCCTGTTACGATTATGTTGATGGGAGCAACCTTCAACACGCTCAACGCTTGTATGCAGGGCGGCTGGTTGTTCTATATCGTTCCAACATATTTCCCTGACTACTACGCAGATTGGTTCTGCAAGCCTTATATCTACATCGGCACCGCCGTATGGTTGTTCGGTTTCATCACCAATCTCCACTCCGACTATATCATTCGCCACCTGCGCAAGCCGGGCGACAAAAAGCACTACATACCAAAGGGTGGTATGTTCCGCTTCGTATCTTCGGCAAACTACTTTGGCGAGTTTATGGAGTGGGTAGGCTATGCTATTGCATCGTGGTCGGTAGCAGGTGTGGTATTCGCTTGGTGGACATTTGCAAACCTCGGACCTCGTGCCAACGACTTGTACAAGCGTTATGAGGAGGAGTTTGGCGAGGAGTTCACAAAACTCAACCGCAAACGAATAATTCCGTTCCTATATTAAATTGACAATTGACAATTAAAGGAATTTTTGATTTTAATTAACAGCCAATGGTTAATAGCTAATGGCTAAAAGCAAAATAATATGGCAAAGGATCTCAAAGAGTCGAAACTCTTTACACCTTACAAACTCAACGACAAAGTAACTCTTCGCAACCGCACAATTCGTTCGGCAGCGTTTGAGTCGATGGGAAAGGATTTCAATCCAACCCAAAAATTGAAGGACTACCATGTCAGCGTAGCAAAGGGCGGTGTCGGAATGACCACCCTCGCCTACGCATCAATCAACCGCAGTGGCGTATCGTTCAACTCGCAGTTGTGGCTGCGTGACGAGGTTATCGAGCCGTTGAAGGATATCACCGATGCGATTCACGCCGAGGGTGCTGCCGCAGGTATTCAGATTGGACACTGCGGAAATATGACGCACTGGTCGACAGCCGGAAGTTTCCCCGTTTCGGCATCGAATGGCTTTAACCTCTACTCCCCTACCTTCCATCGCCGTATGTCGTACGATGAGATTCGTCAGACGGCAAAGGATTTCGGTAAGGCGGTACATCTTGCACACGAGTCGGGCTTTGATAGCGTGGAAGTACACGCAGGACACGGCTACCTCATCTCGCAGTTCCTCTCGCCTTGGACCAATCGCCGCCGTGATGAGTTTGGTGGCTCGTTGGAGAACCGTATGCGCTTTATGAAGATGTGCTTGGAGGAGGTTATGGAGGCTGCACACAAGACAGGCACCGCAGTACTCGTTAAGCACAATATGGAAGATGGCTTCAAGAGTGGTATCCAGATACCTGAGAGCATCGAGATTGCGAAGGAGATAGAGAAGTTCAATGTGAACGGTATCGTACTCTCGTCAGGATTTGTTTCGCGTGCGCCAATGGCGGTTATGCGTGGCCGTATCCCTACAAAGACCATGAGTTACTACATGGGTTGGAACGAGTGGTTGCAGAAGATTGTGGTCGATCTGTTCGGTCATTGGATGATTAAGGACTACAAGTTCGAGGAGTGCTTCTTCTTGGAGAATGCCAAGAAGTTCCGTGCTGAGTTGAAGGGACCACTCGTATATGTTGGCGGTATCGTATCGCGAGAGGGCATCGAGAAGGTGTTGGACGCTGGCTTCGAGATGGTGCAGATGGCTCGTTGTTTGATTAACGACCCTGCCTTTGTAAATAAGATGAAGGAGGGCGATATTTCGACTCGTTCGGGTTGCGACCACCGCGACTACTGCATTGCGCGTATGTACTCGAAGGATATGCAGTGTTGCCACAACTGCAAGGAGCATATTCCTGACAAGGTGTGGAAGGAACTCGCCAAAATCGACTAATCTATGCGTAAAGGAGAGGTTCAGAGGGGCAGCAAACTTGCCCTTGTAACGGGAGCATCGACAGGTATTGGTCGTCAGTATGCCGAGCAGTTGGCAGACCTTGGCTACAACCTTATCATCGTAAGCCGTAGCGAGGAAAAACTCAATGAGGTGGCTCACGAGATTGAGGAGAAACACGGCATAAAGGTCGTTGTCAAGGCTATGGATTTGGCTACTACCGATGCTGCAGACACTCTTTTTGATTGGTGTAAGGCTGAGGGCTATATCGTTGATGTGCTGATAAATAACGCAGGTATGTTTTCGTTCTGCGATATCTCGAACACCCCTGCCGAGCGTATTGTGCGAACAATCACTCTGCACGATATTACCAATACTCTCTTGTGCCAACTCTTCGGCAACGATATGGCGGAGCGTGGCGGAGGTTACATATTGAATATGTCATCGTTCTCGGTGTGGATGCCATTCCCCGGATTGGCGTTGTATAGCGCATCGAAGGCTTATCTGAAATCCTTCTCGGTGGCATACGCCAAGGAGATGCGATACAAGAATGTATGGGTTACGGCAGTCTGCCCTGCGGGTATTGCCACCGACCTCTACGGACTCACGAAGAAGTGGCAAGGCATCGGTTTGAAATTGCACGCCCTCTCTACCCCATCGTACTGCGCACGAAGAGGTTTGCGAGCCTTGTGGCGCAAGAAGCAGTGCATCGTACCCGATTGGTGGTGCAGGGCATTTATCCCGATTTGCGACTTGCTACCCCGCTTTGCTATTAACAAGCTGCGAAACTTCACAATGAAGTGGCAGAAGTAGCAATAAAAAATATCGGAATTATATAGTTTAGTGTTGTAGAAAATAAAATATTATACCCCACCGCCCTAACGGGCACCTCCCCTAACTTAGGGGAGGAATAAATAAAGTATTGTCCCCCTAAATTAGGGGGACGAGCGTAGCGGAGGGGGTATGTAAAAACAACAACACTAAACTATATAATTCCGAAAAATATTAGCGGCCCCCAACGCGCGAGGCCGCTAATATTTTTATAACACAATCAATCGCTTAGAATGTATTTCGGCGAACAAGTTTAAAGTCACACTTCACCTTGCTGAGATTGCGTGTCAGCACCATCTCGGCAGCTAATCGTCCCATCTGGTCAAAGTCGGTGGAAACTGTGGTCAATCCGCCAAGAATAATCTCGCTCAGATAGGAGTCGTTATAGGAGATAATGCCGATATCCTTGCCTATCTCCAAACCTTGTGACTTTGCAGTTCGTGCAGCCTCTACCAAGCCGAGTCCGAGTTGTCCGTTCAGCAAGAGATAGACACCTCCACGATGCATCATCTCGGCACTAATCTCGTAGTAGAACTCTACCTTTATATTATTATTGTTACAGAAACGCTCCACGCCTGCAACAATAAGCGAGCCATAAAGACTTGTCGGCAAGATTACGACATTGAGATTATCGTACTTGCGCAAATCGTCCAGTACGCTGGTCAAACCATCGTAGATATCGTTCGACATATCCTGATATACGGCACCATAGTGTCCCTGCAATGAGCGAGGCCAATTGTCCAAGATTATCAACTTGCGATTAGGGATACGCTTCAACACCTTCAAGGCTCGTGCCTGCACCACAGCATCGAGTCGGAAATGTGGTGTTACTATATAGTAGTCATACTGATCCAATGCGCGATTGATGAACTCTTCGAACGAGTCTACATCCTGATTGTAGAGATACATGGTTATCTCTGCTCTATCGCCAATTTTATCAGTAAAGGCATCGTACAATATCTGTTTGTATTGACTCAATCGGTCGAAGAGCATAAACACTCGCAACTTTCTGTTATCTCGCCATGATGTAACGAAGAAGCCCTTGCCGTGCATCGACTCAATCAGTCCTCTCTCTCGAAGTATCGAGTAGACTTTCTTTACAGTCTCCTTCGAAATATTGAGTTCTGCCGACAATTCATTCATCGATGGCAGACAATCACCATTCTTTAACTCTCCGCTATCAATCTGTTCCTCGATGCAGGAAATAAGCTGTTTATAGATAGGAATATGACTATTTATATCAACTTTAATATGATTACACATAAATATTTTTTACTAAAAGTATTGTTATTTCTCTTTTATTTACTATTTTTGTACCACTGTATACCACTGCGTTCTATCAGCAAAGTTAAAAATTTGTTTTAAAATATAAAAACCTAAACACAAAAAAATGATACAACTATCAGAAAAACAGAAATTTTTCCCTTCCAAGTGGGAGGTTACGGCACTGATTTGGGTAGCATACTTTCTCAATCAGGCCGACCGTCAAGTATTCAATGTGGTATTGCCGCAGATTAGAGATGGACTTGGGCTTACCGATAGCGACATGGGACTTATTGCCACTGCATTCAACCTCTTCTATGCGGTATTAGTTCCACTCGGAGGCATTCTTGGCGACCGTTACAGCCGTAAATGGATTTTGACGCTCTGCATCTTGTTTTGGAGCGTTGCTACAATGTTCACAGGTTGGGCAACAGGCCTTATCTCGCTGATTATCCTCCGTTCGGTGGCAACAGGTGGTGGCGAGGCATTATTTGGCCCTAACTACAACGCGTTGCTCTCGGAATACCACACCAATACTCGTTCAACTGCAATGTCTATCGTGCAGACAGCCTACTATATCGGTGTTATCGCCAGCGGCTTCTTGGCCGGCAAGATTGCCGATATATGGGGCTGGCAGTATGCATTTATCGTATTTGGCGCTGTGGGCATTGTTCACGCATTGATTATGATTTTCCGCTTGAAGGATAAGCGTGATATAGCAGCCGAGCAAACCTCAAAGAGCAAATCAAACCTTATCCATGATTTGGTTGAGGGCTTTATCATCATCTTCCGCACCCCTACCGCAGCAACCGTAACCATTGGTTTTGCAGCCCTTATCTTCGTACTGACAGGTTATTTGACTTGGATGCCGACCTATTTGCAGGAGGCTCCATTCAATATGACATCGGCCGATGCAGGATTTCACTCTATGTTCTACACCCACTTCGCAGCATTCTTCGGAGTTCTTATCGCAGGTAAGCTGTCGGATTGGGTAGGCTCGAAGAACAAGCCTGCTTGGCGTACCGCAATGCAGGGACTTGGCCTTTTGGTCGCAGCACCTTGCATCTACTATATGGGGCACTCGACATCGCTCGCTATCGTGTTCGGAGCATTGGCAATCTTCGGCTTTGCTCGCGCATTCTTCGATGCGAACACCTATGTAGTATTGTACGATGTTATTCCTTCGAAGTTCCACTCTTCGGCTTCTGGTGTGATGATTATGATTGGTTTCGGAACAGGAGCATTGGCACCTTACATCCTCGGTATCATCAAGGAGGCCTCAGGACTTTCACTTGGTTTCACCATTCTGGCTGCTATCTGGGCAATAGGCGGTTTGGTTATGATTTTGGGTGGTAAATTGTTCTATAAACGAGATTTGGCAAAAATTAAATAATACATACAAATATGAGAAACTGCGAAAAAACAAGGAAGGCAAAAGCGGGCTTATTGCTCGTTGCTTCGCCACGATTTAAGGACCTTGGAGTAGGTTGTGAGCATGGCACTTACGGTGAGCGTAAGGAGATTGTTGTGAAGGATATACAGGAGCGTTTGTCGTTCCTCGACATCTCGTTCCCCGGCATCGTATACACTCGCGAGGATGCAGAGAAGGCGATGAATATGTTCTACAACGAGAAGGTAGATTTTGTGATTGCAGAGTTTCTCTCTTGGTCGGAGGACTTTGCATGGATTCGTTTCTTGCGCGATATGCCTGAGATTCCTATGCTCTTCTGCAATGTCGCAAAGGAGAAAATGGCATTCTACGACACCTTGGAGGAGGACGACTTTATCGAGTACCTCTGTTCGGGTACACTCGTAGGCTCGTTGGAGGCGAGTGGCTCGATTCAGCGCGTACCTCGCAAGAATGTGAAGGTTATTATGGGTTCGCGCGATGAGGTGAACGAGCAGATTAAGAAGTATGCTGCTGCAGCTCGTGTTCGTGCCATCTTGCGCAACTCGACAATCGGTTTGTTGGCTGCTTATAACGAGGCAATGTGGTCCACATATATGGATCCATACAACATGTTCACAAAACTCGGTCCGGAGATTCGTTTCTTGGCATATTCGGACTATGGCAACGCTATTGACGCTATTCCTGCCGAGGAGTTGAAGGGTTACTGTGATGAATTGACCACAAACTACAAGATGATGGACGATGTTGCTTACGATAAGTTCGAGGCATCGGTTGCAGCATCTATCGGTTTGAAGGATATGGCAAAGGATTTCGATGTCGATGTTATGGTATTCAACGACATTGATACCGCAATGTTCCGTTTGGTAGGTCTTCGCGCAGGCTTCTATCACCCTTGGTTCAACGAGAATACCTCGGTACTCGTACCTGAGGCCGATATGGGAGCAGGTCTTATGACCTATATCTTGAAGTTGCTTTCGGGCAAGAATGTAAACTTCATCGAGCCATTCCACATCGAAAATGAGTTCGGCACATTCGCAGGTGGCCACGCAGGACCAAACGACCACAACGATCCGGAGTGGCAAAAGAATGTTGTCATCGCACGCGATGTTCGCTTCGCAAAGAGTAAGTGGAAGCATGCAGGCGCACCATTCGCTTGGTATCGTATCTCAACGGGGCGCAAGACCATGGCACAGTTGGTAGAGTGCGATGGCAAGTACAAGATGGTTTGCACTATGGTCGAGTCTTTGCCGGGCGAGCATATCTTGGCGACCTACTCTCACACAATATTCCGCCCGGATGTACCTGTAAAGCGCCTCTTCGAGGAGATTATCAAGGTCGGCACGACACAGCACTTTGCAGTTGTTGATGGCGACTACCGCGAGGAGTTAGGCCTCTTGTGCGAGATGATGGGTATCGAATTTCACGACATTAGATAAGATATATATAGGTTTAACTAAAAAAAAAATCAGATTATGAGTTTCATGTATAATCCGTACCCGTTTGACGACCCACGCGCCGTCAATCGTCCGGTACTCGAAGCAAAAACAAAGGCTGCCGTAACTGTCGGCACACTCAAAGCGGCTGTTCGCCTTGCAACAGATTTGGCTGCACAACTCGCAGCAGAGCCAACCAAGAACATCGTTCTCGGCTGGGAGGGCTACACCACCACCGACTTCTCGAAATTGTTGAACCTCTTGACTCAGCAGTTGGAGTTGCGTGGCGTTGAGACTGTTCGCTACGACTTCGCACAGGTACTCAAGAGCGAGGAGGAGATTAACGCAATGATTGACCCTCAACTCGAGTGGGACAAGAAGAAGGACCCTACCCTCCTCTATGGTCGTATCTACCACGGAGGTTACAAGGGCGTACTCGACCCTGCAAAGTTGGAGGCTTACAAGCAGCAGGTTGCTGAGTGGAAGGCTCCAAGTCGGATCGTAGCCATGTCGTTCTGTGAGCCAAGGAGTTGACT
>JAZSOV010000088.1:0-11722 GCA_045537095.1 Alistipes sp.
GGGGTCCTGACTTTAGTACGAGAGGACCGAGTTGGACGAACCTCCGGTGTATCGGTTATGCTGCCAAGTGTACCGCCGAGTAGCCGCGTTCGGATTAGATAAGCGCTGAAAGCATCTAAGCGCGAAGCTAGCCCCAAGATAAGTCTTCCCTTGAGGGGCGTAGGAGACGACTACGTTGATAGGCTGCAGATGTAAAGACAGTGATGTCAAAGTCGAGCAGTACTAATTACCCGAACGGCTTTCCGAAAAATCTTTATCTCATTTCCTGTTGAGTGTCAAAGTTAGCAGATAGGCGACTGCTGAACAAATAGCCGAGGTTCTTAAAAGTTATAAAAGATAACAAAGACCTAAATACGATTTAGGTGGTTATAGCGGTGAGGTTCCACCTCTTCCCATTCCGAACAGAGAAGTTAAGCTCACTCGCGCCGATGGTACTGCGGTTTTCCCGTGGGAGAGTAGGTAGCCGCCTCTTCAAACCACTCCGACAACAAGTCGGGGTGGTTTTCTTTTTATAACCACCCCGATTTGTTGGAGTGGTTTGAAGAGGCAACTGCTATTTTCCGCAGAAAATAGCAAGACCACTTGGCGCGGGTGGGCTTAACTGCTCTGTGAAACAGAGGACGGGCGCAGCAGGTGAGAGCAGAGGGGGCTTGCGCACTCTGCCGAACCGCCACCGCCCGAAGCCGAGCGATAATCGCAAAGCGATGCTCGGCAAGTTAAGCGAACGGATAGGAGCGTTAGGGGCAGTAGGATTAATCTGGCCTATGAGAAATTTGTTAAATAATAAATTTTGCCTAACTTTGTGTAATTCAAAACTAATTAAAATGAAAGAAGCTGGTTATGTATATATTTTGACCAATCCGAGTTTTAAGGAGGATTGGGTAAAGATTGGTAAGAGTTCGCGCCCTGTCGATATTCGTTCGAAGGAGTTGGATAATACTGCTGTGCCATTGCCATTCGAAATTTATGCAACGCTGAAAACGGTGAAGTATTCGGAGGCAGAAAGACTTATCCATCATTACATAGAGCGTTTTACCAATTTGCGTATTCGCAATAATAGAGAGTTCTTTAATGTTGCGCCAGATGTGGCTCTTTCCATCTTCAAAGAGGTTGCGTTGTTGCTTGATGATGCGGAAATTGAGGAAGTTTTTAAGCAGGTTGTTGTTGGAAAGGTTGAGAAAACTTGTGCAGATAAATCAACTACACCTCGTGAGAAGGCTGTTACTTGGTTGTTACCTGCTAATAGCAAGTTCTTTGATGTTGATGGGTGTCTTAAAAAATATAATGAGATATATTGGACTCAAAATTATAAAATTCAAAAAGGCGATATCGTCTATATATATCTATCAAGTCCAGATAGTTGTATAAAATATAAATTATCGGTAGAAGCCCATGATGTCCAGTATAATTCTGAATTTGAAAAAGAGAAAGAGTTTTATGTTGATGCAAATGATTTTGAAACAGCAAAGGCTCATAATCGTTTTGTGAAACTTCGCTTATTGGCAGAAAGCCATACACATAATATGTCATTGCCACATCTTCTACAAAATGGGTTAGCTATGGCGCCAAGAGGTGGTATGAATTTGTCTAATGCAAGTGCAACAAAATTACTGAAATATATAGAGGATAATTTTTAGCCTAATAACCAATGCGAAAGATTTGTCCGCGATGTGGCTCGGAGTTCGAGTGTTGTGCAGATGGTGATGTGGCGCAGTGCCATTGCGCAAAGGTACTATTATCGGAGGTGCAACGGGCAACCATAAAGGCGCAGTATAATGACTGCTTGTGTCATAGCTGCCTACTATATTTTGCGGAGAGATTGTGATATAACAAAATGGGATGCTCAACACGTGAAAGTTGAACATCCCATTAAAACTGCTGTCAAGAGTCTAATTATCGATCTGTTACTCTATCCGGAATCTGATAAAGGTTAATACCGAACTGCTCATATTTCTTTAACTTCATATCCCACGACACCTGTCTGAGGTGTGTTTTGAATAGATTAAACCCTCCTTTCTGCTTAACTTTCGCTGCCGGATTCCAAGTAGAATGAGATGTGTTTGTATAAATCTTTGGCAAACTATCTCCATAGTAGTGGTGCCATGTTGTACCGAGCATTCCAAAGGCATTGATTCTTTGAATAGCCTGAGCCTCGGCAAGTATACCATCTATATTATGCCACGGACAGGCCAAAACATCGTATCCCAAAGATTTAAAGTAAGAGTAGGATGGATAATCCTCTTTTGATAGACCTTCGGGGCGAGATTCTTGTACCACAATGCAAGGTACTTATTTGCCCACTTAACTGCCGACTCATCATCGGTTGAGATTACGATTTTGGTTAATGGTACATAGTCGTAAACAGACAACTCACACACCACAGGTACGGGCGTAATTGTCATATGTTGAACCCCTTTTTGTGCCATAGCCGAGTTAGAAAATGCTAAAACAACTACGGAGAGAACCAAGATTAGGTAGATCGATTTTTTCATTTTGCATTAAAGATATATGTGTTTAGCTATACGAATCTCTTCAATACCTTGCGAACACGCTTCTCGTGCTTTGAAAATTTCTTGTCTATATTGGCGTTGAAGGCTTTGATGTCTTGCGGCATATCCTTCGGGAAATCTATCTTCGGCTGCTTGATTGCCAATACCTTACGAACAAGCTCCTTATTTAGAATGATATATCCCTTGCGCTCGGTTTTGGTGTATGCCAAGGCGCGGAACTCCTCCGAAAGTAGTCGCATAGCATCGCCCTTCACACACATTGGGATATTGTGCTTTGCCTTGACATATACGGGCACAGCGACACTCGATACAGGGTGTCCGTTCATCACGAGCATACGCGGGTTTTCCTTGTCGCAAACCAGTACAATCGATGCTACGCTTGAATAGCGTGGTACGGTGTGGTTGCTGCAATAATATCGCTTGTCGGTGGCAAGAACATCGCCATATTTGCAACTATTGTAAGAGCGCGAGTAGCCGATAAGTTGTTGCGGAGTAAAGTTGCCATTGTGTGCCTTCATCTCCTGCATTATCAGATTGTACCGGCGTTCGCTCGCACCTCGTTTTGGCGATATTGCGGCGTGCGAGAAATTGGCGCGCACATCGAATCCGTCAGCCATTTCGTTAGTGTTGTAACGGCGATAATCGAGGTCCCAAATCTCGAAGTATGCAACAGCTCCCGAAGCATCGGCCATACCGATATTACCCTTGAAACCGCGCTTGCGTTTGGTTGTTTTGAGTAACTCCTCGAACTCATCGACTGAACCGCACTCTTGGAGTGCCAATCTGTAAAGCGAAGTCTTGACAAGTGGGCGAGTGCAGGCTTCGAACTCTTCGGGTGTCGCCACGGGCAGTGCCCTTGTGGCGGTGCTTATAGAGCCGAGTCCCACCTCGTTTATACCGCCCATCATACCATATTTTACTCTCTTGTTGTTGGGTACAATGGCGGTGTAGGCATATTTGCCACCCTCGATGTAGTCTACGCGCGTATTGCTGAATTTATTGTCGCGATGCTTCCACAGAAGCGGAGCACCTTCGCTTGAACGCTGTGCCGTAACAATGGCCGAGGTGCAGGCTAAACTGCTGATATACACGCTAAAAATGGCGAGTAATAGAGTGAGTAGTCGTTTCATATTAGGGTTATTTTTAGTGTTTTCTTGCGGAATAGGTGTGCTAAATATAGCGTTTCAATATTTTGCGAACACGCTTCTCGTGCTTTGAAAATTTCTTGTCTATATTGGCGTTGAAGGCTTTGATATCTTGCGGCATCACCTTTGGCATCTCGATTGCAGGTTGCTTGATAGCCAATACTTTACGAACAACCTCTTTGTTCAATAAGTATCTCTTCTTGCTATCCTTGGTGTATGCCACAGCACGAAAATCGTTCGATAAGAGTCGCATAGCATCGCCCTTCACGCACATCGGAATATTGTGCTTTGCTTTGACATATACGGGCACAGCAACACTCGATACAGGGTGTCCGTTCATCACGAGCATACGCGGATTCTCCTTGTCGCAGACAAGCACAATGGAGGCTACAGTCGAATAGCGCGGTACGGTATGGTTGCGGCAATAGAACGGCTTGTCGGAGTTGAGAACATCGCCATACTTGCAACTATTGTACGAGCGTGAGTAGTTGATAAAGTCTTGTGGGGCGAAGTTTCCGTTGTGAGCATTCATCACCTGCATCATTAGGTTATAGCGGCGCATAGTTACCCCCTCTTTCCCTTCTGGTGTCAGATGCGAAAAGTTGGCGCGGACATCAAAACCTTCGGCGCGCTCACTGAGGTTGTAACGGCGATAGCCCATATCCCAAATCTCAAAATAGGCAACTGCTCCCGTAGCATCGGCTATGCCCATATTGGTCTTGTAACCGCGTCTGCGCTTGGTGGTTTTTAGTAACTCTTCGAACTCATCCACCGTGGCACACTGACTTAATGACAAGCGATATAGAGAGCGCGTTGTGCAGGGTAGTGTGCACGCCTCATACTCCTCAGGTGTAGCAATCGGGAGGAGTCGTGTGTTGGTGTCGATAGCTCCAAATCCTGCCTCATTTATGCCTGCAAAGACTCCTGCACGAGTATTCTTTCTATTGTTGGATACGATGGCGGTGTAGGCATATTTGCCATCCTCGACATGATCTACGCGCGTATTGCTGAAACCGCTATCGCGGTGCTTCCACAGAAGCGGAGCACCTTCGCTCGAACGCTGTGCCGAAACAATGGCCGAGGTGCAGGCCAAACCACTGCCACATATGCCGAATAAGGCAAATAGTGCAACGATAAATCTCTTCATTGTATATAGGTTGGTTTTGTTTGTGTTCTACTTTGTAGCGATATACTCTTTTATGTTGTTGGCGATGCAATCAATCAACACTTTGCGTGCTACATCGGCAGCCCACGCTGTATGTGGCGAGGCTACCAAAGAGTATCTGTCTGCAAGGTCGTAGAGTGGCGACTCGTGCAAAGGCTCGCGCGAGAATACATCCAATCCTGCACCGGCTATTACCTTGTCGTTCAGCGCTTTGGCGAGTGCGGCCTCGTCAATGATTCCTCCGCGAGCAACATTTATAATTACCGAAGTAGGTTTCATTTGTTGCAACTCCTTCTCGCCAATCAGCCCCTTGGTTGCAGAAGTGAGAGGGCAGTGAATAGATACAATATCTGCCCAGCTGAGCAACTCTTCGAGCGACTTTTGCGGATACTCCTCCTTGCGCACAGCACCCGAAGTGGAGGTGTAGGCCACTTCGCAACCGAAGGCACTTGCAAGGCGTGCTACCTCACGACCTATGGCACCCATACCTATTACGCCCCACTTCGAGCCGCGCAGTTGGCGTACGGGACGGCCAAAATGGAAGATATCCTCGGTTGCGGCATAGGCTCCATTCTTGAAGTAGTCATCGAAATATTTGGTGTTCTTGAATAGTGAAAGGGCGAAGTTCATTGTCGCTTCGGCCACCGAGTTTGTTGAGTAGCCGGCAACATTCTTAACGCCGATGCCTAACTCCGCAGCTGCCTCTAAATCAACATTATTCATACCTGTTGCAGCGATAGCGATAAAACGCAAATCGGGTAGTGCGCGCAGCGTCTCAGCACGCAAAACGGTCTTGTTGCAGATAACCACTTCGGCACCCTTGCAATGCTCCAAAACCTGCTCCTTCGAGGTGCGGTCATAACCTACATACTCGCCTAACTCCTTAATCGGAGTTAAATCCATATCACCGAGTGAATACTCGTCTAAAAATGCAATTTTCATAACCAAAATAACTTTTAACTTTTAATTTTCAACTCTGTTATTAGCTCTCTTACCACCACCGAAGCGCAGGCGATGCCAAAGGTTGCCGGCATATACGACACAGTGCCGACCTGCGATTTGTGGTTTTGTTCCTCGCACAAAATCATAGCCCCTTCTACGGGTGGCTCGGCCGAGAATACAGCCTTAAAACCTTTACGAATACCTATCTTATGGAGTCGCTTGCGCAACATATGCGCCAAAGGGCAGTGATGAGTCTTTGAGATATCGGCAATCTCCACCTTTGTAGGGTCTAATTTTGCCCCTGCACCCATAGAACTTACTACGGGATAACAGCGGTCGATACACCCCTTTATAAGAGCTAATTTGGGTGATAAGGTGTCTATCGCATCTATCACATAATCAAAGCGTTCACTGTCAAGCAGGAGGTCGGTCTTTTCGTCTTTTATATAGTCGTTTACGACTCTCAAATCGAGGTTTGGATTGATGTCGCGCAGACGCTCTGCCAATACTTCGCTTTTTGGGCGACCGATGGTGGAGTGAAGGGCAATAAGTTGGCGGTTTATATTGCTCTCGCCCACCACATCCGAGTCGGCAATGGTCATCTTGCAGATGCCGCTGCGCACCAACATCTCGGCAGCGTAAGCACCCACACCGCCAAGTCCGACAACCAACACATTTGCCCCTTGCAGAGCCTTCATCTTATCTTCACCGAAGAGGAGTTTGCTTCGTTCTAACCACATATAAATATCGCTTTCCCCCTTTGCGCTGTAAATCGTTCCGATTGCCTCTTTTTGCACCTTACTTGCGCCGAAAATGCTCACATAGGCTTACTATGCTGCGCTTTTCGTCACTGCGTAACGCACAAAAATAGCCTAATCGCCTTCGATTTTACCTCCTGGGAGTTTGCACAAAGGTAGTAAATTAAATTAAGAATTAAGAATTTAAGAATTGAAAATTAGAGTAAAATTTTCCTCTGTGGCGGTGGTTAATTCTGCGATGTGGATACCACGCAACTCAGCAATGCGGGCGTAAATCGCCTCTATCGGAGTGGAACTTTCATCGGTCTCGATAAAGAGGTGTGAAAGTGGGGTGGAACGCAAGGCTTCGATGGTTTTAGGAGAGCGAAATGTGCGCTCTCCAAACGAGAGATAATATCCTTGTTTTACAGCGCGTTGCGCTTGTTCGACAGGGCCGATGAACCCGTGAAAAATAACGGCTTTCAAGTGGTAGTTTTTCAAAATCTGCATCACCTCCTCGAAGGCACGAACACAGTGCAAAACGATAGGCTTTTCTAACCTTTCGGCAATGGCTAACTGCTCTCGAAAAATATGCTCTTGCTCCTCGCGCGGAGTGTCGCACGCAAAGTCCAAACCTATCTCACCAATGGCATCTGCTGTGGCAGCATTGCGCTCTACCGAAGAGAGGTTGGCTGCCGATGCGTGCCAAGGGTGAATGCCCACTATATCAATCGTTTGCGCCTGTGTATGCGCATTATGTGTGTGAATGTCTACAACCATTGCAAGTGTAAAGATAACGAAATTTTGCAATAATTGTGAAAATAGTGATAGAAAAAGGGTGTAATCTCACAAAAAATTTGTATCTTCGCGTGCAATTTTTAGGGTACTAACCCATTTGGGAACTAACAATTTTTCCAAAACATAAAAAATAACAAATTTTAATTTATTTTTATTCACTAACTAAAACCAAAAAAACATGTCGAAAATCATTAAACTTTGCAAAGGTTTGGATATTCGCTTGCAGGGAGAGGCAGCAAAGACAATAGTCGATGCTCCAATGGCTGCGGAGTACGCAGTTTCGCCACTCGATTTCGAGGGCGTTACCCCGAAGATGCTTGTTAAGGTTGGTGACACAGTAGAGGCAGGTTCTCCGCTCTTCTTCGATAAGAAGCGTCCGGAGATCCTCTTCACCTCGCCTGTCAGCGGTACTGTTGCTGCTGTCAATCGTGGTGAGAAGCGCAAGATTCTCTCTGTTGTCGTAACAGCCGACAAGCAGGTTGCCTACAAAGAGTTCGCAAAGCTCGATGTCGCAACCGCTTCGCGCGAGGATATCGTGAAACTTTTGCTCGAATCGGGATTGTGGACGATGTTTGTTCAGCGTCCTTACGGTGTTGTCGCTACTCCAAGCGATAAGCCAAAGGCTATTTTCGTGTCGGCATTCGACAGCGCACCTCTCGCTATCGACTACGACTTTGCACTTGCTGACCAGCAGCAACCGTTGCAGAAGGGATTTGATGTATTGCGCCGTCTGACCGATGGCAAGGTACACCTCTCGTACAACGCTTGCGGTCAGGTGCCACAAGTTGAGGGCGTAGAGTTGCATGCATTCAAGGGTAAGCACCCTGCGGGCAATGTGGGCGTTCAGATTCACCACATCGACCCAATCAACAAGGGCGAGAAGGTTTGGACCTTGAATATTCAGGATGTTGTAATTCTCGGTCGTCTGTTCCTCACGGGTAAGGTTGATTTCTCGCGCGTGATTGCAGTTGCAGGTTCGTGCGTGGCAGAGCCTAAGTTCTATCGCGTAGTGGCAGGAGCTTCGGTTGAGTCAATCTTGGGTGGCAAGTTGTCGAACGAGCACGCTCGCGTTATCTCGGGCAATGTTTTGACAGGTCGCAATGTTGGCAAAGAGGGATTCCTCGGTGTCAATGCTAACCAACTCACCGTAATCCCTGAGGGCGATAACTACGAGTTGCTCGGTTGGGCAATGCCTCGCTTTAAGAAGTTCTCGGTATCGCGTGCATACTTCTCTTGGTTGTTCCCATGCCGTAAGTACAACCTCGACACCAACCTCAACGGTGGCGAGCGTGCTTTCGTTATGAACGACCTCTACGAGAAGTATTTGCCAATGGATATCTACCCTGTGCATCTTGTGAAGGCTTGTATTGCTAACGATTTGGATAAGATGGAGAATCTCGGTATCTACGAGGTTGTGGAGGAGGATTTGGCACTCTGCGAGTTCGTCTGCCCTTCGAAGATTGAGATTCAGCAGATTCTCCGCAATGGTATTAACACAATGATTAAGGAGGAGGAGTAATGAAGGCACTTCGTAATATAGTAGATAAGATTAAGCCAACCTTCTCGAAGGGTGGCAAACTCGGTTTCTTGCACTCGACTTTCGATGCTTTCGAGACCTTCTTGTTCGTTCCTAACACCACAACTCAGCATGGTGCGCATGTTCGTGATTGTAACGATATTAAGCGTACGATGATTACCGTAGTTGTGGCTCTTATCCCTTGCCTCTTGTTTGGCTGCTACAACACAGGTTTGCAGGTAGGCTTGGAGGGCTGGTTGGCATTCGCTTACGGCTTGGTGCGAATCCTTCCGATGATTGCTGTATCGTATATCGTTGGTTTGGGTATCGAGTTCACCGTAGCGCAGTGGCGTGGTCACGAGGTTAATGAGGGCTTCCTCGTTTCGGGACTCTTGATTCCGCTTGTAATGCCTGTAAGCACTCCGCTTTGGATGGTTGGTTTGGGTACCGCCTTCGCTGTAATCTTCGGTAAGGAGATTTTCGGTGGAACGGGTATGAATGTATTTAACCCTGCTGTTTTGGCTCGTGCATTTGTATTCTTTGCCTACACTCCGCAGATGTCGGGTGAGACCGTTTGGTACTCGACTTGGAAGATGTTTGGCGCAACCGATGCACAGACCGGTGCTACCGCTTTGGAGCAGTTGGCTACAACGGGTGGTATGCAGTGGTCGGCTCTCGATGCGTTCCTCGGCTTTATCCCTGGCTCGTTCGGTGAGACTTCGACCTTGGCTATCTTGATTGGTGCCGCAATCCTTCTCTATACGGGTGTCGCTTCGTGGAAGACTATGGTGTCGGTATTTGTTGGTGGTTTGGCTATGGCATACCTCTTCAACCTTTGCGGCGTTGGCGCAATGGGCTCGCAGGGTGTTGAGCCTTATATGCACCTGCTCGTTGGTGGTTTCGCCTTCGGTGCAGTCTTTATGGCAACAGACCCTGTAACCTCGGCTCAGACTTCGACCGGTAAGTATATCGTAGGCTTCTTGACAGGTGCTATCGCAATTATGATTCGTGAGATTAACCCTGCATATCCGGAGGGTATGATGCTTTCGATTCTCTTTATGAATGCGTTGGCTCCGCTTGTTGACTACTTCGTAGTTGAGGCTAATATCCGCCGCCGTAAGAATCGTGTTAAAACTGTTAAATAAGGAGGGTAAGGCTATGAAATTCAATACAAATAGTAATGTATATATCATCATCTACTCGGTAGTGATGGTAGTTATCGTGGCTGTATTGCTGTCGTTGGCAGCCCTCGGTTTGAAGCCTCGTCAGGACGAGAATATTCTCAACGAGAAGAAGACTCAGATTGTTAAGGCTCTTGGCTACGATGCAGCTACAACCGCTTATGGTGATGTTGTTGCAGAGGCTCTGTTGCTCAATGCAGATGGTGCAGTCGTAGAGAACGATGTTGCAAAGGTTTTCGAGGCTTTGCAGAGCGTTAAGGATACTCGTGATGCAGGTCAGTTCCCAATCTTCAAGGCTACCGATGGCAGTGTTGTAGTGCCTTTGTATGGTGCGGGTCTTTGGGGACCAATCTGGGGCTATATCGCTTTGGCTCCCGATATGAATACCGTTAAGGGTATCGTACTCGACCACTCGGGCGAGACTCCTGGTTTGGGTGCGGAGATTACCACTGCAAAGCATCAGGCTATGTATCCCGGTAAGACCGTATTCGAGGGTGAGGAGTTGGTTGGTATCACCTTGAAGAAGGGTGGTGCTGACGAGAACAATCCTCACGAGGTTGATGCCATCACAGGTGGTACAAAGACCTCGGACGGTGTGTCGGCTATGATTAAGGATTGCTTGGTGTCGTATGTGCCATACTTCGTGGCAGCAAAGGCGGCAACTGAGCAGGTGTCTAACGAATTAAACACAGAGAACAATGGCAAGTAAGAGTTTGAAAAATTTGACAGCTCCGCTTAGCGGAAATAACCCTGTCATCGTTCAGATTCTCGGAATCTGTTCGGCTTTGGCTGTTACCGTGCAACTTAAACCTGCTATTGTTATGGGTTTGTCGGTAATGGTAGTTACAGCGTTTGCCAACTTGGTGATGTCGATTTTGCGTAAGGGTGTACCTTCGCGTATCCGTATCATCGTGCAGTTGGTTGTAATCGCTTCGTTGGTTATCTTGGTAGACCAGGTGTTGAAGGCATTTGTTTACGATGTATCGAAGCAGTTGTCGGTATATGTTGGTCTGATTATTACAAACTGTATCGTGATGGGCCGTGTTGAGGCGTTTGCATTGCAGAATAAGCCTTGGGATTCGTTCCTCGATGGTATCGGTAACGGTGCAGGCTACGGCTTGATTCTCGTAATCGTGGCATTCTTCCGCGAGTTGCTCGGCTCGGGCTCGTTGTTTGGCTATCCAATCTTCGAGAAGCTCGGTCTTTACGAATTGGGCTACGCAAATTGCGGTTTGATGTTGTTCCCACCGATGGCGTTGATTATCGTTGGTTGTATCATCTGGATTCACCGTACTATTAACACTAACTTACAGGAGAAATAGGAGGATAGATTATGGAAACATTGAATTTATTTATTCGTTCGATTTTTATCGACAACATGGTCTTCGCATTCTTCTTCGGAATGTGCTCCTACATTGCCGTATCGAAGAGTGTTAAGACAGCTCTCGGTCTCGGTCTTGCCGTAACTTTCGTGCAGACAATGACCGTGCCTTTGAACTACCTCTTGAATGAGTATGTTTTGGCTCCTAATGCGTTGGTTGAGGGTGTAGATTTGTCGTTCCTCTCGTTCATCGTCTTTATCGCCGTTATCGCTGCATTTGTGCAGTTGGTGGAGATGATTGTCGAGAAGTTCTCGCCAACCCTCTACAACCAGCTCGGTATCTTCCTTCCGCTTATCGCTGTAAACTGCGCCATCATGGGTGGCTCGTTGTTTATGCAGCAGATGGT
>JAZSOV010000138.1:0-23033 GCA_045537095.1 Alistipes sp.
AATAATAAACCAAATAACGATAATACGAGTGGTATAAGACCAACAAACCTCTATGTAGCGCAAATCTGCGTTGCATAATGTGATTTTCTCAAAACTTTTGAGCTTTTCAACTATCTAAATTTTGCCCCTTCCCCAAAAAAACCACAGCAACAAACAAGCCTGCCTAACAAAAAAACTTGTTAGACAGGCTCTTTTTATTTGTATCACAAAAAATATCGAAAAATTATTTGGAAAAACGAATTTTTTGCATTTACTTTGTGATATCAAAATAATATCATTTTGAAAAGAGGACTGTAAATGAAAACAAAATTATAAACCTTTTTAATACTTATTACTATGGAGGCAAACAAGAACATGGTCTATTCAGGCTGGAAGATGAACGGATTTGCGATGTTATTCATCGTGTTGTTATCGTGGGTAGGCGGCCCTGCACTCGCAATCTATGGAGGTGTTAATTGGGCATCGCCTTACGACGCTATTGCTATTGTGGCAGGTGTTATAATCACTTTGTGGGCGATGATCGCATCGTGCGGTTTTATAATGTTGGAGCCTAACGAGGCTCGTGTATTGCTCTTCTTCGGAAAGTATCGCGGTAACTTTGTGCAGACGGGTTATTGGTGGGTAAATCCATTTATGTCGAAGAAGTCGATCTCGCTTCGTGCCCGCAACCTCAATGCCGAGCCTATCAAGGTGAACGACAAGCAGGGTAACCCAATCCTTATCGGTTTGGTTTTGGTATGGAAGATTCGTGAGGAGGAGATTTACAAGGCTGTATTCGATATCGACACCCCTGTTGCTACGGGTGAGGTTACTGTAACGGCAAGTAGCCGTATGAAGGTGCTCGAAAACTTCGTATCGGTACAGAGCGATGCAGCGTTGCGTCAGGTGGCCGGAATCTACGCATACGACAATAACAACGGTATAAAAGAGGAGCTCACCCTCCGCTCGAATGCCGACGAGATTAACGAGCAGCTCGAAAATCGTTTGAACGAGCGTTTGGCAATGGCCGGTATCGAGGTTGTAGAGGCTCGTATCAACTACCTCGCATACGCTCCGGAGATTGCAGCCGTAATGTTGCGTCGTCAGCAGGCTGATGCTATTATCTCGGCACGCGAGAAGATTGTTGAGGGTGCTGTTTCGATGGTTAAGATGGCTATCGACAAGTTGGCAGAGGATGAGGTTGTAGAGCTCGACGAGGAGCGCAAGGCAGCTATGGTGAGCAACTTGCTCGTAGTGTTGTGCGGTGATGAGTCGGCGCAGCCGGTTGTTAATACAGGCACCTTACATCATTAGACGAGGGACGGCGCGAGTAGATTATATCGTCGGGCTTTGCCCTCTATGGCGTCGCACCTGCGGTGCTCTATGGCGTCGAGCTTCGCTCTCTATGGCGCGCGATTAGTTTCAACTACTCACTATTCACTAAAAGAAAGCTAATGGCTAATAGCTAATGGCTAAAAGCTAATAAATTATGGCAAAGGAGTCAACAAAGAGTTTTGTACTTCGTATTGATGCCGAGATGATGGAGGCGATCGAGAGGTGGGCGGAAGATGAATTCCGCTCCACCAACGGTCAGCTGCAATATATTATCGCCGAGGCTCTACGCAAGAGCGGAAGAATCAAGAAACGGAAAACGGAAAACGGAAAACGGAAAACTGATGGAAGCAACTAATTTTATACAGATACTGCGCAAGATTAACCGAGGAGTACAGTACAACTTGTGGCGCGTAAAAATCGGTGGTTTGGAGATGGCTCTCTTCTTTCTTTTCGTCATCGGAGAGAAACTCATTTGCAAATTTATCCCGATGGAGCCGGATACCCAACATATCGTAAGCGAAACAATGAGTTGTATCTCGGTGCTGATTCTCGGTGAGGCTATTTTCCGTTCGCTCTATAAACTGTTCCCTCGATATCGCTGGGGAACACTTTTGGCGATGATTGGCGGAGCAGTCGGAGGTCTGCTTATTACAATCGTGATGGACCACTTCGACAAGGAGGTTGCGGTGGATACCAACGACCTTATTGCGTTAGGCGTTTGTGTTGCGCTCTTCATCGCAGCATATCTCTTCTGGCGACAGAGTGTCCAAAAGGTAAAGCGATTAAAACTCGAACGCGAGTTGGCTCGCAAACGCAGGATAAGAAGAACATACTAAACGAATGATTAAAATCCTGTCTAATAATTAAAAAGTTAGACGGGATTTTCTATTATACCCATAACCATATTATATATTGGTTATTGGTTCGCTGCACAAAAAGCATAATCCTATTTGACAGGCATAGTCAAATAGTTTTTTTTGCATACATTTCATATTTTTATGTTAAAAAATTCGTTTTTCGAAAAAAATTTTAATAACTTGCAAAACCTTTTGACGAAAACCTAAAAAAACTAACATTTTGTATGAATCTTTTTGAAACATTCACCCCTTGGGCTTTCTTTGTGGACCTGGGAATGATGTCCGTGTTGCTGCTCGTAGGACAAGTTATGCGAGCTAAAATCAAGTTAATTCAGAAGCTTTTTATTCCACCGAGTCTTATTGCCGGTCTTCTTGGTCTGGCATTTGGTCCTAATGGTCTTGGTTGGTTGCCATTCTCTGACCAACTTGGAACATACTCTGCAATTCTTATTGCATTGGTATTTTCCGCATTGCCGCTATCTTCAACCTCGAATGCCTCTTTGAAGGAGGTTGTTCGCACCACAGGCCCTATGTGGGCATACGCTCAATTGGGAATGTTGTTGCAATGGGGCATTATCGGTCTATTGGGACTATTTGTATTCAAAGCTATTTGGCCTGAGCTTCACGATGCTTTCGGCATTATGCTCTCTACGGGATTCTATGGCGGACACGGAACAGCAGCTGCTATTGGTACCGCATTCAACGGCTTAGGTTGGGAGGATGCTCTCAGCTTAGGTATGATGACCGCAACAATCGGTATTATTTGGGCAATCTGCATTGGACTTATCTTCATTAAGTGGGCTACACGCAAGAAGCAGACTGCATTTATCACCGACTTCAAGGAGCTTCCTGACGAGTTGCGCAGTGGTCTGCTCCCAGAGGAGAAGCGTATCCCTATCGGCAATGAAACCACCTCCTCTATCTCTATCGACTCATTGACCTTCCATTTGGCATTAGTTTGTGTAGCGGCTCTCTTGGGTTATCTGTGCAGCATTGGCGTTAAGAGCATATATCCTAAATTGGAGTTGCCGGTATTCAGCTGCGCCTTTGTATTTGGGCTTATTTTGAAGAAGATATTCGACAAAACAAATGTATCGAAGTATATCTGCCCTAAGACGACACAGCGCATTGGCAGTATGAGTACCGACCTCTTGGTGGCATTTGGTGTTGCCTCTATCAAGATGAGCGTAATTGTAAAGTACGCCCTTCCGCTTATCGTATTGATTGGTGTCGGAACTATAATAGTCTTCTCAATAACCTTCTACTTCGGCCGTAAACTATCCAAAACCTATTGGTTTGAGCGCACAATTTTCGCATGGGGCTGGTGGACCGGCACAATGGCTATGGGTATCGCACTATTGCGCATTGTCGATCCTAAGTTGGAGAGCAAAGCTATGGAAGACTACGCATTAGCATATCTTCCTATTGCGCCGCTTGAAATCGCGTTAATTACCCTCGTGCCTATGATGTTTATGAATGGTACGGGCGTATGGTTAATGGTTGGATGCTTGGTTCTCGCGGCAGTAACCATCCTTATCGCTTGGCTGATGAAGTGGTTTAACGCAAGCGAGAAATAAGCAGAGTATCACACAACGAAAAAGGGCGTGTTCAATAGTTGTTTTTTGAACGCACCCTTTTTTGTTGGGTTTCAACATTAGCAATTCACTATATCGTCAATCTGTTTGTCTTTTTTGATAAAATCACTTTCAGGCGGTTGAGATTTACCATCTCCAAGGCGATTTCCAACTCCTCCTCTTCGCTGATACCTTCGCGTTGGAGTGCCGCCTGCAACTCGGCCAATCTTGCCGACACCACTTTGGTCTTAAAGAGCATTATCGCCTTCGGAACGCCCTTGCCTAAAACCTCCGACTCGGTCGTGGTATGTACCTCCTTCTTTGTCCAAATCTCGCTCATCGAATATTGGTCATCAATAAATATCAAATCGGTTACTGCATCGCAGACAGCAATATCGCTGTGCGATGAAAACTCTTCAAGTTGTGGTGTGCGTCCCTCTGCACGGGCCTCGCGATAGATGTCGTATATCTTGTTGTAGGCCTCGTTATGGAAACGCATATTATCCACCGACATCTCGTCAATAATGGTCGATGCGACATTCAGTGGTACAATAGTGCGCCCCTCGCGGAACTCATAATCTTTTGTTCCATGTACAACGAGGTAGTATATCAGTTCGCGTTCGATGGACTCCAAACTGCTACCGATAGTCAGGTTGCCGATATGCTCGCCCTCCTCACTTGCGGCAGGCATCTCCTCTCGTTTGCGCCAGTAACGACGGCTCTCGCGCTGTATAAACTCACTCGCTTCCTTGTCACCCAACGAATTTGCTCGGCGCTTGGCTACCTCGGTAACCAAGATATCCTCACTCATATTCATTAGGCGCGCACACTCCTTGATGTAGAGTGAGCGCTGTATCGAGTCGGGAATTTCGGTTATCGACTGCACCATATCGCGAATAACCTCGCTGCGCTTTATCGGATCATCGCCCGCATCGGAGAGGAGCAATTTTGCCTTGTAGGAGATAAAGTCCTGACTATTGCGCTCCACATAGTCGCGCACCTCCTCGGCGGAGTGCGAACGAGCGAACGAATCGGGGTCGTGTTCAACCGGCAGAAGCACCACGCGAACATTTAACCCCTCTTTCAATATCATATCGATACCGCGCAACGATGCCTTCTGACCAGCCGAGTCGCCATCGTACATCACGGTAATATTCTTCGAGAAGCGGGAGAGAAGGCGTATCTGCTCGGTCGTAAGCGATGTTCCCGAAGATGCTACAACATTCTCCACGCCCGATTGGTGCATCGAGATAACATCTGTATAACCCTCGACCATAATGGCGTAGTTCTGCTGCTGAATGGCCTTCTTTGCGAAGAACAGACCATAAATCTCATTCTTCTTGCTGTATATCTCGCTTTCGGGCGAGTTCTGATACTTGGCAACCTTCTTGTCGGTGCGTAGCGTTCGACCTCCGAATGCCACGATGCGTCCCGAAACATTGTGTACGGGGAACATCACTCGCTCACGGAAGCGGTCGAAAAGTGAGTTGTCGCGCTCGCTTTTGAGCGAAAGACCTGTCGAAAGCAAGAACTCCTCCTTGTAGCCGGCACGCAATGCATCTTGCGTCATCTTATCGCCACCCGAAGGGCAAAATCCGAGTCCGAATTTCTTGATTGTACTCTCCGAGAAACCTCGCGCCTGACGGAAATATGACAAGCCTACGCTAATGCCTTCATCGGTGTTATGGAGAGTATTTACGAAGTAGTCCGCAGCCCATGAGTTGAGCATAAACATACTCTCGCGGTTGTTGTTACGGATTTTATCCTCTTCGGTCTCCTCTCGCTCCTTAACCTCGATACCGTACTTCTTGGCTACGATTTTCAATGCCTCTACATAGCTGACATTTTCGTGTTCTTTGACAAACGACACGGCGTTTCCGCCCTTACCGCAGCCGAAACATTTGAACAAGCCTTTCGATGGAGATACGACAAACGAAGGCGTCTTTTCGTTGTGGAACGGACAGCACGCCTGATAGTTTACGCCCTTGCGTTTGAGCGTAACATAGTCGTTTATCACCTCAACAATATCTGCTGCGGCATAGATTCTATCTATGGTATCTCGGTCGATCATAGACCGCAAAATTAAAAATTAAAAATTAAAAATTAAAAATTATTCGATTTTAATTCTTAATTCTCCATCAGGTACGCCTTGATAAAGCCATCTAAATCGCCATCAAGTACGCTATCGCAATCGGTGGTTTGGAAGCCCGTGCGGTGGTCCTTAACTCGCCTGTCATCAAGCACATAGGAGCGAATTTGTGAGCCCCACTCAATCTTCTTCTTGTCCGCCTCGATAGCCTGCTGTGTGGCACGGCGTTTTTCGAGTTCGTATTGGTAGAGTTTCGAGCGCAAAATACGCATCGCATTCTCCTTGTTCATCAACTGCGAGCGTGTTTCTTGATTCTCAATCACATACGAAATCTCCTCACCCGTCTGCTCATCTTTGAAATGGTAGCGAAGTCGTGCAGCCGTTTCTACCTTATTTACATTCTGACCTCCTGCACCACTTGAACGGAAGGTTTCCCACTCGATATTGGCGGGATTTACAACCACCTCGATAGAGTCATCTACGGCAGGCGTAACTGCCACCGATGCAAAGGTGGTTTGTCGTTTGTTGTTGGCGTTGAATGGCGAGAGTCGCACCAAACGATGCACTCCATTTTCGCTTTTGAGATATCCGTAGGCGAAGTCGCCTTCGACCTCCATTGTGCAGGATTTTACACCCACCTCATCCCCCTCTTGGAAGTCGAGCATCTTTACCTTGTAGCCGTGAGCCTCGCACCAACGGGTGTACATACGAAGCAACATCGAAGCCCAATCGAGTGCCTCCGTGCCACCTGCACCGGCGTTGATATCAACTATTGCACCCATCTTGTCCTCCTCGCCGGAGAGCATATTGCGAAGTTCGAGCTTCTCTACGAGGTCTGCGGCTCGGGTGTAGGCTCGCTCTGCATCATCTTCGGAGGCAAGACCTTCGGTGATAAATTCGGGCATTAGCTCCACCTCATCAACCGCTTTACGCACCTCCTCGTAACCCTCAACCCAACTCTTTATCGAAGCAACCTTGCGCAACTGCTCCTGCGCCTTTTCGGGGTTCTCCCAAAAGTTGGGTTCAAGCGTCTTCTCCTCCTCGTTTTGGAGGTCTATTTTTCTCTGTTCGATGTCAAAGACACCTCCCCAGCGTATCCAGACGCCTTACAAGTTCCTTAATTTGTTCTGTTTGTATCATGAATGTAGTGTGTTTAAATTATTATCTCTTATATCCCTCGCTTCTATTGCATGGGTATCGTTTTCGATACCTATGGTTATTTAATATTCTCTTTACCCCTTCCCTCTCTCCTGTGCTGGGTATCGTTTTCAATACCTATGTTAGCGTGTAACGCTCCTTTGTGGAGTGGTTGCCCCTCCTTATTGCCGGGTATCGTTTTCGATACCCAGCAACCTGTGTTGGTTTCCTCTCCGCCATCACACAGGTATCATTTTCGATACCCATGATTGTGTGGTGGTATTTTATTGTTGCTTTTTTATTGCCGGGTATCGTTTTCGACACCCAGCAACCTGTGTTGGTTTCCTCTCCTCCATCACACAGGTATCGTTTTCAATACCTATGTTAGCGTGTAATGCTCCTTTGTGGAGTGGTTCCCCCTCCTTATTGCCGGGTATCGTTTTCGATACCTATGCACAGGAGAATTACAATAGGCGTGTTTCGGAGAGTTCTTTGCCGAGTTTCTGTATAAAATTTTCTATGTTAACGATTCGCTCCGCCGAAGGTCGCTTTGTGCCGTTGATGTAGTTGCGGAATAGGGTTTCGTTTATGCCCATAGCCTTTGCAACTTGCCCCGCATTCAGTTCAGGGAATCGCTCAAATAACCATCTAACAGGATTTTCGTTCTTGAAAAATTCTTCGCTTGTCATAGTTTTGTATTATTATACTACAAAATTACCCTAAAAATATGATTTTTCCAACTATTGGGTATTGTTTTCGATACCCAATAGTTAAAATGATATAAAGTATCTGATACTGCTGGTGAGTATCCTCCCTCCTTTCAATCGCGGGTATCGAAAACGATACCCGGCACCACAGGTTGGTCAAGAACTCTTCCAAACAATCATAGGTATCGAAAACGACACCCAACAGACAAAAGGGAAGCAACCACCTCCAACATGGGTATCGAAAACAATACCCGGCACATAGTAGGAAATCCACAACCCATATAGGTATCGAAAACGATACTTGCAAAGGCATGCAAAAAATATGATTTTTACAATAGCATTGTCAATTTTCAATTATTTTCGTATCTTTGAGCGCAATATTGACTTTTTGAAATATATGGATTATACAAAATATGATAAACCCGAAGTTGGTCGCGGTGTTGCATTTGGCGTAAACGAGGCTGGTGAGCCCACGGCACGAGAGGCTCGTGGTTGCTTCCGTCTGCACGAGGAGCCTTGGCTCGAAGAGTATCCCGACAACTTTCCGACCGATATTTTCGAGGTACGATTTAAGAATACGCGCCGTTCGTTCTATCAGAATGTCAACAACTTGCAGTTGCAAGTGGGCGATATTGTGGCAGTAGAGGCTTCGCCCGGACACGACATAGGCATCATCTCGCTCACGGGCGATATGGTAGCACGACAGATGAAACGACTCGGTTTCAATCCGCAGAATGGCGAATTTAAGAAGATTTATCGCAAGGCTCGCCCTTACGATATCGAGAAGTGGCAGGAGGCTATCGCCCTCGAACACGAAACAATGATTCGTTCGCGCCAAATCGCAGCCGATATGGGCTTGGATATGAAGATTGGCGATGTAGAGTATCAGGGCGATAAGATTAAGGCTATCTTCTACTATATTGCCGATGGTCGTGTCGATTTCCGTGAACTTATCAAGGTCTTTGCCGAGCAGTTCCATATCCGTATCGAGATGAAACAGATTGGTGCTCGTCAGGAGGCTGGTCGCATCGGAGGTATCGGAGCGTGTGGTCGTGAGTTGTGTTGTGCATCGTGGGTATCGAGTTTTTCGAGTGTCACCACGGGTGCTGCGCGCGTTCAAGACCTCTCACTTAACCCATTGAAGTTGGCAGGACAATGCTCGAAATTGAAGTGTTGTCTGACTTACGAGTACGATGTATATGCCGATGCTCGCCGTTCGATGCCGCGCTTGCGTGAGCCGTTGCAGGCTATTGATGGCGAATACTTCCTCGTCAAGAGCGATATCCTCGCTCACACGATGACCTTCTCGACAAGCAAGGATTCGATGTCGAATTTGGTAACGATTCCTGTATCGCGTGTGCGTGAGATTTTGGCAGTAAATCGCAATGGCGGAAAGGTTGAGTCTATACTCGGAGAGGATCACGAACCACAGGTTGAGGAGCCAACATATCGCACCGAGGAGGATAGTATCACCCGTTTCGACAAGGCGAAGAAGCGTAAAAAGAAGAAAAATCGCCACAATTCAGACGAGAGTAAGGCTGCACAAGATAGCGATCAGAATACTCAGTCTGCTCAGCAAAGCGGTCAAGGCAATCAAGGTGGTCAGCAGGGCAACAATCATCACAACAGGCCTCACAAGCATCGTCATAACAACCACAATAAGCCAAAGCAGGAGTAAATGGGTGTTGTGTGTCGCATAATTATAGTTGCGGTAGTACTGCTTTTTGGAAGTTGTCTTGCCCCGCAGAATACGCAGATGGTAGGCGTTGATATGCGGTCGTGGGATAGTGCAAAGTGCATTACATACGACAATAGCGACACTCTTTCGTTGCGCAATATCAACATCACACTACGCTATAACGACAATTTCAAGCAGACTACCCTGCCGCTGAAAATTACTGTTACAACGCCTGATGCTCGTCATTTTGAAGAGGTTGTGGAGTTGCCATTGCAACATCCCCGCACCGCGCTCACTGTGGCAACAACCGAGAGCCTGCCATATCGAGCAGAAGTTGTGTTGAACCAAAAAGGCTGCTACACATTTTCGTTCAAGCCACAAGCGGCTGTGCGAGGTGTGGAGGCGATAGGAGTAGAACTCTATTTAATTGACAATTGACGAATTGACAATTGATAATTAAAGGTATTTTGTTTTTTAATTTAGCTAATGACCCAAAAGAATAATGGGAAAAGATAAGCTCAGAAAATTTGCAGAAAATTTAACATTCGAGTGCTTTGTTCAACCGGCATTCGAGGAGATGTTCCGCACCGACCACCCTCTGAAAGGTAATTGGCGCAAGGATTTCTTCCACAACGACAACCCGATAGTTCTCGAACTTGGTTGCGGTAAGGGTGAATATACCGTTGCCCTCGCAGAGCGCAACCCCGACAAGAACTTTATCGGCGTAGATATCAAAGGTGCCCGCATTTGGCGTGGCGCAAAGACCGCTACGGAGCGTAAGATGGGAAATGTAGGTTTCCTGCGTGCCAGAATAGAATTTATCACATCGTTATTTGCCGAAGGCGAAGTTGATGAAATTTGGATTACCTTCCCCGATCCACAACTCCGCACCAAGCGTGCAAAGAAGCGTTTAACTGCACCTATATTCTTGGAATACTATGCAAAATTACTCCGCAAGGATGGTTGGATAAATCTCAAAACCGATTCGCAACACCTCTTCGCCTACACATCGGCCGTAATTGATAAGTTTGATTTGAAGTGCGAGGTAGCAAATAACGACATCTATGGTTCGGGCTATGCCGATGAAGTATTGTCGGTAAAGACTGCCTACGAGCAGATGTATCTCGAACGAGGTTTGCCGATAACCTACACTCGTTTCCAACTTGGAGAGCGCAAAGAGTTCCCTATGTTCGACTGGGAGGGCGATGATATCCTCGAAAAAGATGGCGAGGAGGAACGGAAAGCCACAAAGCACTAAATATAAAAATAGGCAAGCACAAAATAGGTTGAGAAAAATTCTCAACCTATTTTTTACTATTACCAATAGGGATAAATAGGGAATTTAATTTCTTGTCAGAAGTCGTGAGATGTGGTGCATCGCAAAAGAAAGACCTTCGGGATTACGAAGGTGCTTATTTTGTTGTATAAAAAAAGTCCCCCCCCTCACAGGAGGGGGATTTAGGGGGTGGGTGGTAACACACCCGTCGCATAAAGAAAATTGATTTTAAGCAGATGAGAGCAAGGCAAACAAGGAGCCGAGTGCGCAGCATACTTAGGCGTATGTGAGCAACTCGGCTACCGATGTTTAACGCAGCTATCGCTGCTTAAAAACGATTTTACTATGCGACAGCGTTAGAGATAAGGAATGTCGCTGCAACAGTCAAGATAGCATACAACTCTGGGAACGCACCGAGGATAAGAGTCTTACCCATAACATCGTGTCCGTTACCGATTGCTGCGATACCGTTAGCACAAACCTTTGCCTGGAAGATTGCAGCTGCAAGATTCACGATACCTACGAGCAAACCTGCACCAAATACTGCTGCTGCCTGATACATCGAGATCTCAGCAGTAAGAAGGCCCTGTACCATAAAGAAACAAACGAAGCCATACAAACCCTGCGAACCTGGAAGAGCCGAAAGAATCATGTAGCTACCGAATGCGCTACCATTCTTCTTCATTGCACCTACTGCGGTCATACCGCAAATTGATGTACCTACCGCCGAAGCGATACCTGCAACACCTACCATCAACACTACGCCGAGGTAGGCCAAAATCAAAGCTGAAGTCATAATTTAAATGTGTTTTAATTAGTTTGTTAAAAAGTTTATTGTTTGTTGTAATTATCTTTTAAGCGGATTGAATGAGCGTGTTGTCATCTCGAAACCTGCATTCTTGTAGAACTCCACAAAGGTCAAACGCATAGGGTGTACGAATGACGATATCGAGGACATAAAGAGGTTGATACCATGTCCAACCAAGAGAATGGCCGAAGCTCCAATAATCTGGAAGATAGTTCCTACACCAAATTGTTCGATTCCGGCATCGAGTCCTGTGAGTCCCATAGCCAACGAGTTGAACACCTGCGCCAACACTCCACCCGACAAGCCGATAGCAAATAGTCGGATATAGGAGAGCACATCGCTCAACAAACCTGTTATATTATTATAGGTATCCCACAATCCCGAAGCAACATTCATTACCGGATTGCGCTTTACATTGTTCAGCAAGAACATAAAGAATGCACCTATGCCCATAGCCACATAGAAGGCAATAGACGAAGTAGTGAAGCCCGGTATTATCCAACTTGGATTGAGCAACTGCAATCCTCCTGCAAGGCAAGCAGACAGCAACACGATAAACCATCCGAGTTTAGCAAACACTGTGGTTATACCGAAGTAGCGAGCCTTGAAGACGATATCGAGCAACATACCCACCAAAATTTGGAACACTCCGAGAGCCAACGACCACGAGAAGAACTTGCCCTGGAAGTCGAGGAACGGAATAGGGCAGTCTGCCATGTTCTCATATCCCATCAATGCAGGAATACTCATTCCGAAGAGTGAGCCTGTATACAATCCAAAGAGCGTTGTTGCACCTCCGCAAACCATTGTGAGATATGCAGCCTGACGCAACTTAGGAGCCTTCAACGCAAGCAACAGACCGAGCGTAAAGAGAATAGCTCCATAGCCGGCATCGTTCAAGCAGATAGCGAAGAAGAGCATATAGAATGGCGCAAAGAATGGTGTTAAATCCAAAGTTCCATACTTTGGCAATGCATACATGCCGCCTATCATCTCGAACAGGGTTGCAAAGCGGTTGTTCTTCAACTTAACCGGCGTATCATCCTCCTCGGTAGGATTCTCCTTGATATAGACAACATTCGGATACTCATTGAGTACGGCATCCACCTGCTCCGAGGTAGACTTCTCAGCCCAACCCTCCATAACAAGCAACATACCATCAGCCGCCTTATCAGCCGTAGCCTCAATGCGCACATCCTGCATCTTGTACTTCAACATTGCAAGCTCAGCCTCAATCTCGGCACGAGCATCCGCCGCAGCACTGATAACTGCATTATGTGCCTTAATCTCAGCCTCGTTCTGTGCCATCTCGGCTTTCAACTCCGAGTTGTTCATCGTAGGAGCCTTTTGTTCCTGCGCATCGATTGCAATCTCCTCTTTACCGTTGCCGATCACTACAAAGCGTACCAACGAGGCATCCTCGTCAATAACTGCAATATTGAAGTTTGCACTCCACTCTGCAATGCTCTTGTCGAAGATCGAACGCTGAGCCACGAAGTAGCGCAACACTACCCCACTCTCGGCCAACTTGGCGAGTGCCGAGCAATCAAAATCGCCCCAAGCAATCCACTCATCGAGCAACTTTTGCAAACGACCATTCTCCGCCTTGGCAACTGCTATAGCCGCCTGAGCAGCCTGATAGGCCTCGTAGACCTTACCTGCCTCGATCTTGGCAGCACCCGCAGTATACTCCTCGCTGCTTGCGAATTGTTCGAGCGAAGCGAGTGTCTTGGTATGCTCCTCAACCGCAGAGATAAGCGCTCTATCCGCCTCGGTTGGTTCCCAACCTGAGGTGGTAATATCGACCATTCCCAACTCACGCAAACGCTCAACGAAACGCTCGCGCTCTGCCGAGAACAAGACGATATTGTATTTCATCATCTTTACAATCATCTCTCTCCGCCCTCCTTTGCGGCTGCCTGCTGGCGAGTCTTGACGATCTTCTGTGCCGATTTAGAGAGGTTCTCTTCGTCCTCCATAAATCGCTTAATCTTTCGTATGGCATCCTCATAGCCAGGTATCTGTACCTTTTCGTAGAGATTCACCTTTTGAGTAGTCTTTCGGCGTGCATAGTCCAAAAGCGCGGTCTTGCGATTATAGACCTCGAACTCAATGCCCAAGGTAGCTATCTTGTGCAACAACTTCACACCCTCGGTGTACCACGCAGGCGAAGAGAACAGGTCGAATGGCTTGCTCTCGAACTTTACCTCACGAAGTACCGGAATGCGAACTCCCGCAATCTTCTGTGTTGATAATTCGACATCTGCAACGCGAACAAGGGTACAATCAAACTCTCCCCACAGAGCCACCATATAGTCGTACTCGGCTATGAGCGCATCCAAACGCTCGCGGTACTCTGATGCGGAGTCCTTCGCACGCTTAACCTCGGAGCGCAGAGCCGACTCCTTACTCTTGATGGTAGGGAGTGCCTTCTGGCGCATTTTCAGCTGTTTGCCGAGTTCGCCGAGCGAAGTCTTGTTATATTGAAATTTGATTGCCATCGTTTAGTTATGCTTTCCAATATTTCTCGATAAGTTCTGCCTTGATAGCAACCTCCTCCTTCGAGAAGTACTTGCCAAACAACGACCACGCAGTGTCAAGCATCTCGGTAATATCGATATTCACATCGATAGCCAACAACTTCTCCGAGTAGTCCTTTGCAAACTTCAAGGCACGCTCGTCGTACTCCGACAAGTCGAAACCGTTCTCCAACTTGGTCTTTGCATTCGCTGCATCGGCATAGAGACGCACGCAGGCATTCATCACCTGTGGGTGGTCCTCACGAGTCTTCTTACCGATAACGAGCTGCTTCAAACGCGACAACGAACGGAATGGGTCGATGATAACCTTACCTGTATCGGAGTCGTTACGAAGGAAGAGCTGTCCCTCGGTGATATAACCCGTATTATCCGGAATAGCGTGGGTAATATCGCCACCCGACAATGTGGTAACAGCGATAATGGTAATCGAACCGCCATTAGGCAACTGCACTGCCTTCTCGTAAATCTTCGCCAAGTCCGAGTAGAGTGAACCCGGCATAGAGTCCTTCGATGGAATCTGGTCCATACGGTTCGATACGATAGCCAAAGCATCGGCATACAAGGTCATATCGGTCAACAAAACCAACACCTTCTCGCCCTTATCCACTGCAAAGTACTCCGCTGCGGTCAAAGCCATATCCGGTACGAGGAGTCGCTCCACAGGAGGGTTCTCGGTTGTATTTACGAACGATACGATACGGTCCAACGCTCCTGCATTCTCGAACACCTGCTTGAAGTAGAGGAAGTCATCGTTTGTCAAACCCATACCTCCAAGGATGATCTTGTCAGCCTTTGCACGGAGTGCCACATTTGCCATCACGGCGTTGTATGGCTGGTCGGGATCGGCGAAGAACGGAATCTTCTGACCTGTTACGATGGTGTTGTTCAAGTCGATACCTGCAATACCGGTAGCGATAAGCTCCGATGGCTGCAAACGACGGAATGGGTTTACGGTAGGACCGCCAATCTCGCGTGCCTCACCCTCGATAACCTCACCACCTTCGAGTGGCTCGCCATAGGCGTTGAAGAAGTGGCCTGCCAAGTTGTCCGAAACACGCAACTTTGGTGGCTCGCCCTGGAAGATAACCTCCGAGTCGGTAGCCAAGCCCTCGGTACCTGCAAAGACCTGCAAGGTAACGCTGTCGCCCATAATCTTTACCACCTGTGCGAGGCGACCACCTACGGTAGCCAACTCGTCGTTACCTACGCCCGTAGCACGGAGCGTTACGGTAGCCTTGGTGATATTGTCAATCTTTGTATATATTTTCTGAAATGCTCGTGTCATAACTTTTCTCCTTTGGTTTAGTGGTTAGCGATGTAAGCATCAATTTGTTTGTCGTAGTCGTAGAACTTCTCGCTCTGCCACTCCGCATAGTTCATCTGACGGAAGAGGTTAATCAAGCCCTTGAAGAACTTCGAGCACTCCTCAAAGTCTGCAAAGTCGAAGTCGCGCTCGCAAATAGCGAGTACCTTCTTGTACATCATCTGCTGACGCTCCATCGGACAGTTTGCATCGATATCATCGAATGCATCCTGCTGCAAGATAACGAAGTCTATCAACTCCGACTTCCAGAAACGCTCGTGATACTCAACAGGTACACCATCGTCACCCAAGATATTGATCTGGTCGTTAGCCTCCTTACCACGCTGAACGAGAGTCTTACCGCGATATACGAGTGATACCCAATCCTTCTCAATCTTCTCGCCGAGGTAAGCCTCAACCTCAGGGTACTCCAAATACTTCGAGTATGAATCGAGTGGGTCAATTGCAGGGTAACGCTTCGAGTCGGCACGACCCTGCGACAATGCGTAGAAGCATCGTGCAGCCTTCTTGGTAGATTCGGTTACAGGCTCCTTCAAGTTACCACCCGCAGGAGATACGGTACCAAGGAATGTTACCGAACCGGTCTCGCCATTGTTCAATTTAACCAAACCTGCGCGAGCGTAGAAGCTCGAAATGATAGCCGAGAGGTCCATAGGGAACGCATCCTGACCCGGAAGCTCCTCCAAGCGGTTCGACATCTCACGCAATGCCTGAGCCCAACGCGATGTCGAGTCTGCCATTACGAGGACCTTCAAGCCCATCGAACGGTAGTACTCGCCGATAGTCATACCGGTATAAACCGAAGCCTCACGCGCTGCAACCGGCATATTCGAGGTATTACAGATGATGATGGTACGCTCCATAAGCTTGTGGCCTGTGTGTGGGTCCACCAATTCAGGGAACTCCTTAAAGATCTCCACCACCTCGTTTGCACGCTCACCGCACGCAACGATGATGATGATATCAGCCTCAGCCTGCTTCGAGATTGCGTGCTGCAACACGGTCTTACCTGCACCGAATGGACCAGGGATAAAGCCTGTACCACCCTCTGCAAGTGGGTTGAAGGTATCGATTGCACGAACACCCGTCTCCATAACGCGCGATGGACGAGGCTTCTCGGTGTAGCAACGGATAGCCTGCTTCACCGGCCACTTCTGTACCATTGTGATATTATACTCGTTGCCATCCACATCGGTAACAACTGCGATAGTGTCGGTAACCTTGTACTCACCTGCCTCAACTACACTCTTCACGGTGTAGTTGCCGGTCATAATGAATGGCACCATAATCTTATGAGCCACCCACTGCTCCTTCACCTCGCCGAGCCAAGCTCCTGCTGTAACCTTGTCGCCAGCCTTTGCCAATGGTTTGAACTCCCACTTTGCCTCGAAGTCCACAGGCTCGGTAATCGAGCCACGCGAAATGAACAGACCGTCCATCTTCTCCAAGTCGTTCTGCAAACCATCGTAGTTACGCGACAACATACCCGGAGCCAAAGTTGCTTCGAGCATGTGTCCCTCAAACTCTACCTTATCGCCGATCTTCAAGCCACGAGTGCTATCGAAAACCTGCACATAGGCGTCATCGCCTATAACCTTGATGACCTCCGCCATCATCTTGGTTTCACCTGCGTAAACATAACAGATCTCGTTCTGACCAACTGCTCCGTCAGCCTTCACGATAACGATGTTCGAGATGATACCGTTTACTTTACCTGTTGTTTTCATTATGCTTGTTATAATTTATTTATCATTTCTTTGCCATCAAGCTCCGCTACAAGACGATCGAACATCTCACGACCTACCTTAGCGTCAAGTTGAGCCCAACGAGCCACAATATTCACCTTCACCAGATATGCGATGACGGCGTTTACATCGAAATAGTCAAAAGAGGACAACTCCGACAACTCCGCCCAACGGATATTATCGATCTTGCGCTCCTTTTCTACGATATTGTGTTCATCGACAACCGCAGCAACCAACTGCTCCACGAATGGAAGCTCCACACGCAGACCAAAGTCCGCAGCCGAACTGCGCGATAACGACTTGGTAATAGAGTCCTCACCTACGACAACCGTATCGACTGCTACGCCCTGCTGACGAGCCAATGTTGCAGCTACAACATTGCGTATCGTGCGGTCGGTATTCGACCACTCGCGCAGAAGTCGCGCACCCGATGTCGCACACACCTTGTAGTATGCCGTCATCAGAGCCTGACCAAACGGTTGCTGCGTCAAATCCTCCTCTTCGCTCTCCTCCTCATTCTCCGTAGAAGTGTAGGCGCGAACCACCTTTGCAAGCGGCTCAATAAGGCGCGATGGACGCTGCAACTCCTCGTCAATCTCATCGCTCGACAATCGTCCGAGCGAATTGAAAGCCGTGGAGCCGTTATAGCGGCTGATAAGGTTCTCGCAATCGTAGTAGGCATAGAGCAACTCAACAGCCTTTTTATCGGACTTGGAGAGCGACTCAAAAACCTCCTCCAAGATAGCCTCAATATCGAGGCCCTTGGTCTCGGAGTCGAGCGTATACTCGCGAAAACCTGCTACTAATGTGTAATAGGAAGATGAAAACATAGCGTTAAGCGAAGAGTAATTGTGAAACCTTCTCGCGCAAGTACTCATCGAGGAGCGCCTCGAATGACTCATCAGTGAACGAGATGTAGTAACCACCATCCTTTGCGCCTACCTTGAAACCGGCCTTAACATCCTTCGAGTAGCCAACCTCAACACCAGCTGCGAGCAACTCCTTCGCCGAAGCCTCGAACGCCTTCGAGAACTCTACTTCGAGAGCAGCAGGAAGCAATGCTTTGAGCGATACCTGCTCGGCAGCACCCGACCAATTCTTAGCAACCTCCAAAAGAAGATTCTTCACAAATTCTGCATCTACGGTTGCACTCTTGACAGCCTCGCTCGATGTCTTTGCAATGATAGCACCGGCCAACTCGTTCTTAATCTTGGCAACAGCCTGACGACCTGCCAACTGAATCTCGGTCATCGAGTTCTTCTCGGTGTCGGCAGCCTTAGCCTCAGCCTTCTTAACAATCTGCTCCGCCTCGGCGTTAGCCTCTGCCAAAATCGCAGCAGCCTTCTCTTTTGCCTCGGCAACCAAGCGGTCTGCCTCAACGCGACCCTTCTCCAAACCTTCGCCATAGAGGCGGTCGGTCAACTCTTTCAGTTTATTCTCCATAGTACTTATTAGATTGATTATTATATATTTATGTTTATTTATAGTCTGATTATTTTCTCAACTACCCAAAAATCACTGCAAAGATAGTAAAAATTCCCTGACTTACAACTATTTTCACAGTTATCTTTCTAACATTTTACCACAAAAAACAAAGGACACCCAAACAAAAAGCGAGAAGTCGGTCAAAACTTCTCGCTTTTAAAATCTTTTTCTCTAAAATCGCATCTTCTACAAGCCGAATTCTGCCTTGATAGCCTCGACAGCATCCAATCGCTCCCAGCCGAAAAACTCCACCTCGCGCTCAACCTCTGTGCCATTCTCTACGAATGTAACAGTCTTCGTATATGGACGATTGCCGAAGTGTCCGTACGATGCCGTAGCCTCGAAAATAGGATTTTTCAAGCCAAAACGCTTAACGATAGCGTGTGGGCGCAAATCGAACAGTTTACCTATACGCTCGGCAATCTCTCCCTCGCTAATTGAGAGATGATTTGTGCCGTAGGTATCAACATAAACGGAGAGAGGCTGCGCAATACCAATAGCGTAACTCAACTGCACCAGCACCTCGTCTGCAACGCCTGCGGCAACCATATTCTTCGCTATATGGCGAGCTGCGTACGCAGCCGAACGGTCCACCTTCGAGGAGTCCTTACCCGAAAAAGCACCGCCACCGTGAGCACCACGGCCACCGTATGTATCAACGATAATCTTGCGACCTGTCAAGCCTGTATCTCCGTGAGGGCCACCGATAACGAACTTACCCGTAGGATTTACATGGAGGATATAATCCTCGCCAATAAGGTTTGCAAGTTCATCATTTGCACGCTCCAAGCGAGCCTTCACACGAGGAATAAGGATTGTGCGAACATCCTCCTTGATTTGTGCCACATCGACATCTTCATCGTGCTGTGTCGAAACTACGATTGTATGCACGCGCTGCGCCTTGCGGTTATCGCCATACTCGATTGTAACCTGACTCTTAGCATCCGGGCGCAGATAGGTCATAACCTCGCCCTCACGGCGTATCACCGCCAACTCCTTCAAGATAACATGCGAGAGAATCAAGGTTGCAGGCATCAACTCGCGCGACTCATTCACCGCATAGCCAAACATTATACCTTGGTCGCCAGCACCTTGTTCCTCCTCCGTTGCACGCACTACGCCCTGATTGATATCTGACGATTGCTCATGAATAGCCGAGAGAATACCGCACGACTTGGCATCGAACTGCAACTCGCTGCGGTTGTAGCCGATACGGTCAATCACGCGGCGGGCTGTACCCTGAATATCGACATAAGCATCCGAGCATACCTCGCCCGAAACGACCACTAAACCCGTAGTACAGAGTGTTTCGCAAGCCACCTTCGCCTCGGCATCACGGCGCAGAAATTCATCAAGAATAGCATCAGAAATCTGATCGGAAACCTTGTCAGGGTGCCCCTCAGACACCGACTCTGATGTAAACAAAAATCCCATATCTTATTATAGTTAAAAGTTAAAATTTCAAAGTTAAAAATTAGACGAGAGACGAAAGACGAGAGACGAGAGAAAAGCAAAACATCAAAACGATCTATCGTTTTACTTTTAATTGTCAATTATCAATTGTCAATTGTCAATTTAACAATGTTGGGATTTGTTGAGCAGAAACGCCTCAAAAAAAAGAGTTGCCGGTTTAGCAATTTTTTATTGTGGTTGCAATCAGTCCAAATCCCTCCACATTTGCGGTGGCAAAGGTACAACAAAAAGTTAAAAGTACAAGGTTAAAGGTCAAAAGTTTTGCAAATGTTTGCGGATTTCGCATAAAAGCGATAATTTTGTAGAGATTAACCAAAACTAAACTAAAAGACAATGAAGAGAATTATAGTTTTTACAACTCTCTTGTGTACAACGCTTTCAGTTGTAGCGCAAATCTCCGACTCTGTACGCCTTGTAACAGCGCAACGCCACCAACTCAATCTTCCCAAAGGGGCAGAGGGGTACACCATTGAAAGAGTGCCGTTATTCAACTCAGTGCAGACCATATCCGTTATCAAATATTTGCCAAAGCGCTTCAAAACCACAATCGTTCAGCCTGAAAAGCTCACTTGCCTCGCGACAACAGCCTCGGCAGCAAATGCCGATTTCGGTGTGAATGCCGGTTATTGGGATGTTCGTATCAATGAACCTTCAACCTTCTTAGTACTCAAAGGTAAGCAAATTGCCGAAACTGCCGACTTTGAAAAGGAGCGAGTTGACGGTTTGGTTTGTATTGCCAAACGACAAATCACTATCGACCACTGCAAGGCTGGCAATGAGGCTCCATACTCAGCAAAATATAAGAATATTCTCGCTTCGGGACCCGTACTTATTGACGAGGGTAAGAGTATAGACCACACCGCCTACACCAAAGGTATGGTTGAGGCGAAGCATGGCAAGGATATAGGCGCATACTACACCTATATTCGTCGTCATCCTCGCACCGTAATAGGCACCGATATGGAGGGTAATGTATACCTCGTTGTTGTAGATGGTCGCTCGAAGGGTAATGCCGAAGGTGTTACTATCGCCGAATTGACAAAGGTGTGCGAGTGGCTTGGTATGAGTGATGCAATAAATCTCGACGGCGGCAGCTCCTCAACAATGTGGAGCAAGGCGGATGGTGTAGCGAGCTACCCTTGTCGAAATAGAAAATTCGACCATGCAGGAGACCGCAGAGTGTCGAGTTGTATAGTTGTTAGGCGCAAATAAGCGAAAGAGCTGTATTGAACAACTCCTAACACCTTGCCACAACAAAATCCTGCAAACAGCGACTATATATGTTCAGAAGATTTATAAACAGATGCGAGATGGTGACAACGGCGATGTTGTTACTACTAGTCGTTATTCCATTCTCGGCCGAGGCGAGAAAGTCATTTGGTGCTTTTCAGCGCGGAGTCGGCGCAATCGAATATACCCACTACAAGCCATTCCGCAAGCAACCCGTAAATCTATGTTATTACATACCGACAAAGGGCAACATCAAAAAAATGCAGGTAATTATCTCAATGCCAGGCAGTCAGCGTGTGAGCAAGGGGCAACTCAATGCTTGGAAACCCTTGGCCGAGGAGCACGGTTTCGTGGTAATTGTACCCGAAATGTTGCAAGAAAATGGATATCGCAAAAACTCCTATCGTTTCGGCTTCGTATCGCGAAGCCTTGCCAATGGTAAGTTCTCGTTACGCCCTCAGCACAAGTGGGTATTTCAACTTATAGAGGAGATTTTCGACTACTACCGCGAGGAGACAGGCAGTAAAGTAAAGCAATATGACCTCTTTGGTCAATCGGCAGGAGCGCAGTTCGTGGAGCGATTCGTGCTGACTATGCCGAATGCCCGTTACCGCCGTGCCGTAGCTTCGAATGCAGGACAATATACCTATATTGACCCCACAGGCCTGCACCACAACGACGGCACGCTCTGCGACCATCCTGGCTGGCCGCACTCGGTGAGCGACACTCCATTTGCCGAGAAGGAGCATCTAAGCAAGGTGCTTAAACGCGACTTCATCATCCACATCGGCACAAAGGACACTCAAAACCTGCTCATTCGCGACAAGTTGGCCGACACAGTAAAGTATAAGTACAACTACTTTCACATTATGGGAGCTACACGCTACGAGCGTGCGCACCACTTCTACGACTACACAAAACGCATCGCCGACTCGTTGGGTTTGAAACTCAACTGGCGTATTGTCGATAACATCGGCGTAGGACATGGTGCAAGCGGAGCAATCTACGGTCGCGCCAAGGTGCCGAAGCGCACACTTGACGATGGCACCAAGGAGTACAACCCAAGCGCAGCGACCGAGCATAGCGCATTTCAGCTATTGGTACTCGACCAAGCCAAGAAGAATAGAAGGAGATATAAGTGAGGAGTTACACCTAATTTATAATGAGAGAGCCTGTCTAACAAGTTTTATTAGGCAGGTTTTTTGGTTATAATCGTAGTAAATAGTAAATAAGATTTGGAAAATAGTTCCAAAAGATATATATTTGTGTAAATAAAGAAACGCAGTGATTTTGCGTTGAACTGTTTGTCATAATTCTTAAAGATTCTCAAAAAACAAGCTACAGACGGACAGTTAGGAGGGCGTGTGATATATGCGCGATTCCTAACATTGTCGCATATGTAGCAATGGTTTTGAGAACGCCATAGAATTATTATGTGAGAGTTAGTTTTCGCGCATATTTTTTGAAGAAAACCAATCAAGAAATATGCCTAATATGAAGAGACCTAAAAATCACGCAGATTTAATCCGTACGGAGATTTCAATTTTATCCCTATTTGACACAGAAACCCACGAGGAGCGAGTTCTCTCGGCACGGTGTGTTAGTCGCAACAATATCAGTCATCGCAAGAGTCAGTTCGAGAAACGAATGACAGAGTTTCTCGAGCAGAACTACACCATAGCATATATGGCATATCTTTGTAATATGAGTGTTACAGCCTTTAAGAAGAAGTTTTCGGAGTATTACGAATTGCCACCTCACAGATGGTTTGTCAAGCAACATCTTCACCGAGCCGC
>JAZSOV010000034.1:0-12156 GCA_045537095.1 Alistipes sp.
CCTTTTCCAAAGGGAGGTTTGGAGGGAATGTAAATATCGTAACAGCCCAATGGTAGGTGCGAAAAAAAGGACACAACGCAAAGTTGTGTCCCATTATACGGTGGTAGTTTACCACTATTTCATCGCCTGCTCTACGGCAACGGCAACTGCCACAGTTGCACCTACCATTGGGTTATTGCCCATACCGAGGAAGCCCATCATCTCAACATGAGCAGGTACCGAAGACGAACCTGCAAACTGAGCGTCCGAGTGCATACGACCGAGGGTATCGGTCATACCATACGATGCAGGACCTGCGCCCATGTTATCTGGGTGCAAAGTACGACCTGTACCACCTCCCGATGCTACCGAGAAGTACTTCTTACCTGCCAATACGCGCTCCTTCTTGTATGTTCCTGCTACCGGGTGCTGGAAGCGGGTTGGGTTTGTCGAGTTACCGGTAATCGATACATCAACATCCTCACGCCACATTACTGCTACGCCCTCACGAACATCATCTACACCATAGCAACGAACCTTCGAACGAAGACCGTCAGAGTATGGAGTTGCCGAAACCTCGTGTACCTCGCCTGTGTAGTAGTCGAACTGTGTCTGAACATAGGTAAAGCCGTTGATACGCGAAATAATCTTCGCAGCGTCCTTACCAAGACCGTTGAGGATAACGCGGAGTGGGTTCTTACGAACTTTGTTAGCCATCTCTGCAATCTTGATTGCGCCCTCAGCAGCAGCGAACGACTCGTGACCTGCCAAGAATGCGAAGCACTGAGTCTCCTCACGGAGCAGACGAGCAGCCAAGTTACCGTGGCCGATACCTACCTTGCGGTCCTCAGCTACCGAACCGTTGATGCAGAATGCCTGCAAACCCTCACCGATAGCCTCGGCAGCGTCAGCAGCTGCGGTGCAACCCTTCTTAATTGCGATAGCAGCACCTACTACATAAGCCCACTTTGCATTCTCGAAGCAGATTGGCTGTGTCTCCTCACACATCTTGTATGGGTCCAATCCCTTCTCATCGCAGATAGCCTTTGCCTCATCGATATCCTTAATACCATATTGTGCAAGCACAGCGTTAATCTTATCAATTCTGCGCTCATAGCTCTCAAATAATGCCATAATCTTCTCTGATTTTTTAAGGTTTAACAATATGGTTTACTACTCATGACGAGGATCAATATACTTAACTGCGTCCTTGAAGCGGCCATACGAACCCTTCGCCTTCTCCAAAGCCTCAACAGGCTCTACGCCCTTCTTTACGAAGTCCATGAACTTGCCGAGGTGTACGAACTCGTAGCCGATAACCTCATCGTTGGCATCGAGTCCCATGCGAGTACAGTAACCCTCAGCCATTTCGAGGTAGCGAGTACCCTTAGCCAAAGTACCGAACATAGTACCTACCTGCGAACGCAAGCCCTTACCGAGGTCTTCGAGCGAAGCACCGATAACGAGACCACCCTCCGAGAAAGCCGACTGTGTACGACCGTAAACAATCTGCTTGAACAACTCGCGCATAGCGGTATTGATAGCATCGCAAACGAGGTCGGTGTTCAACGCCTCCAAGATAGTCTTGCCCGGAAGAATCTCCGAAGCCATAGCAGCCGAGTGAGTCATACCCGAGCAACCGATAGTCTCGACCAAAGCCTCCTGAATGATACCCTCCTTAACATTGAGAGTAAGTTTGCATGCACCCTGCTGTGGAGCGCACCAACCAATACCATGAGTAAGACCGGAGATATCCTTAATCTCCTTAGCGCGTACCCACTTGCCCTCCTCAGGAATTGGAGCCGACTCGTGATTTGCGCCCTTCTTAACGCAGCACATCTGCTGCACTTCGTGTGAATAAATCATAGTTAATCTTTATCTTTTGGTTTAATATAGATCTTTCGGGGACAAAGATACAACAAAATATTGGATTTACGAATTATCGGCTGTTTACATTTGTTAACATTTTCAAAAAGAGATAGCCGATATTACCTGCTCCATCTTCTCGCAAATCTTGTCGTTGCAGAGATTGCCGATACTACCTGCGTGGGTGTGATGTACCTCGCGTGTAGGGGTGTAACGCCCCTCCTGTACGGCAATACCCACCTCGCGATAAGCCTCGCGGAATGGCTTGCCCTCCAATACCAAGCGGTTTACATCCTCCACGGTAAAGAGATAATCGTATCTCTTATCCTCCAAGATCCCCTTGTTGATGCGGATATGTTGCAGCATAAAATCGCACATCTCCATCACCTCGCAAATCTCGCGTGTGGCAGGGAAGATAATATCTTTCAAGAGCTGCATATCGCGGTGGTAGCCGAGAGGGAGGTTTGCAGTCAGCAAAGCAATCTCGTTTGGCACGGCTTGTAGGCGGTTGCACTTGCCGCGCGTAATCTCGAATACATCGGGATTCTTCTTGTGAGGCATAATGCTCGACCCCGTAGTAAGATTGTCGGGGAACGATACAAAGCCGAAGTTTTGACACATAAAGAGGCATATATCCATCGCAAAGCGACCTATTGTCGAGGCCAAGCCCGCTATGGCAAAGGCTGTTGCACGCTCGGTCTTGCCGCGGCTCATCTGCGCCGCTACGGCGTTGTAGTGGAGCGTCTTGAAGCCTAACAACTCGGTGGTCATCTCGCGGTTAAGGGGGAACGACGAGCCATATCCCGCAGCCGAGCCGAGAGGATTTTGGTTGGCGGTGTCGTAAGCCGCTGCAACCAATCGCATATCATCGACGAGCGACTCGGCATAGGCTCCAAACCACAAGCCAAATGATGAAGGCATAGCGATTTGCAGATGGGTATAACCCGGCATAAGAGTCTCTTTATGCTCCTCGCTGAGCGCAATCAGGCGGTCGAAGAGTTGCTTCGTATGACGAGCTATATCGCGCAACTCATCGCGCATAAACAACTTCAAATCAACGAGTACTTGGTCGTTGCGTGAGCGTCCCGAGTGTATCTTCTTGCCCACATCGCCCAACTTGCGTGTCAGCATCAACTCCACCTGCGAATGGACATCCTCAACGCCCTCCTCGATAACGAAGTTACCATTTTTAGCCTCCTCCAACAACTCGGCTAGTGCCACAAGCAGTTGCTCCAACTCGCTCTTTTCGAGCAGACCGATAGTTTCGAGCATCTTGATATGCGCCATCGAACCCTCGATGTCGTACTGCGCAAGTCGAAGGTCTAACACTTGGTCGTTACCTACGGTGTATCTCTCGATTACCTTGTCAGGCTCAAAGCCCTTGTTCCAAAGTTTCATATATTATATAGTATCTTTCAATTTATCCAAAAGTTTGTCGTATAGTGCGATACCCTCTTCAATCTCGCTTATGAGTACATATTCGTCTGCCGTATGCGAGCGCGAAGATTCGCCCACGCCCATCTTTAATGCGGGTAACTCCTGCATAATGGCGCGGTCGGAGGTTGTAGGCGATACGAAGGTAGTGCGACCTATCGCTTGTGCTGCCTTTACAAGTGGGTGCGCGAGCGATATTGCCGAGGCGCGTACTCGCGTGGAGCGAGGTACAACATCACACTCCAAAGCCGACTGCAACAACTCCACCACCTCCTCATTTGTATAGGCATCGGTAGTGCGAACATCTGCCACAAAACGACACTCGTCGGGCACAATATTGTGCTGTGTTCCTGCCGAAATCTGCGTGACCGAAATTTTTATATCGCCCAACTGTTCTGAGGTGCGCTCGAAGCGGAAGTTGCGTAGTCGCTCGATGTCGCACATCGCCTTGTAGAGGGCATTCTCGCCCTCGTTGCGTGCTGCATGACCACTCTTGCCATGGGCGGTGCAATCTAAAACTACCAAACCTCGCTCGGCCGTTGCTGCCTGCATCGAGGTTGGCTCGCCAACCAAGACCATATCGACCTTTATACTCTCCTCCTGCAAGTGCGGCAGAAATGAGCGCATACCTCTCTCGCCCATATTCTCCTCCTCGGCAGTGAGTGCAAGCAGAAGGTTGTAGGGCAGTGCTGAGGTGTCGTAGTTGTTGCAGAAGGTTGCCACAAGCGACACGAGCGAAGCCCCTGCATCGTTGCTACCCAAGCCATAGATACGCCCATCTTCGATTGTAGGCTCGAATGGGTTGCGCGTATAGGCTGGTGATGGCTTTACCGTATCCTGATGCGAGTTGAGCATAAGGGTAGGCTTTGTCGCATCGAAGCCCTGCGATAGGGCGTAGATATTGTTATGATGACGGCGCACAGCAACACCTCGCGCAGTGAGTTCCGCTGCGAGAATATCGGCAGTACCACTCTCCTCGCCCGAAAGCGATGGCGTGGCTATAAGCCGTACAAGTAATTCTATTGCGTCGCGTGCAGTCATAATCCAAAATGCAAAATTCAAAATGCAGAATGCAAAATTAGTTTTCCGTTTTCCGCTTTCCGTTTTCCGTTATTGTTGTTCCTGCTGTTGGGTTAGTGAGTTGAGCCGAGTGCTTAATCGTAACACTCGTTACACCCTGCTCGATAGCGCAAAAGGCGTTGTCAATCTTCGGTATCATACCCTTCGAGATTATGCCCTCGTTGCGCAAAGTGGGGTAGTCAGCCTTGGTAATCAACGCGATAACAGAGTTCTCGTCCTCCACATCACGCAACACCCCCTGCTTCTCGAAGCAGAAGACCAAATCGGTCGGAGCGATTGTCGCTGCTGCCACCGCCACTGCCGAAGCCACGCTGTCGGCATTGGAGTTCAATAGCGAGCCTTTTGTATCGTGTGTAATGGCACAGAATACGGGCGTAATGCCACTTTCGAGCAGCGTTGCGAGTAGTGCAGTGTTGATTTTACCCGCCTCAATATCGCCCACAAAGCCATAGTCGAGTGGTTTCGGGTTGCGCTTTACGGCAGGTATCATATTGCCGTCAGCACCAGAAAATCCGAGTGCATTACACCCTGCGGCTTGCAACTTGGCAACTATGCGCTTGTTGAGTAAGCCTGCATAGACCATCGTTACCACATCGAGAGTGGCAGCATCGGTTACGCGCCTGCCCTCAATCATTGTGGTCGGAATCTCCAACTTCTCGGCAAGGCGTGTGGCAAGCTTACCTCCGCCATGAATCAAAATCTTGGGCGAGGGTAACGATGCGAAATCGGCAACAAACTGCTCCAATGCAGCCTCGTTGTCGATGACATTACCACCAATCTTTACAACCGTAATCTTTTTGCTATTAAGCATCTTAATTGTCAATTATAAATTGTCAATTGTCAATTAGAGAATGCTTTTGAGCATTCTCATCAAGACCACTTGTGCAGAGATTTCGCGGTTGGCAGCCTCGGGAATAACAAGGCTTGTCGGAGCCTCGATAACCTCGTCAGTAACAATCATATTACGGCGTACGGGCAGACAGTGCATAAAGTAGGCGTTGTTTGTCAAAGCCATCTTCTCGGCATCGACTGTCCAATCCTTATCCACCGAAAGCACCTTGCCGTAGTTCTCGCCCGAATATGCAGACCAGTTCTTCGCGTAGATAAAATCTGCACCCTCGAACGCCTTGCGCTGGTCGTACTCAATAATTGCTCCGCGAGTGAACTCCTCGTCTAACTCGTAACCCTTCGGGTGGGTAATAACCAACTCGTAGTCGCTTTTGAGTACCCACTCGGCAAAGGAGTTTGCCACCGCCTGAGGCAATGCCTTCGGGTGAGGTGCCCAAGTCAATACCACCTTTGGTCGTGCAGTGCGCTTATGCTCCTCGATGGTTATCATATCGGCAAAACTCTGCAATGGGTGGCGTGTTGCCGCCTCCATACTGAATACAGGTCTGCCCGAATACTTTATAAACTGCTCGATAACGCGCTCCTCGTAATCTTCGTTACGGTTTTTCAACCCTGCAAACGAGCGCACACCGATAATATCGCAGTAAGAGCCCATAACGGGTATAGCCTCCAATAGATGCTCCGCCTTGTCACCGTCCATCACTACACCGCGCTCGGTCTCCAACTTCCAAGCACCCTGATTTACATCAAGCACCATTACGTTCATACCGAGGTTCATCGCCGCCTTTTGGGTTGAAAGACGTGTGCGGAGCGAGGAGTTGAAGAATATCATCAACAGCGTCTTGTTCTCGCCCAAGTGCTTGTAGGCGAAGCGGTCGCGCTTCACTTCGAGAGCCTCACGCAATGCCTCCTTTAAGTAACCTATATCCTCTACGCAAGTAAATTTTTTCATATCAAGTGAGTAGTTAATTTAATAGTGTTTTCAGTGCCGAGAGGAACTTGTCAGCCTCTTTGCGTGTAATGGTTAGGGCTGGGAGCAGTCGTACTGTCGAAGCCCCTGCTCCGCCTGTAAATATATGGTGTTCCTTCAATAGACGCAGACGCATCTCCGAGCCGGAGCCTTCAATCTCCATTCCAATCATCAAACCACGACCGCGCACCTCCTTCAACTGCGGAATTTTGCGCAGTTCGGCAATGAGATATTCGCCCACCTCGCGAGCATTTGCCACAAGATTTTCGCTCTCGAAAATGTCGAGTACTGCTATTGCCGCTGCACAAGCGAGATGGTTACCGCCAAATGTTGTGCCGAGCATACCCTTCGTAGCCTCGAAGTGGGGCGCAATCAACACTGCACCCATCGGGAAGCCGTTTGCTATACCCTTTGCCGAAGTTATAATGTCGGGGCGTATGCCTGCGTGCTGATGTGCGAAAAAGTCGCCCGTGCGACCATATCCCGACTGAATCTCATCGAGAATAAGCGATACACCATATTCGGTTGTCGCCTCTCGCAGCTGCTGCAAAAATTCAACAGTAGGGCAGTGGATACCTGCCACACCCTGAATGCCCTCGATAAGTACGGCACAAAATTCGCCCGTAGCGAGTTTTGCCCTCACCGCCTCGATGTCGTTCAATGGCACAAACTCCACATTCTCGGTGCGGTTGAATGGCGATACAATCTTCGGGTTGTCGGTAGCTGCCACAGCGCCTGAGGTGCGACCGTGAAACGCCTTGCCGAATGCCAAGACCTTTGACTTACCCGAGTGAAATGATGCCAACTTTATAGCATTCTCGTTAGCCTCCGCGCCCGAGTTGCAGAGGAAGAGCGAGTAATCATCGTAACCACTCGCTTTGCCTAACTTCTCGGCAAACTGCACCTGCAATGAGTTCTCCACCGAGTTGGAGTAGAAGCCGAGTTGTGCAACCTGCTTTGATACCGCCTCCACATAGTGAGGGTGGGCGTGTCCTACCGATATTACCGCGTGACCGCCATACAAATCGAGATACTCCGTGCCATCAGCCGTATAGACATAGTTGCCTTTGCCGCTTACCGGCTCGATATCGTAGAGTGAATATACATCAAATAGTTTCATAATCTCTTTTAGAATGCGCTTGGTTTAAGGTGTAAGCCCTCTGCCTCGTCAAATCCGCAAATCAGGTTCATATTCTCGACCGCCTGTCCCGAAGCACCTTTGAGGAGGTTGTCGATAGCCGACACGATATGCAACTTCGAGCCATATTTTGCCACATATACGAGTGCCTTGTTGGTGTTTACCACCTGCTTCAAGTCGATATTCTTCTCCGACACAAAGCAGAAATGCGAGTCGGCATAGTACTCCTTATATAACGCCACAGCCTCCTCTGCCGAGAGCGAACACTCGGTATAGACCGAAGCCAAAATTCCGCGTGCAAAGTCGCCACGCATAGGGACAAAGTTCAACGCCTTGTCAAACGATGGCTGCAACGAGCGAAGGTTGCGACCAATCTCCAAAAGGTGTTGATGCTCGAATGCCTTGTAGGTCGAGATGTTGTCCGTGCGCCACGAGAAGTGGGTTGTTGCCGATGGTTTAACTCCTGCACCCGTAGAGCCCGTTATGGCGGTGATATGCACCTCATCACAGAGCAACTGCGCCTTTGCAAGTGGCAACAATGCCAACTGAATGGCGGTAGCAAAGCAACCCGGGTTGGCGATGCGTGTAGCGGCAGAAATCTTCTCGCGTTGCCACTCCGCCAAGCCATAGATAAAGCCATCGTGTTCATCGCGGAAATCCTGTGCCAAATCGACAATCTTCAACTCGGCAGGCACCTCGTTCTCCTCCATAAACTTCGCACTCGCCCCGTGAGCCGAGCAGAGGAACAACACATCTATCGCCCCCAAGTCGTACTCCGCCGAGAAGCGGAGGTCGCACTCGCCATACAACCCTCCGTGCACATCGCTTACGAGGTTGCCGCTATTGCTCGATGAGTGGATAAACGCAATCTCCACCTGCGGGTGGTTAATCAACAATCGGATTAACTCGCCTGCGGTGTAGCCTGCTCCACCTATAATACCAACCTTTACCACGCTATTTTCCGTTCTTTTTCTGGTTATTGTAATAGATTTTGAGAGGGTTTGCCATAATCTTGGTAAAACCCTTCACATCATCGGCACCCCACGCCTTGTTTACCTCACCATACTCGCCAAAGTCGGTCTTCATCAAGTCGAAGTCGGACTCAACGCCTACAAGCGTGTACGAAAGCGGGCGCAAAGTAACCTCTACCACGCCATTTACACTCTCCTGCGAGTGGTCGAGCATAGCCTCGATGTCGCGCATTACAGGGTCCAAGTACTGCGCCTCGTGGAGGAACATTCCGTACCAAGTAGCCACTTGGTCTTTCCAATATAATTGCCACTTTGTGAGGGTGTGCTTTTCGAGCATCTTGTGTGCAGCGATAATAACGATAGGTGCCGCTGCCTCGAAACCTACACGACCTTTGATGCCGATAATGGTATCGCCGATGTGCATATCGCGACCGATACCATACTTCGATGCGATAGCCTCTACGGCACGAATTGCATCTACCTTGCTCGCATACTCCACACCATTTACCGATGCGATCTCGCCCTTTACAAAGCCGAGTTTCAGCGACTCTTCGCCCTCTGCTGTTACCTGCGAAGGGTAGGCGTGTTCGGGGAGAGTTTGCTCCGAGTGCAAGGTCTCCTTACCACCGATGCTTGTGCCCCACAAACCCTTGTTGATGGAGTACTCCAACTTCGTAAAGTCGGCAACATAACCGCGCTCTTTGAGGTAGTTAATCTCGTACTCGCGAGTCAAGGTCATATCGCGTGTAGGGGTGATAATCTCAATCTCGGGAGCCATAATCTGGAAGGTGAGGTCGAAACGCACTTGGTCGTTTCCTGCACCTGTCGAGCCGTGAGCCACGCAGTCTGCGCCCACCTCCTTGGCGTACTGAATAATCGCCATTGCCTGAAAAATTCGCTCCGAAGAGACCGAAATAGGGTAGGTGCCGTTACGCAAAACATTTCCAAAGACCATATATTTGATGCTGCGCTCGTAGTACTCCTCGGTAACATCGAGTGTGGCGTGCTGCTTAGCACCAAGGCGATATGCTCGCTCCTCAATCGAGGCCAACTCCTCATCAGAGAAACCTCCCGTATTGGCAATAGCCGTATAAACCTCGTATCCCAACTCCTCGGTGAGATACTTCACACAGAACGAGGTGTCCAAACCTCCACTGAATGCTAAAACTACCTTCTTACTCATAGTTGTATATTGTTTTTTGTTACTTCAAATGGAAAATTTTATTAAATGTATTTTTGATGGCCATCGCATAAGGACTCCACCACGACTGCTTCTGCAATGGCGTTTTTGGATCGTAGAGCATACCCGTACAGAGGCACATACGGCGGTTGTTGCGCTTCAATATATCGTAGTTGCAGCACCCCTCGCAACCCTGCCAGAACTCATCATCCTGTGTCAACTCCGAGAAAGTTACCGGCTTGTAGCCAAGGCGAGTGTTCAGCTTCATCACCGGTAGCGAGGTTGTGATACTAAATAGTTTTGCAAATGGGAAACGCATACGCGCCAACTCGAAAGTGCGTTTTTTTATCTCGCCGGCCAAGCCAAGATGACGATACTCCGGATCGACAATCAATCCCGATGTCGCCACATAATCGCCGTGTCCCCAACACTCGATATAGCTAAAACCAACCAGACGGTCGCCGTCAAAGGCCACTACCGCCTTGCCACCCTCTATCTTCGAAGATATATATTCAGGTGAACGGCGAGCTATGCCTGTACCACGCTGCAATGCCGACTCGTAGATGAGTTGGCATATCTGCTCGGCATACTCAGCATGCTCTGGTTGCGCAAAAACTATATTAACCGAATTTTTATTCATATTTATTCAATATATTTACATGGTACGAATTTTCTTTAATGCCTGCAAATGTAGTCAAAATTCCATAATATTGTACTCTTTTGACAAATTATTTCGATAAATAGGTATGAATTACTGCAACCTGATTGCATATATGAATATATATACATCTTTTGAGCGAAATAAGAGAGAAAAGAGTGGTGGTATGAAGCCCCTTTTAATTTCCAACCTTCAACAAAAAAGTCGGCAATCAAGCCGACTTTTTTGCTTACTCCATTGGGAATACCCTGACTTCGCAGATCCCATCGAGAGCCTTGACCAATGCTTCGATATCGGTCTTTTCCTCAACCTGACCATAGTGGTATGGGTAAAAGATCTTTGGCTGTATCGCCTTAACGGCACGCACAGCCTGTTCTACTGTCATTGTGTATGGTTGATTGACCGGTAAAAAAGCGATATCAACGCCCTGCTGCGAGAGTACATCGTCATTATCCTCTGTATCGCCTGCCACATAGATTGTCGTACCACCGAGTGTTACGATATAGCCACAATCCTCACGAGCCTTTGGATGGAAATCGGTGTGTCCTTCGCTAATATTATAGGCCGGCACAGCACGCACTGACAGCCCCTCGAAAGGTTCTGCCACGCTACCCGGAAGCATCGTTGTACAATCGTGCTCGAACGCCTCTGCCGAGGTCTTGTCGCACAAAATAGCGCAACCCTCGCCTGCAATCTTCTCGACGGTAGCCATCTCGAAATGGTCGTAGTGCGAGTGGGTTACAAGCACAGCATCGGCCTTTGGCATCTTCTCCCACGCAAAGTCGCCTACGGGATCGAAATAGATGTGTTTGCCGTTGTGTTCGATAGCAAGCGATGCGTGCGCAAAGAATGTAAATGTAATCTCTGAGCCATCTTTGGCAGCAACCTTATCCTGCGGATAGGCAGGGGCTTTCTTGCCGCATCCAAAAAGCGATAGAAGTCCCATAATCAAAAGTAGTTTTTTCATTATTAAATCGACATTAACGAGGTTACAGGGGCAATGCTCTCCAATCGCGCCTTGCCATTTATCTCCTCAATCTCCACAAGGAATACAAACTCTTTGACCTTTACTTTGTATGGCTTACCATCGCGATATACGGTGAGCTTTTCGAGCGACTCGGCAATACCGAGAGCTGTGCCTCCCGTAGCCAGCACATCGTCCAACACAGTAACATAAAATGTATCTCCCTCGGCAACACCGGCAGTGATGTCGCTCAGACGATAGTACAACTTGTCGAAGCCGTACTCCTTCTCGATGCACACCTCAATCAAATCGCCATTGTTAAATGGTAACTTGCCACTCTTACGCATAGGGATAATATTCTCGACGATACCCTCTTCCGAGAGAAGCGGTGCGGTGAAGAGGAATGCGCGAGCCTCCGGAGCAGCAACATTTGGAGCTGTGGTAGCCTTTTTCAACGCCTCAACAATCTCGCGAAACGCCTTTTTCGACTGCAAAAAAGGGATGATGTCAATAAAGTTAATGCCCTCTTTTGGGAAATTCTTGTAAAATCTCAGTGTCTCAATCATATTATTACGGTTCTTATTACCCACAAAGATAGTACAAAAGAATTAAAAATTAAAGATTCAGAATTAAAAATTACTCAAAAATGTATGCTATCTCGAAAAAAGTTCTTACCTTTGCGGGCTATTATTAACTAATTAACATTTTACGATTATGCCAAAAATGAAAACTAATGCCGCTGCAAAGAAGCGTTTTGCTTTCACCGGCACAGGTAAGATCAAGCGTAAGCACGCTTATCACAGTCACATCCTGACCAAAAAGACTACAAAACAGAAGCGTAACCTCTGCCACACCGGAGTTGTTTCGAGCGTGGACGAGCCAAAGCTTTTGAAATTGTTGGTTAAATAATTTTAATCACAGTTTCACTAATTAACAATTTTTTATTAACCGAGGTGAAACAGCCCTAAAGAGTACGAGAGAATCGTGCCGCTGTTAATCTCATCAAAAACTTTTAACTATGCCACGTTCAGTAAATGCTGTCGCATCACGCGCAAGAAGAAAAAAGG
>JAZSOV010000048.1:0-4985 GCA_045537095.1 Alistipes sp.
ACCAAATACCGGCTGGTTTTGAACAGCAGGAAACTCCACCTGACCGGCAGCTGCCGCAGGATAAGCCACAAAATAAGGGGTTGCAAGTGGCTCGGTAGTTGTGAAGTTGAATTTCGCCTCCGCCTTACCAGCCTCCTCGGCTGTCAAAGCGTCAGATGCAACGCCATTTACAGACACTTGGTCGCCCTCGGCCCAAGTGAGAGGATAAGTTCCGTCAACAGCCTCGCCTAATTGGGTACGCGAGCTATCCAACGAAAGCGTTAAGGTTGTTTTACCCCCCCCTTAACGGCGAGGTCTTCGGTAGTGTCTGTGGTACAGCCTACAACAGCCGCCATTGCCACTACCGCCATGAAAATTTTAGCTAAGTTTCTCATAGTGTTTTTTATATCTGTTTAGGTTCTTACTCTTATGTACTCCATATAGGTTTTTGGTGAAAAAATCGAATTACCTATGTGTATATATGCAAAGTTATATACATATTTTATATTTCTACTTTCAAAATTGACATTAAATATTTCAAATTTGACAAATTGTTGAGTTTTTCTAACTTTTATCAGTGTGCGCTTTATGCTTGCTTATTTATCTCGCCCCTTGCCCCTCGTCTAAAATATATGGCACTAACCTTGCACTTCTTGGTAGAAAAATCTTGTCATTATGAAAATATCTACCGGAAAGGGCGAAATATCCCTGCTTGCACTATTGGCTATTTGGTCGGTGTCGGCCGTAACATCGCTGCCGGGGTTAGCTATATCGCCTATCTTGGAGGATTTGAGCCGCATTTTCCCCTCTGCTTCGCAGCTGGAAATACAGATGCTCACATCGTTACCTTCGCTATTGATTATCCCATTTGTGTTGCTGTCAGGTTGGCTCTCGGTGCGCAGCGAATCGTTGAAGCTATTGGCCGTAGGGTTAGCCATATTCTTTGCGAGTGGGGCGATATGCATCTTCGCAAAGGATGTACGACTGCTGATTGTCGCAAGTTGTATTATGGGCGCGGGTGCGGGTATAGCTGTGCCCTACTCGACAGGTCTTGTCGTGCGCTACTTTACGGGAGATAACCGTGTGCAGCAACTCGGTATCAGTTCGGCAGTAAACAATCTCTCATTGGTTTTGGCTACGGCAGTGGTGGGCTGGGTAGCTACCAAAGATTGGCATCTTGCCTTTACGGTCTATCTTCTGCCTGTGGTGTCTATGGTGATGCTGCTCGCTTTGCGCAATGTCAAGGCTGCACCTGAGCCAAAGGAGAGCGACCAAATGCGCCAATCGAAGATAGATTGGAAACGACTTGCAGGGTTGTCGGTATTGTACTTTGTGATTACCTTAACAACGCTTGTTATCACATTCTACCTATCGTTCCTGCTTGAAAAGTATCGTTTTCCGCAGGAGTTTTCGAGCGTGATGATTTCGCTGTTCTTCTTGGCGATAATGCTTCCGGGCTTTGTGCTTGGAGCAATTATACGCCGATTGCGCTCGATGACAATATTCGTGTCGCTCTGTTTTATCGTCATAGGCTTGATTCTTGTCGGTACAGTACCCGATATCCCACTAATGACTCTCGGAGTAATCTTGACAGGCATAGGATATGGCGTGTTGCAGCCTATAATCTACGATAAGACCGCCATTATTGCTCCTCCGTCATTGGCTACAAAGTCGTTATCGGTGGTTATGACGGTGAACTATGTAGCGGTGGTGTTATGTCCCTTCGTTGTCGATTTTGCCGAGCGTTTGATTTTGCACCACAAGGAGCAGAGTTTTCCATTCGTATCGGGTGCGGCATTGGTAGCTATGGTGGCTTTGTTGTCGATATTGTTGCGAAAAAGTTTCGTTTTGGGACTCGATGAGTCGTACTATAATAGCAAGAAATAGAAATTTTTTCTATCTTTGTACTCGTGAAGAGTGCAATTCAGATATTTTCGGAACTTGGCGCACGCCTTGCGGAGTTTGGCTCCGATGAGGTGTCGCGCTCGGTTATTGCACGCGCTGTGGCTGACAATGAGTGGTTCTTGGTAGAGGATATCTGCTACGCTGTGAAGGCCATACGCAACGAGATGCTCAATGAGGAGAAGGTCGCACAGTGGCTTTCTCACTACCCCATTGCAGGTTCTCACGAGCCTCGCCGTGTAGCGATTATTATGGCTGGCAATATCCCGTTAGTCGGATTTTTCGACCTGATGTGTGTTATCGCAAGCGGCAATATTCCGTGTGTAAAACCTTCGAGCAAAGACCGCGTTTTGGAGGAGTATATCGAGCAATTACTGCACGATATAGAGCCTGCTTTACCTATCGAACAGTATGAACAAGATGGTGATTATGACGCTGTTATCGCTACTGGCGGAGATAGCGCAAACCTCTATTTTGCAACCGCTTTCGAGCATACACCATCCCTCTTGCGAGGTAGCCGCCACTCGGTAGCGGTGCTGTCGGGCAGGGAGAATGAAGAGGATATACAGCATCTCGCCGATGATATTTTTAGGTATTCGGGCTTGGGATGTCGCAATGTGTCGCTTGTCTTTGTTCCGAAGGGCTACGAACTATCATTGCCGGTGCGCAAGATGTGCAGAGCCTACCGCAATAACTATCTGCAATGTCGGGCATTACTGACGATGCAGGGTGCGAAGTTCAAGGATTTGAACGAGGCTCTTCTTGTAGAGTCGGGTGCGGAGTTTTCGCGCTTTCTCAGCCAAATCAATGTAGCGGAGTATTACGACTTGGACGAGGTCCGCAGTTGGCTTGCCGAGAGTGATGAGGTGTTGCAATGCGTAGTTAGCAATATCGAAGGATTGCATTCGCGCACTGTGCAACTCGGTCGTGCACAGTCGCCGACACTGTTCGACTATGCCGATGAGCGCGATACTATGCAATTTTTGACATTGCTTGATTGAAATATTGGAAATTTATGCTATATTTGCATATCTAAAACGCTAAATTTATAAGATTATGAAGAAGATTCTTTTGATGATTATTGCCGTATTGGCTTTTGTTACCGTATCGGCACAACCTCCACAGGGTGGCCCGCAAGGAGGTCAGCGTGGTGGCGCAAACCGCCAAGCTCGTATGATTGAGATGTTGCAGACTCGCCTCAATATGAGTCCGGAACAGGCAAAGAAGTTTGCTCCTGTATATCAGGCTTATCAGCGCGAAATTCGCAATGTCCGTAAGGAGACTAAGACCTATGTTGATTCGTTCAAGGGCGAGGAGATGACTATCAAGGTTGCAAAGAAGATTATGATGGCACAGCTCAATGGCGACAAGCAGATTATTCAGGTCAAGAAGGAGTATATCAAGGTCTTTGTGAACTACCTCACTCCTGAGCAGTTGTCGAAGATATTCACCCTTAATCAGGGAGGTCGCCGTCCTCGTGGCGGACATCCGGGACAAGGCCCACGCCCACAAGGTGCGCAACCTCGTCCATACTAAGGCGGTATATATGTAATTATAATAAAAGTGTGTTCAGCGCTGAACACACTTTTTTGATGCTATATAAGCGAAATGCTATGCTTTCGGCACTCCTGACGCATTTCATCAGGCCAGATGCTCGACTGCGTTTCGCCGATATGAGCCTTGTGCAGCAGCACCATACACAAGCGACTCTGCCCTATTCCTCCACCAATGGTTTGCGGTAGCGAGCCTTCGATTAGGCGGCGGTGGAAGTAGAGATTTTTGCGCTCCTCCTTGCCACACTCGGCGAGCTGTCGCTCCAAAGCCTCTCTATCTACGCGGATGCCCATAGAGGATAGCTCAATGGCGCGATTGAGAATAGGATACCATACTAATAAGTCGCCATTCAAACCCGCCAATCCGGTGTCTGGCGATATTGTTGAGTAATCATCGTAGTCGGCAGCGCGACCATCGTGCTTTTCGCCATTACTCAATAGCGAGCCAATACCAATGATAAATACAGCCCCGTACTCCTTGCAGATGGCATCCTCACGCTCCTTTGGCGAGAGATTTGGGTAGCGTTGCATAAGCTCCTCGGCGTGGATGAAGGTTATCTCTTCGGGTAGGAACGACTCTATCTGCGGATAGGTTTCGCAGATGTGATACTCGGTGCGAAGAATGGCGTTATATATCTGTCGTACAGTGGTTTTCAGATATTCGACCGTGCGCTGGTCGCTATCCATCACGCGCTCCCAATCCCATTGGTCTACATATAGCGAGTGCAAGTTGTCCAACTCCTCGTCTGCGCGTATGGCGTTCATATCGGTAATAATGCCATAGCCACTTTTGACCTCGTAGTCGGCAAGTGTTACGCGCTTCCATTTTGCCAAGGAGTGTACCACCTCGGCCTCTGCGCCCTTCATATCCTTAATAGGGAATGTTACGGGATGTTCCGTGCCACTCAATTCGTCGTTCATTCCCAAGCCTTTAAGCACGAATAATGGTGCAGTAACACGGCGCAGTCGTAACTCGGTGGAGAGGCTTGCGAGGAAGAAGTCCTTGATGACCTTGATTGCTATTTCAGTCTGTTGCAGCGTTAATGCTGCCTTGTAATTCTGGGGTATAAAAAGCTTGCTCATAGTCAATTGCTGTCAATTGATTTGCAAAGATAGTAAATTTATAGTTAAAAGTGCGTAGTTTAAAGTTGAAAGTTGAATACAGTGAGAATAGATGTCAAACTTGTTTGAGCAGATATTACTCAACCAATATTCCATAGTTGCACAGCAACACTGCGCACTCTTCTGATAGCGCAGACAAGTCTGCCGAGGCGCAACAAGCCGACGAATCTCTCAGCGAACACAAAAAAGACGACTCAAAAAAGTCGTCTTGAAATCACTATTAAACCACCTTCTTCTCACCTCACGGGATTCGAACGGCGGCAGCAGCCGAGAGCAGACCGAGCAAAAAGAGTGGGCAGAGCAACCGAAGGTTTGGGATGTTGGTTGAGAATAGATGCCAAACTTGTTTAAGCAGATATTACTCAACCAATATTCCATAATTGCGCAGCAACACTGCGCACTCTTCTGATAGCGCAGACAAGTCAGCCG
>JAZSOV010000042.1:0-1796 GCA_045537095.1 Alistipes sp.
GTTCTCGGTATGTGTCCTACACTCGGAACGACCACCTCGGCAGAGAATGGTTTCGGTATGGGTGTGGCAACTATGGCGGTATTGATTATGTCGAATATCGTGATTTCGCTCATTAAGAATCTTATCCCCGATAAGGTGCGTATCCCTGCGTTTATCGTGGTTATCGCATCGTTCGTAACCGTAATCCAGATGTTGATGGAGGCGTTTGTCCCTTCGTTGTACGCATCGCTCGGAGTCTTTATTCCGCTGATTGTGGTAAACTGCATTATCCTCGGTCGTGCGGAGGCTTTCGCATCGAAGAATGGCGCCTTGGACTCGGCTCTCGATGGTGTGGGTATCGGCTTGGGCTTTACCTTGTCGCTTACCGTAATTGGTGCAGTGCGCGAGGTGTTGGGTAGCGGTGCAATCTTTGGCTTCGACCTCGGTTGTGCCGACTATATGCCTTTGGTATTTGTCTTGGCTCCCGGTGCGTTCTTGGTGCTGGGATTCTTGATGGTATTGTTCAACAAATTCTTAAAGAAATAGGAGTATGGAGACAACATATTTTGCAATTATCATCGGTTCGATATTCGTAAATAATGTCGTACTTGCGCAGTTCCTTGGTATCTGCCCGTTCCTCGGTGTATCGTCAAAGGTTGAGACCTCGATGGGTATGGGTGCAGCCGTAACCTTCGTTATGGCACTGTCGGCTGTGGTTACTTGGCTGCTTCAAACATATATCCTCGTGCCACTCGGCATTGAGTATATGCAGACGATTGTCTTTATCCTCGTTATTGCTGCGTTGGTGCAGATGGTCGAGATTGTCTTGAAGAAGGTGTCGCCATCGCTCTATCAGGCACTCGGTATCTTCCTGCCACTTATCACTACCAACTGCGCAGTGCTTGGTGTGGCAATCTTGATGATTCAGAAGGAGTTTTCGTTGTTGCAGGGTTTGGTATATAATATTTCGACAGCACTCGGCTTTGCGTTGGCACTCGTAATCTTTGCGGGCTTGCGTGAGCGCATCGAGTTCGAGGAGGCTCCAAAGGCGTTCCAAGGCGTACCTATCGCCCTTATTACCGCCTCGATATTAGCTATGGCATTTATGGGATTTTCAGGACTTGTATAAGTCCTGAAAATCCTGTGTGTTACCCACCCCCTAAATCCCCCTCCTGTGAGGGGGACTTTTGCTTTTTTGCAAAAGTCCTGCGTGTTACTCTTCCCCTAAATTCATGAATTTCCTATCCACCCACTAAATTTCATAATCTCTCATTATTTATTTTTTTAACGAAAATCATTAAATTTTTATCGAAAAAGATTGCGGAATTAAAATCTTTGTTCTATATTTGCAACGAGAAACATTAAAAGTTTAATCTTAATCGTTAAAAACTATGAAACTGAACAAGAAAAGTAAATTGTTGCTTACCACTTCATTTGTGGTAACGAGTTTGTTGGGTGCATTGGTAATTGTGCATACTGCGGTACAAATTCTCGGAGGAATGAGAGATGCGGGCGAAGAGTACAAAAATGCAATTGGAATTATGGATACCAATACTTTTGTGAACGATGATAAGGGCTCTGTTCAACTCGAACCAATCATTGTCGTTAAGGGTAGCGATACCGAGCCACAAATCTTGGCAAAGCCTACTGAGGTACTTTTATATTCGGAGGCAGAGAACTTTGTGATGCCAAATCATTGGGGATTCAAGGCGTGGAAGGCCATGTTTTATCTTCGCACTCTACTGCTTATGACTATGGTGGTAATGCTGCTTTACTTTGCACTTGTTACCCTGCGTGGCTCTCGTACAGGAGTTCTC
>JAZSOV010000105.1:0-1736 GCA_045537095.1 Alistipes sp.
ATACAACTATGCTTACTGCTACTGGGGCGGTGGTCACGCTATCTCGAACTATTGGGGCGAGGGCTGGAGCGACGAAGACAGAGATAAGCACATCGCAAAATACTATGGTGAGGACTATGTTACGGAGAATGCAGGCAACGATTCAATGCTTGGTTGGTTCAATCTCCAACTTATGATCCCCGTAGAGGCCTATTCGGGTAACAACTTTGCGGTACATTACGGCTATAAAGATGACTATGCGTATATCGAGAATCTTCCGGAGATTTCGTTCGGTGACGATGTGGCTCGTGTAATTGACCACATGTGGGTAACCAATACGAACTACACCTTGAATCAATTATACAATGGCGTAAAGAGCGAGGCCGGCAATAGCTTTGGCGGCAATTGGGAGGGTCTCACAGAGGATGCTTGGTTGAAGATTGTTGCACAGGGATTTGACGATGTGAATGCCGATGCTTATGCCGAGCCTATCAGCGAGGTTGAGTTCTACCTGGTGCAGGGCGAAAATGTCGTAACCGATTGGCAGAAGTGGGATCTTTCGGGTCTTGGGGCTGTCAAAAAGGTGCGTTTCAACTTCCTCTACTCCGAAGAGATGGGCGGCCGCTATGGATTTACCATTCCCGGTTACTTCGCTTATGATGATATTGCAGTGCGCTTTGATAAGTAATCTATGAAAAGACTGTTTGGATATTTTGTTTTGGTTGTATCGCTCGTGATCTCGTCGTCGTGTAATGTGGACGACGAGATCACCACCGATCTGGGTAAAGGCAACTTCTACCGTGCGAGAACGGCTGCATCGAAGGCCGATTGGAACAAGGTTTACGAATACACACCTGCCCCCGGACAATTCATCAACGAGACGAAGACGGGAGGTTTTGATGGCACACAGACCACCCCCGAAGCAGCAATCGCATACGCCGAGAAGCGTATGTCGGAGGTGGATAACAACGGTAATCCCTATCCGAATTGGGTGTCGTTGGGTGGTTTTGGCGGCTATATTGTAGTAGGCTTTGACCATAGTATCGACAACTCTGGCGGCTATGATATTGGAATCCTTGGCAACTCGTTTAGTGGTTCATCCGAGCCGGGTATTGTATGGGTTATGCAGGACGAAAACGGCAACGGTCTGCCCGATGATACGTGGTATGAATTGGCAGGTTCGGAGACGGGCAATGCGGAAACAATCCAAAATTATGCCGTCACCTACTATCGCCCAAGCGAGCCGATGCAGCCCGTAAAGTGGACGGATAATCAGGGTAATAGTGGCGAAATCGATTACCTCAAGCAGTTCCACCGACAGGAGTACTACTATCCATTGTGGATCGAGGCGGACAGTTACACCCTTACGGGAACTTGCTTGGCGGCTCGCAACTACGACGCTTCGGGAAATGGCTCTTATTGGGTCAATGCGGAGTATGATTGGGGATATGCCGATAACTTTAGCCCTATCGACCGCTTGACCGATGATGCGAATGCCGGTGCTGAGGCAAATGCCAACCATTTCAGAATTTCGGATGCAATAGACGCCAATGGCAAACATAAAGACCTGGAATACATTGACTTTGTAAAGGTGCAGGTAGGCGTAAATGCCAAGAGCGGTTGGCTCGGAGAGCTATCTACCGAGGTGCTGGGCTTCTACGATTACAACATGAAAATAGAGCTGTAAAGAATGAACCTGAAAACTGCGACCAAAGAGCTCTTGCTGCTGCTACTCCTACTCCCTGCCTCATGCATGG
>JAZSOV010000113.1:0-1837 GCA_045537095.1 Alistipes sp.
GTGTGGGTGAGCGTTGGCGACCTCAACCACGCACACAAATGTAGGCTTTGCGACGCTTATACTGATGAAACAGAGCATTTCTCGTTAGATGAAGCAACTTACACAGAGGATAAGCTTTGCGACGCGTGCGGTCATAAGATGGCTGATGCTCTCGGATTTGAGTTAAATAACGTTGTCTACAAGATTTTGACCAATGAGGAAGGAAATTACACGGTTGAGGTATACGGAAACACCTTAACGGAGGCAACGGAGGTAATTATTCCCGCGACGGTTAACGATGAAGGAATAGAATATACGGTCGTTTCTATCGGCGAGGATGCATTCCGCAACAGCACCTACTTAACGGGAGTTACTATTTGCGAGGGCGTTGGCTCAATTGCTAAAAGCGCCTTCGAAAATTGCAACGCGCTTTTGTACGCAGAGCTTCCACAGAGCATTTACGCTATCGGTATAGGAGCGTTCTGCAACTGCTCGGAGTTGAGAATGGTTAATATCCCGTATACGGTTAACGTAATTGAAGAATGGACGTTTAACGGATGTCACAAGCTGGAGAATATTGAAATACACGAAAGCATAATTAAGATAGGCTATCGCGCATTCTATAATTGCTACACGCTCCCGAGCGTCGTAATCCCTTATAGCGTTGAAACTCTCGACAAGAACGCGTTTTACGGTTGTACGGGACTTGAAGAAATGAGAATTTATTCAATGAAGGTGGCAATCGGCGAAAACGCTATTCCAACGGATATTCCGGTGGTATATTGCGAGGGTGCGGAAAGCACAGCGGCTAAATACTGTGCAGAAAACGGAATAAGCTTCCAAACGCACGAAGGTGAGCACGTAGATAAAGATAAGAATCATATTTGTGATTACGGATGCAGCGAAGCGTTAGGCGTATGTGAGGATAACAACTTTGATCATAATTGTGATTACGGATGTGAAAAGACTTACGGCGAGCATTCGGACGGAGATGATAACAACCACCTTTGCGATTACGGATGTCAAAAGATCGCTGACGACGGCTGCTACGATACGGTAGTGGACGGAAAATGCGATGAATGTGGCGAGAATATTATTCACGATTGCAAGGATGATAATAAAAATCACGAGTGCGATATTTGTGGCACAGCTATAGGTAATCACTCTGACAGTATAACGGATAAGGATCACCTTTGCGATTACGGTTGCGGTGCGATAATGGAAAACTGTGTTCCTAATGCCGACGACGGAGATTGCACGACTGATATAATCTGTTCGATTTGCGGAGCTATTACTACCGAAGGCGCGGCTTCTCATATAGGAGGCAACGCTACCTGCACCGAAAAGGCAGAATGTACCGTTTGCGGCAAGGAATACGGCGAACTCGTACCTCATAGTCACGGCTCCGAATGGAAGAATGATGCTGACGAGCATTGGAACGAGTGCGAATGCGGCGATAAGGCAAACAAGGCAGCTCACGTTGACAGCGATAGCAACGGTGCTTGCGACACTTGCGGATACGCAATGGGAACAACGCCTCCTCCGCATACTCATAGCCACGGCTCGACTTGGGTAACCGATGCGAACGAGCATTGGAACGAGTGCGAATGCGGCGACAAGGCAAACAAGGCAGCTCACGTTGACGACAACGGTGACAACAAGTGTGATACCTGTGATTACGCAATGCCTGCACACGATCCCGACACTCCTCCTGTCGATAATCCTCCTACGGACGATAGCGACGGTCTTGGAACGGGTGCTATTATCGGCATCGTAGTAGCGGCAGTTGCAGTCGTAGGCGGCGGTGGATTTGCTCTCTTCTGGTTCGTTATCAGAAAGAAAAGAGGTTTCTAAACAA
>JAZSOV010000059.1:0-1834 GCA_045537095.1 Alistipes sp.
CGCCACGCCCTGGTCAATCAATCGCTCAACCGCATCAAGGAGGTAATGGACAACGCCAAGATGCAGATTCGTGAGCGTGAAAAGTACTTTGAGCTGATTATGGAGTGCGCCAATATCGGTATTGTTACCGTGATGGAGAACGGTACGGTGGCGCAGACCAACTCGAAGGCGCTCCGCATTGTGGGGATGGCACGACTGAACCATATCGACCAGCTACGAATACTGAGCGAGGAGCTTTGCGAGGCGATGCACCGCATCGAGCCGGGCGCACAGCTGACCGCCCGCTTCACGACCGAGATTGGCGACCAGAACTTGGTGCTGAGCTGTTCGGCGATGGAGTTCGGGGGCAAGCGTTTGAAGGTAATCTCCATCGGCAATATCCACGAGGAGCTGGACCGCAAGGAGGTGGAGTCGTGGGAGAAACTCACGCGCATCCTTACGCATGAGATTATGAACTCGCTTGCGCCTGTAACCTCTATCAGCCATACGCTCCTCTCGTCGTCGGGCGATGCCAAGACGATGCGCCAAGGCTTGGAGACAATACACGCAACCTCGGATCGCCTGCTCCGCTTTGTCGATTCGTTCCGTGCCGTTACACGCATCCCCGCACCGCAAAAAGCACCCTTCTACCTCTCGGAGTTAGTGGCGGAGTCGCTGTCGCTCATTCCGCACGAGGGAATCGAGGTCGAAGTGAGCATCGTGCCCGAAGATACGATGCTCTATGCCGACCGTGCGCTGATGTCGCAGGTGATGGTCAATCTCCTGAAAAACGCTACTGAGGCACTCTTGGCGCAGGATTGCGACCGCAAGATAACCATCCACTCAACCATTGATGCGGAGGAGCGCATCCAAATCGAGATTACGAACAACGGCTCAGCAATCCCCGCCGAGGTCGCTGAAAATATCTTTACGCCATTCTTCACAACCAAGACCGACGGCTCAGGCATTGGCCTTGCCGTCTCTCGCCAAATCATCCGCCTACACGGCGGCTCCCTCCGCCTCAAACACAACGAGGAGGGTAAGGTGACATTCTTGGTTGTCGTAGAGTGATGTCGACAATTAGATTAAAATAATGTTGATGCTATTATGGAAATATTAATTGTCGCGGGTATCATTGCACTGTGTGCAGTTTTTGTGCTATTTCGTCCCGATTTAATCAATGTATTGTCGGAGGATGACCACAAACGAATGGATGTCAAGAGGACGAGACGTATAGCCTTTTGGGGACTTATGGCCACATCATTGACGATGGCGGCACTGTGGCTTGTTGGCATCCGCAGCGAGTTAATGCCTATGTTTGTAGGTATTCCCGGAGCCATTCTCACCGCGGCATTGATTCATTGCTCGATACCTAACAAGTAATTATCCCAGTGGTATGTACTATTTTTACCAATAAGCCCGACCTTTCAAGTATCTGAAACGGCGAGAAAGCTTCAAGACGTTATCCAAATGTTGCCAAAATGTCGCCAAAATGTTGCCAAAATGTTGCCAACACCAAGATCCAAAGCAAAATAAAAAACGCTAACAACTTGATTTTAAGTCATTAGCGTTTCTTTCTTCGTGGTGCCACCGGGGATTGATGTATCCTTGTAAGCACTTGTATCTCAACGCTTTGCCTTTGGCTTATATAAAAAAGCAACGAGACTGGCACGTTTAATCTACAATAGAATTCACCTTATTTCATAAACACGTTACGTGCACATGTGAATTTCAACGATGCGAAGATAAGCATAAATCGGCTTACACGCAAGTCTCGTGGCGTTTTTAAGAGTGTTATTATAGGTATTTTAACACTTCAAACTACTCCTTGCCGAATACATCATAGAAATTCTCT
>JAZSOV010000043.1:0-14562 GCA_045537095.1 Alistipes sp.
TCCTTGCTTCCCTCGATGATACGATAAGTTACGGTGATTGTGTCACCTGCGCTGAACTGAGGGATGTCGGCATCAGTCTTTGTCCACATCTGCTCGTTCACGAGTCTGATTAATGAATCCTTGTTCATTGTTGCAACAAAAATTTAAATAGTTTCCGTTCAACATTACCGCTGCAATCTCGCTACCATAGTCGGACACTGCCGTCTAATCCCGCCTTGCCAATCGGGTTTTTTACGCCCCAATTTACGAGGTCATCTGCTCAACTGCCCATTATAAGAGGTTGATACGCGGGTGCAAAGGTATAAAAAAAATGAGAATAAAAAAATTATTTTTGATATTCGCTTGTCTGAACTCCTGCGCTTATCACGGCGCAACCAAATTAAGGGATAGTAAGGGCTAGTAACGGCTAGTAAGGGCTAGTAAGGGCTAGTAAGGGAGCGCTGGAAGAAATTCTGCATTAAAAAAACCAAAGGGCTTGCAGCGCTGCAAGCCCTTTGGTTTGTTAGACGGCTTCGTTAAGCCCAAGTATCAGGGTCCTCGGTGCCGAATCCCGGCAAACCGAATGAAGTGCTATTCTCGTAGCCGCGCTCAGCAACTACCTCGTATGCAATAACTTCCGGAACAATATATGTCTTTTTCATAATCAAAAATTACCTTTAATTGTCAATTATCAACTCGTCAATTATCAATTGGTGTTTTACTCCGCAAGCGTTACTCCTGCATAGCTTGCCAATGTGCGGTCGCTAAACAAGTACTTGGTGTAGTTGTCGGTAGTAAGCTCAGTGGTTGAAAGTGTTGCAGTACCATCGCCACAAACGAATGCGCCACTTACGGTACCAGTGAATGTTCCGCTTGCATTTCCCGAAAGTATACCAGCATTATTGTATGTGGTATAGTTGCCATCCTCGTTCGACTTCGAAACGGTCATTGTTCCCTTGAACTCTACATCTGTTACTGAGATATTGCCAGCGTTACCTACAAGACCACCAAAGTAAGACTGCTCACCATTCAAACCTGCGTTACCAATCCTTACCTCCACATCGCCTGTATTTGTCCAATTATTAAATGTATAAGTTGGGGTAATACCTGATGCCGCATCTATGCCTCCGATAAAGCCGCCCAAGCGTACATAAGTGTATGTGTTATCAGGACATGTAAGACCTGAATTAGAAGCACTATTTGTAAGTACATTGCAACCGGCATAAGACAACTTTCCGCTATTTGTAACATCTTTGATGGTTATGCTTGTAGCTGCTGTTGGATTCAATCGTCCCACAATTGCCGATACGAAGTTTGTATGTGGGTCATTGTTGTGAGGCTTACAAGCGTCAATATCCACTGTAATAGCTGCACTGTTAGTGCAATTCTCAACAACAAGGCCTGCTGCTGTACCACATAATGCGTTTCCAACAATACCTCCAAAGAAGAGATGCTTATTCATATTTGAGCTATTAACAGTAAGGGCGCCTTCATTGCGACAGTTTTTGATTGTATAGGCGTTACTATTTGTTGAAATGTCTGCTACTAAACCACCAACATATGTAGTTCGAGAAGAGCTTTGCAGAGTTGCTACCGAGAATGTAATATTGCCCTTGTTTACACAATTCTCCATATTCATCTCATTAAATACAGCAGCATAAGCCGCAATACCACCTGTGCGCGAAGGTGCATATACTTTACCGGTTACAGTTATATCGCCCTCATTTACACAATCTTTAATTGTTAATTTACCAGTTGCGCCACTAACAGTGCCATATATACCACCTAATGACAGCCACGAACCAGCGCCACTTACCGTAGTCATAGTAGCCACTAAATTACATCTATTTACACAGTGGCTAATCTCAACATCGACCTTGGACTGTATGATTCCAACAATACTACCCATTCGAACAGCATAATCGCCATTGAAATCAGTTAGTTTAATTGTTCCGCTTGCAGAGCAATGTGTAATGCAAGGTCCATAGTATACGCCAACAAATGCCGCAAGATTACCAATTGCACCATTGTTTGATGTATAGTTTACATTCGTCAAATGCAAGCCCTTAATAGTTGCACCACAATTGATAAATAGACGCTTTGTCAATCCATCGATAATATGGCCGTTGCCATGGATTGTGCCGGTGTAATATTGTGCGTCAATAGATGACCAAGTCTTATCAGCCGGAATCTGAACATCCGCAACAAATACAGCATCCTTGGTTACAGGAGCGCTCGAAGTAGCAGCCTTTGCTGCATTGGCAAATGCCACCAACGAATCGTAGTCCTTAATCACAAACTTCTCCTCGGTGTTGATAGGGTTGAAGGTGATAGGAGTGGTGAATTCGCGAACATTGCCTGCTGCAAGAGGTCTCGAATCGTCAGCCTTTACGGTTGCATACATCACACCACCGTCCTCGCTATGCAGCGTCAAATACAACTCGCCGTAAGTGCCGGCAGGAACAGCTATATACATGTATGTAGGGTACTCAGGGTCCAAGTTTGCACCCCAAGGCAGGAATTTGTAAAAGATGGAACTTGTTGCCGACTCGGTAGGAGTTGTTTTGCCCGTCTCGAAGTCGATATTGAAGAGTCCTGCGATAGGCTTGCGGTCTGCGGTTGTTATTTCTACTTGGGTGAGTACGGTGTTGCCCAAGACACCAATCTTCAAGACACCTGTGAGGTGCTTCATATTTACATGCGAGCCGTTTGCGCTGTAACCATACATAGTTGCGATGCCATCTCTGAACGAATTTGCAGAGCCGTTATGCTCCTGCTCGTTGAGGAACAGCACGCAATCTGTTGCGCTGGTGGCCGGGTATGCCACGCGATATGGAGGCTCGATAGAACCCTCCGGGAAAGAGAATGTTGCATTTTCGGTAAATGCACCATTTTCGTAGGTGAGTACATCGGAGGTAACGCCGTTTACCGAAATCTGATCTTGCAAACTCCAAGTGAGTGGGTAGACTCCGTTAGTCTTTTCGCCCAACTGAGTACGCGAGCCATCCATCGAAAGTGTCAAGGTTGTTTTACCCCCCCCCTTAACGGCGAGGTCTTCGGTAGTGTCTGTGGTACAGCCTATTACAGCCGCCATTGCCACTACCGCCATGAAAAGTTTAGTTAAGTGTTTCATAGTAGTTTAGTTTTTGGTTTGTATTATTAATATATTAGTTTGTTTAAATATCGTAATCCATTTATAATCAAAACAATAAATTCACTCCATGGAGAATCGAGAGGAGGGATGTTGCTGCTTTGCTCAATGATTTGTTTCACAAATATATGCAAATATTTGGAATAATAGCAAGGGAAATTTAAAATATTTGTAAAAATATTTGATTAAGGTGCGTCTTATGACATAAATAGGGAGATTCCGAAATTTAATATATTATGTAGTTGCAAAAGGTGGTCTGCTCTGCAATTATTGGCGTTTATTCCGAAAAATTGATGAATAAACCCGATTTTTGCTTAAAAGTTCTCAATTTTTTAGTATCTTTGTGCGTTTAGGCTGTAAATGCATGGAAATTATGGAACAAAAGATATTTAAGCGTTGGGAACGAATAGCCGGTTGGGTGGTATTTGCTATTGCTGCAACTACCTATCTGCTCACTATCGAACCATCGTCATCACTCTGGGATTGTGGCGAGTTTGTAGCCACTTCGTACAAGTTGGAGGTGGGACACCCTCCGGGTGCGCCACTCTTTATGCTCTTGGCACGAATTGCCACGCTGTTTGCGCCATCGACTCACTATGTGCCACACATGGTGAATGGAATGAACGCCTTGGCAAGTGCCTTTTGTATCTTGTTCCTCTTCTGGACAATCACGCACATTGCTCGCCGACTCCTTACTCGCGAGGGTAAGCCGCTAACCACCGCAAATGCTATTGCGGTACTCGGTGCGGGTGCAGTCGGAGCGTTGGCTTATACCTTCACCGACACATTTTGGTTCTCGGCTGTCGAGGGCGAGGTCTATGCGTTGTCGTCAATGTTTACGGCATTGGTCGTATGGCTGATGTTGCGCTGGGAGGAGGAGGCTGATGAGCCTCACTCGGCGCGATGGATTATCCTTATCGCCTACCTTATGGGCTTGTCGATAGGTGTGCATATCCTCAACCTGCTGACTATCCCAGCGTTGGTGTTTATCTACTACTTCCGAAAGTACAAGAACATCACCCTGAAAGGACTGTTCCTCGTAACACTGTTGGCATGTGCGATACTGCTTGTCATTAACGGCATCATTATCCCTTACACCGTGTATCTCGGTGCTATGGTCGATGTGTTCTTCGTTAATACACTCGGCGCACCTGTAAATATGGGTATTGTGGTCTTTGCCTTTGCAATGTTTGCACTGCTCGGCACAGCGATTTACATCACCCACCGCAAAGGTCATCGCATCTGGAACTTGGTGGCAGTGTGTGTGACGATGATTATGCTCGGCTTCTCGTCGTACGCCTCGGTAACGATTCGTGCAGCGGTAAACCCTCCGATGAACTCGAATAATCCGGATAACCCTACGGCGTTGCTCTCGATGCTCAATCGCGACCAATACGGCAATCGCCCATTGATTTACGGCCCTTCGTATGCAGCACCGGTGGAGGATTATACCGAAAAGTCGTTCTACCACTACAACTCGGAGAAGAAGCAGTACGAAAAGCGCACAACGGTTGATGACTATGTCTATCCTGACAAGTTTATGCACCTCTTTCCTCGTATGTGGAACTACATGAAGAAGGAGCATGATTATAAACCTTGGGCGGCATATCGTACAAAGATGGACTTTGTGCGTGACGAGAAGGGTAATATCCTCTATGGCGAGGATGGTCGCCCACAGCGCAAGGAGGTGTTGGATTTTGGCCGAAAGGTTACATATCGCGATGGCGACTATTCGCGCACCATCGTTGAGCCTACATTCTTGGAGAACTTGAACTTCTTCTTTGCCTATCAGCTCAATTACATGTATTGGCGATATTTTCTCTGGAATTTCGTTGGTCGCCAAGACGATATTCAGGCTGACGAGGTAACAATCACCAACGGTAATTGGCTGACGGGTATCAAGTTTATCGACTCGGCATATCTCGGCCCACAGAATAATCTTCCTCGCGAAATGGAGAACAACAAGGCGCGCAACACCTACTATCTCTTGCCATTCTTGTTGGGTATTATCGGATTGATATACCAACTCAATCGCGATCCTCGCAACTTTACCATTGTGATGTGGTTGTTTGTGATGATGGGTATTGCGTTGGTCGTATATTTCAACTCCTCGCCGGGTGAGGTGCGTGAGCGCGACTATGTATATGCCGGCTCATTCTATGCATTCTGTATGTGGATAGGCTTGGGTGTTTTAGCTCTCTACGACCTCTTGACAAAGGCGTTGAAGAAGCATCATAAAGTGGCAGCAGCCACCGCTACGGTGTTGGCAATGGCCGTTCCGGGTATTCTTTGCGCTGAGAATTGGGACGACCACGATCGTTCGCACCGCACTATGGCGCGCGACTTGGGCTACAACTACCTCGCCTCGATTGTAGAGAAGGAGGGAGTATCGCCAATAATCGTCAATTATGGCGATAACGACACCTTCCCGTTGTGGTTTAATCAGGAGGTCGATGGCGTACGCCCCGATGTGCGCATTATGAATTCGAGCTACCTCGATGGCGAGTGGTATGTTGATGAGATGAAGTGTAAGGCGAACGATGCCGATGGTATTCCGTTCTCGTTGCCAAGCCACAAATATACCTTCGTGAACGATTGGGTGCCTGTAAACTCGCAGATTGACCGTGTGGTCGATGCCAAGCAGGTTATGGAGTTTGTGCGCAGCGATGACCGCCGTACAAAGACCGATGTGGGCTATGGCACTCCTGCCGACTATATCCCTACAAAGCGCATTGCTCTGCCGGTGGACAAGGAGGCGGCAATCGCTTCGGGTATTGTGGCGGAGAAGGATAGAGATTTGATGGTCGATACCGTCTATATCAACATTAACGCCTCCTCGCTATCGCGCTCGGAGTTGATGTTGCTCGATATGCTTGCGCACTTCGACTGGAAACGCCCTATATACTTCACGCAGGTCTATGTCTTGCAGAAGTTCGGCTTGTTGGACTACTTGCAGTTTGATGGCTACGCATACCGCTTTGTGCCGATTTTGACACCATACAAAGATTCGTGGAACATCGGTCGTATCGATGCCGACTACGCCTACGACAAATTGATGAATACGATGCGTTACGGCAACCTCGCCGACAAGCGTGTCTATGTCGATTACTTCACGCAGTACAACCTCTCGGTGTCGCGCGCGAGGGAGGCGTTTGCTCGTGTTGCTCGTGAGTATATCAAGCGTGGCGATAAGGAGAGCCTGCATCGTGCCGAGGAGTTGCTCGACAGAGGTTTGGAGGTGTTGCCGATAGATCAGCTCCGCTTCTCGGAGGCTAATACCTTCCCATTTATCGAGTGCTACTACGACCTTGGCTTGAACGAGAAGGGCGATGCGTTGCTGTTGGCGTATGGCGACAATTTGATCGACTATATCGAGTACTACTTGCAGTTCGATGGTGTGCAGGGCGATTTGGTGGCGAATATTATGTACGACCGCCTCGATGAGCTGTCGCGCCTCTACTACCTCGCAGCCTACTACGACCGCGAGGATGCAGTGTATAGCATCAACCAATACTATCGCACCATTGGTGCCGAGGATAAAGACCTTATCCTCACCCAACGAGAGAAGGACTCGCTCGGCATTCAGGGCGCACCGAAAACGAAGTTATAATTGAAAATTCAAAAATAAAAGATATGGCTAAACCGAAACTTCTTCTTTACAACACGCTCTCACGCCGCAAGGAGGCGTTTGAGCCGATAAACGAAGGTCGTGTCGGAATGTATGTCTGCGGACCAACCGTATATGGCGATCCGCACCTCGGACATACCCGACCTGCTATCACCTTCGACCTCTTGTTCCGCTACTTGAAGGCGGAGGGTTACAAGGTGCGCTATGTGCGCAATATCACCGATGTAGGACACCTCGAACACGATGCCGATGAGGGCGAGGATAAAATCGCAAAGAAGGCTCGTTTGGAGCAGTTGGAGCCTATGGAGGTTGCCCACTACTACACCGAGCGTTACAAGATCTTTATGGCGAAGTTGGGTGTGCAAACCCCTTCGATTGAGCCTCACGCATCGGGACACATCATCGAGCAGATCGACTTCGTGCAGCGCATCATCGATGCCGGCTACGCCTACGAGTCGAATGGCTCAATCTACTTCGATGTCGAGAAGTACAACAAAGATTTCCGCTACGGCGTTTTGTCGGGTAGAAACCTCGACGATATCGTAACCGACACCCGTCAGCTCGATGGTCAGCAGGATAAGCACCACTCCTACGACTTTGCGTTGTGGAAGAAGGCGGCACCGGAGCATATTATGCGTTGGCCTTCGCCGTGGAGTGATGGTTTCCCGGGTTGGCACATGGAGTGCTCGGCAATGAGTACCAAGTATCTCGGTGAGAAGTTCGATATTCACGGAGGCGGTATGGACTTGATGTTCCCACATCACGAGTGCGAGATTGCGCAATCTACCGCAGCTCTTGGACACGACTCGGCTCGCTATTGGGTACACAACAATATGATTACCATCAACGGCAAGAAGATGGGTAAGTCGTACAACAACTTCATCACCCTCGAACAGATGTTCAATGGCGAACACCCTGCATTGGAGCAGGCATACTCGCCAATGACCGTGCGTTTCTTTATCTTGCAGGCGCACTATCGCTCTACGCTCGACTTCTCGAATGAGGCATTGCAGGCAGCAGAGAAGGGCTTGGACCGCTTGATGAAGGGTATCGAGGCGTTGCACAAGGCACCTGCTTCGGCAACCTCTTCGTTTGATGTTGATGAGATTGAGAGTCGTTGTGCCGAGGCTATGGCTGATGACTTGAACTCGCCAATCGTGATTTCGACTATGTTTGACTATGTTCGACTCTTCAATCAGCTCTCGGAGGGCAAGCAGACCTTGACTGCCGAGGATAAGGCAAAGGCAGAGGCAATCGTGCAGCGTTGGGTATTCGATATTCTCGGCTTGGAGAACGAGAACGCCGAGACGGCAGGAGGTAAGGATATGCTCTCGCCGCTTGTAACTATGTTGCTCGATATGCGTATGCAGGCAAAGGCTGATAAAAATTGGGCATTGTCAGACGAAATCCGAGATAAACTTACAGCTATTGGTATCCGTGTGAAGGATAGAAAAGATGGCTATGATTGGGAGGTAATGTAGTCGTTGCCGTAAGCTCTATTTTTCCATATAATGGATGGAAAATTACAGAGAAACGGTGTCGCTTTATTGAAAAAAAATAAATTTCGAAGTTTATTTGTGAAATAATTTGCGAATTGACAAAAAAGCTGTACCTTAGTATAATTTTATAAGCAACAATAAATAACACAAATTAAAATTTTCAAAAACTATGGCTACTAATTATTCAGGTAAAACTCGCGTTGAGAGTGACCTTCTCGGCGAGATGGAGGTGCCGGTAGAGGCCCTCTATGGTGTGCAAACATTGCGTGGTATCGAGAATTTTCCAATTAGCCGTTTTCATCTTAACGACTATCCTTTGTTTATCAATGGCTTGGCAATGACCAAGTTGGGCGCTGCCGAGGCTAACCATCAGCTCGGTCTTTTGACTGACGCTCAGTTCGATGGTATCTCGAAGGCTTGTCTTGAAATCTTGAATGGAGAGCACCACGACCAGTTCCCTTGCGATATGATTCAGGGTGGTGCAGGTACAACTACCAATATGAACGCCAACGAGGTTATCGCTAACCGCGCGCTTCAAATTATGGGACACGAGGCAGGAGAGTATCAGTACTGCTCACCAAACGACCATGTGAACTGCTCGCAGTCGACCAATGACGCATACCCTTGCGCTATTCACCTCGGTCTTTACGCTACACACTTGGTATATATGCAGCACTACAACGCCTTGATCGAGTCGTTCGAGAAGAAGGCTAAGGAGTTTGCTCACATCTTGAAGATGGGCCGTACCCAGCTCGAAGATGCAGTGCCAATGACTCTCGGTCAGACATTCGGTGCTTTCGCTCAGATTTTGAAGGAGGAGCGCAAGAACCTCGAATTTGCTGCTGAGGAGTTCCTCACAGTGAATATGGGTGCTACCGCTATCGGTACAGGCATCTGCTCGGAGCCTGGATATTCGGAGAAGTGCGTAGCTGCTTTGCGCGAGATTACAGGTTGGGATATCAAACTTGCGGAGGACCTCGTAGCAGCAACTTCGGATACTACTTGTATGGTCGGCTACTCTTCGGCTCTTCGCCGCGTAGCTGTTAAGCTCAACAAGATTTGTAACGACCTTCGCCTCTTGGCTTCGGGACCTCGTTGCGGTCTTCACGAGTTCGACCTTCCAGCTCGTCAGCCGGGATCGTCTATCATGCCGGGTAAGGTAAATCCGGTTATTCCTGAGGTTATGAACCAGATTTGCTACAAGGTTATCGGTAACGACGCTTGCGTTGCAATGTGCGCACAGGAGGCTCAGATGGAGCTCAATGCAATGGAGCCTACAATGGCACAATGCTGCTTCGAGTCGGCTGAGATTATGATGAATGGCTTCGATACCCTCCGCGTAAATTGCGTTGATGGCATCAAGGCTAACGAGGAGCAGTGCCGCAAGTATGTTCACAACAGCATCGGTATTGTTACAGCTCTCAACCCAATCATTGGTTACAAGAACTCGACCAAGATTGCTAAGGAGGCCCTTGCAACAGGTGGTAGCGTTTACGACCTCGTACTTGAGCATGGTGTTCTCACCAAGGAGGAACTTGATACTATTCTCTCGCCTGAGAATATGATTAAGCCTGTGAAGCTCAATATCAAGCCTCGCCGATAGAGGTTATTATATCCATAAAGAGTGAGAGGGTGAGTTCGCATTAGAACACACCCTCTCACTCTTTATGATCTGATATTGTTGTTATCTTGTCAATAGCGACGAATCTCCGTACGATAAAAACCTGAAATCGTGCGACAAGGCATAGTCGTAAATCTTGTGCCAATCATCTCCCACATACGCCGACACAAGCAATAGCAAGGTCGATTTCGGCTGATGGAAGTTGGTTACGATGTTGCGCACGATGCGATAGTTGTAACCAAGCGGTGTAATCATTATCTCGGTTGCAGCACGCAGACGCTCCAAACCGTTCTGCTCCATATATAATATAAGTATATCGAGCACCTCCACACCCGTAAACTCGGCAGGGATATCGTACAACTCCCACTGCCCCACCGTTGCGCAGTCGTAAGCCTTGCCACCCTTGATGCGCCATGCCAAAGCTGTCAGCGACTCCAATGTGCGCACCGAGGTTGTGCCGACAGCGACAATCTTACCATAGTTCGCACGCAGTTTGCGCAGTGTTACAAGCGTTATATCGAAATGCTCGGTGTGCATTGCGTGTTTGGTGGCATCTTCATCTTTAACCGGCAAGAATGTGCCTGCACCCACATGGAGCGTAACCTCGGCAAAATCAAAACCCTTCGCCTTCATTCGTTCGATAAGCGGCTCGGTAAAGTGCAGACCAGCCGTTGGTGCTGCCACAGAGCCTTCAAAACGGGAATAGACCGTCTGGTAGCGAGTATTGTCAATCTCCTCGCTCTCGCGATTGAGATACGGCGGAATAGGGATACGACCGAGATACTCCAACAACTCGCCAAAGGTCATCGGTGCGCTCCACTCGAAGCGCACAATATGCTCACGAGTACCTCGCTCGGCGATGTAGGCCTGCAAAGTGTAGCTCTCGCCCTCAAACTCGAACGGAATCTCGACTGCCCCCTCTTTCCACTTTTTGAGGTTACCCACAATACACGACCACTCGCACTCGCCCTTTACCGCAAAGGCGTGTTCGTAGTCAGCAGGGGCGTGAGGCTCCAAGCAGAAGACCTCAACCCTTGCTCCCGAAGGTTTGTGCATAACGAGTCGCGCTCGCACCACCTTTGTATTGTTGAATACGAGCAGAGAGCCTTCGGGCAACTCCTCGCCAATATCGGAGAAGTGTCGCTCCGCAATCTCGCCACCACGATAGACAAGCAACTTCGATGAATCACGCTCCGCAAGCGGAAATTTTGCAATGCGCTCGTCGGGCAACGGATAGTCGTAGTCGTTGATGTTGATATATCTTTCCATATTTTTTAAGCCAAAAACTGCGAGGACAAAGGTACATAAAACTTTTGAAATTAAAGCACTAAATCAAGCATCTTTCGAAGATGTATTGCGAATAAAAAATCAGGCGTATGCTTAGCCACATAAAGCCAAAACATACGCCTGAAATAATAGAGATTTGATAGATGTTCTATATCTCGTTAATCAGATAACAAAAGTTTGAGTTGTAATTTCTCCAATCCATTGTGTACGAGCCGGCAAGCGAAAAGTTATTGCGGTTGCCACTGTTGAATATAGTTCCTTTGTTTGTTAATCCCCAAGCGTGCGCTCCATTATGTACGGAGTTTTGGAAAATCTTGAAATCATTGTAAGCCGATGAGCGATTCGTATGGTTATAATACGATGGCTCATTGGTGAGCATTACAGCAAACCCCTTGTCGAAGTTTGGTGTCGTTGCTTTTATCTGCTCAATGCGGTAAATATCATACAAATAGTCATAACACCCAAAATCGACAGCCGAGTGATTCTTCAATGTCACACCGCCAACAATGCCACCCTTTGTTTTGTACTTCAACTCTATTGGATAGATACACCCACTCTCTTCTACCCAAATATCAATATGACATTCTTTTGATTTAATCTGTATAGGATATTCAAGAGAGATTTTCGCTTGTGGCAAAAGTTTTTGCAACTCCCATGCTAACGCAAACTGAAAGTCCGCCTCCGAGCAAAAGGCTGCCCTTTGCGAAGAGAGCGTACTCAATGCATTTAATAATGTTTGATTAGTCATAGTTTATTCAATCTTTTTAGCCGTATTGATATTAAAGGTTTCTGCATCAATAACCAATCTGCCTTTATAAATCTTTAATGTCAATTCGTAGGTGCTTATAACCTTCTTTTTGCCTTGTACTGACCAATGACACACTACTGAATCTGCGGTTACATTCACAATCTTGCATCCGACCACAGGGCAGAAAGGTTTTAGTATTTTTTCTACATCAAGTTTCCAATACTCTGTTTTTTTATCAAAGAATAAATATCTGCTGAAATTTTCATCATATGCAATTGATGTTGGAGTGCGATTTGCAAGAATAAAATCAAATAATTCACGAATTGCGTTTGTCTTTGCTTCGATTAAACGACGCTCCTTTTCTTGTTGGGCTGCAATACGGGCAGCCTCATGGGCAGCGGCGATTTCGGCCTTTTTTGCCTCTAACTCCGCAATTGCATCTTCAAGCTCTTTTTCTGAGCCTTCAATAATGAAATATCCTTGGTAATCGTAAACACCGTCAACATAGATCTTTTTATCCCTATCAGATTTAAATTGATTCAGAACATCTTGTAAGACTCTAATGGTTTTGTTCATTTTCCATTGCTCTCCAAGATTGCCACTAATACCATTCCTTTGTGCTAACCTTATAAGCTCATTGTTATATTGTTCCATATCTTTGTCGATGTAGCTTTTTGCTAATAATGACATAGATTTTAATGGAGCAGCCTTTTTTAGAACTTTCTCTGCAAGTTGAGCGTCAATATATGCCATATCCTCATCTTTGATATAAACATCATTGTAATATGAGTACCAACTTGGTTCGCCCGAGAAGTATTGTTTGTTATTACTATGGATTTGGATATACGGTTTACCCTCTTTGTCTGTGTAAATACATTTGTATTTTTTTTGAGAATCCAGATGTGCTACATCCCATTTGCCGTGTTCTACAATTGAAGAGATCATCGCTTCAATACCCGCCTTATTTAGGTAGCATATTTGCTCTAAGTATTCGTAACTTACAGCCTCTTGCACAAAATTGTAATAGCTTCCTAAAGCCTTAAAATCAACACCAGCATATTTCTGAATGCAAGTGTAGGCGTACTCTCCTAATTTGAGCTCTCTTTCCAATACTCTGTAGCCCTCTTTTGCTAACGCCTCTTTGGTAATAGCACCAGCTGCATACTGTTTGGCTTTAGCCGTGATTGCCGGTGGCGTAGATTTACCGTCACCAGTCGTTCTAATTAGCACTCCATTTTGGAATACCATTTGGCCATCGTTCCAAGAGCCGATTAATTTTCCTGTCGAAGATAGTGTTCCGCTCATTCCGTAATAAAGATTATTTTCATCAGGACAGTAGAAGGAGTAATAACCTACCAAAACGCCATTCTTATAAGTTACATTCAATTTTGCAGTATACTCTTCCGTTTTACTGTTTACCACAAATGTGCCATTAGCTATTCCATTTGTAAAGTTACCCGTAAGAGTTTCATACTCGTTTATAACTTTTCCGTCAGCTCTTCTAACAGTTGCCTTGTATTTCGAACTTATCGGTCCGTGAAATTTGCCCTTAGCGTGATTTGCGGTAAGGTTGTATGAACCAGAAAGAGTATAGTCCCATGGCCAAATACGAAAATTATATGTCGTTTGTGGGCAAGTAATAGTTTGAGTTCCGTCTTTATAATGTTTTCCATCTTCGCCCAAAATACAATAGTATGTCATATTGCCCTTAAAAGAGTAACTACCCCAATCTGTTTGTTTTGAGTAAAAGTCTGTCACCTTCTGGCGTTGGGCAAAAGATGTGTTAATGCCACATAATAGTAGCATTGTCATAAAGAATAAAAATTTTTTCATAATACTTTAAGTTTTTTGTTTGCCCGCCAACCCCTACGCAGCTGTTAATATAAAAAAAGAAAGTGTGGAGCTGACTTCCGTTTATCTAACGAGAGGCTCTGGAATGCCCAACTAAAAATAAACGATTACAAGACCCCACACTTGGATAGTATGGGTATGTGCAAAGAGTATGCACTGCCACATAACTATACAAGAAATGAGTGCTGTCGTTATCCTTTTAGTTGTGAAATTTTCCAGATTTCTCGTTAAGGATAAAAGCGAAAACACTTTCATCAATATGTAATGCCGAGAGCATAATGCCCTACGACACTGCAAATTTAGAAATTATTTTGCAAATGACAACACTCTTGCGAGGTCCTGTTCAGATAAAATATAAAATTTCGCCTCCCACTAAGAGTGAAAGGCGATTTTACGAAATTGGGCTGTCAAACGACAGCCCAAAAAACCTTATTTACCATAAAAAGTGCTTTTGAGTTGGATTTCTCTAATTAGAAGCCCTTGCCTATTGCCAAGAAGTCCTCAGCCTTCAAAGCAGCGCCACCAATCAAACCACCATCAACATCAGCCTTTGCAAAAATCTCGGCAGCGTTAGATGGCTTGCACGAACCACCGTAGAGAATTGGGCACTCCTCAGCAGCAGCACCGAACTTCGAGCGCAATACCTCACGGATATATGCGTGAATCTCCTGTGCCTGCTCTGCGGTAGCGGTCTTACCTGTACCGATAGCCCAAACCGGCTCGTATGCGATAACGAGGTTAGCGAACTGCTCCTCGGTGAGGTTGAATACTACCTCCTCAATCTGTGCCTTGCAAACT
>JAZSOV010000119.1:0-5297 GCA_045537095.1 Alistipes sp.
TGCTGTCATTCCGTTTACTATAACCATTGTCTCCATATCTGTAAGATTTTATATTACACCTATACTAATTCATCTTCTTTGAAGGTTTGCCCCAACCATTTTTCATCCAAACAAACTCACGAGCCTCTTCCTTGCTCATAAAGTCCTTGATGAATGTACCGCAAGCACCATTCTCTGAAACCTCTGTCCATTGCCAAACCCCAAAGTTTCGTCTGTGTGGTGCGTAATAGTATTGTCCGAGTATTGCCTTCATTGTTTGTTATCCTTTTGTTGATACAAAGATATGGAATATATTTAATATATCCAAACTTTTATCAATAATTTTATGGAAAATTTTGATTATTTTCCACTTTTTTCTACCTTTATGGGTAAATTTTACGAAAACTATGGCAACAGATAAGCAGGAACGCACGGTCGTTCATTTGGAACTTGGTGCCGAGCACTACTATTTTGGCTCGGTGAAGGCTCTTTGCGACAACTTTGGCAAGGAGCAGATTGGCATTGGTTATAAGAGCCTTGCCAACTACGGCATCGCTGCAGATAAACCCTACCGCAACAAGTTTTGCACTATCCGCAAAGGCATATTGCTGACCGCTCCGAAGGCGGTATCAGAAAACGGTGGTGAATAATTTTTTGCATACATCGCACCACCGATACGATATTATTTGTATCTTTGATACACGAAACAACAAAAACACTGATTAAGAAACAGATATAACAACTTAACATACATATAGTTTATAATTGAGCTTATAGCTCTTGTTCCCAAATCCAAAATACGGCCAATTTTTTGAATGCACGGGAATGAGCGGCGAAGGTTCGCGTCTTACGGGGCGTGAACCGTTCGTGCTTATCTGTGCATTGGGTTGCTTGGCCGTGACCTTGGATTTAGATAAGCAAATAACGGACGGTCTCACGCTCTTTCTTTGTGCTTATCCGAATAAGGTGTAGGCTCGCAATCCGAAGCCTATGCCGACCAAATCCCAAACATCACAAATAGTCTCACGCCAGCGTGTTGCCGACCACGGCGAGGTCTTTACCGCCGAGAGGGAGGTGAAGGCGATGTGCGACCTGGTCAAGCAGGAGACCGAGCGCATCGAGTCCCGTTTCTTGGAGCCAGCGTGCGGTCAGGGTGCGTTTCTCGTTGAGATACTGCGCCGTAAGCTCGCCATTGTCTCTGCCCGATACCGTAAGGCACAAAACGAGTGGGAGCGTTATGCTACGCTCGCCGTGAGCAGTCTCTACGGCATAGACATCCTCGCCGACAATGTGGCACTATGCCGAGATAATCTATACGAAATTTTCCAGACCGAATATTCGGCACACTTCCCCAAGACCACAAAGGAGGAGTGTTGCCGTGCGGTGCGCTATATCCTCTCGCTCAACATACTTTGGGGCGATGCACTGACCCTCGAACTCCCCGACAATAGCAAGACCCCTATCGTCTTTGCCGAGTGGTCGGACACTGGTAACGGAATGTTCAAGCGCCGAGACTACACGATGGCAAACCTACTGCAAAGCGCACCGATGGATGGTCTCAACCTCTTTTCCGACCTCGGCGACCAGGCATTTATCCCCAAGCCCGTAGCCGACTATCCGCTAATCCATTTCTTAAAACTCGGAGCCGATGAGAACGCAAAACTATAACCCCGATGTGCTGACTTGCCTTGCCAATTTGAGCAACGACGAGGTTTTTACACCCCCTGCGGTCGTAAACAAAATGCTCGATATGCTACCAGCGGAGTTGTGGAGCAACCCCGATGCTCGCTTTCTCGACCCCGTGAGCAAGACGGGCGTGTTTCTGCGTGAGATTGCCAAACGATTGATGGAGGGCTTGAAGGAGCAGATGCCCGACCTACAACAACGAGCCGACCACATCTTCGGCAAGCAACTCTACGGTCTGGCGATTACCGAACTAACCGCCCTAATGTCTCGCCGCTCGGTCTATTGCTCCAAATATGCCAACGGTCGCTACTCGGTCTGCACCGCCTTTGATGATGAGCAGGGCAATATCCGTTACGAGTCTACCGCCCACACCTGGCAGAACGGGCGTTGTGTCTATTGCGGCGCAAGCCAGGAGGTCTATGATAGAGGCGGAGAGTTGGAGTCTCACGCCTACCGATTTATCCATACCGATAACCCAAAGAAACTATATCCCAATATGAAATTTGATGTTATTATAGGCAACCCACCGTATCAGTTGAGTGATGGAGGAGGGCTACAGACAGAATCTTCGTCAGGTAGCGCCATTCCGCTCTATCAAAAGTTTATTCAACAAGCAAAAAAACTTCAACCTCGCTATCTTATTATGATTGTACCTGCCAGGTGGTTTAGCGGTGGTAGAGGTTTGAATGAATTTAGAGATGAAATGCTATCAGACAAAAGATTGACAACGCTTGTTGATTATGTTGATTCCAGAGATTGTTTTCCTGGTGTTGACATTGCAGGTGGAGTGTGTTATTTTTTGTGGGACAAGACTAAAACCACAAAAAAATGTATGGTAACCAGCATTTACAATAATAGCGAATACTCGTCAGAAAGAGACCTATCCGAGTTTCCTGTGTTTGTCAGACATTCTATCTCTTGTGATATTATTAGAAAAACCAAGTCGCTGAATGAGAAACCGATGTCAGATATGGTCTACAGTTCAAAACCTTTTGGATTTAGAAGTTTTGAATCTGGTACAAACACCCCCTTTAAGGATGCTATCTCTCTATTTGGAAGCAAGGGTGTAAGTTATGTAAAATACGAAGATGTGCGAACAAATTCTTCGTTCGTTGCTAAATGGAAAGTAATAATGTCAAAAACAAGTGCAGAACACGCTGGGCAAGCAGATAAAGACGGTAAAAAGCGCATTGTTTCCCGCATAGAGATATTGCCACCCAATAGTATTTGCTCGGAATCATATCTACTCTTGGGGGTATTTGACAGCGAGAGTGAGGCAATTAGTCTTAAAAACTATGTCAAAACCAAATTTTTCCGATTCTTATTATCCACCATCTTGCTTACGCAGAACATTGCAAAAGATAAGTTCGTATTCATCCCTCAACAAGATTTCAACTGTGAGTGGACTGATGAGAAACTATACGCCAAGTACGGATTGACCGATGACGAGATAAATTTCATTGAATCAATGATTCGCCCTATGGAATAGGGTATATAACAAAGTTAGTTATTTTGTTGAAAACTTGCAACTTAAAAACTTGCAAACCACCCATAGTCAGTTGTATCTTTGTATTATAACATATAAAATATATATACAATATGGTACAATTTACAACTTCGCAATTTTGCTACATAGGGACGCAGATTGCAATTAAACAAGACAAAGGATTGCACATTAGTGTAAATGAACTCACAGAGTTGATTGAGAACAACAAGCTCTTGCCGTGGATTGAATTAAACATTTGCAGTCTTGATTTTTGGGACAATGATGCAAGACGAGTAATGGATGTGGAGTTTTGGTCCATTGCCAACTGTTATGATTTCGGCATAGAGAACGATGGCTTGGCTCGATTGTCGGCGTATTGTTTTGCATTTACGGCAAACCTACCCACAAGGACATTAACAGACTTGGATTAACGAAAACACAATGAATTATGAATATTGATTTTATTAGAGAGTGGGTACATAGAGCAAACGCAGGAGAGGCAGGGTCTGTTTTTCAGTTTGTTTGCTATTATATTGCATTTAACAGTCTATACGACGAAGAGCAAGGCAGAAAAGAGTTCGACCGCATTACAAAGTGTGTTAAAAATATACACTCGCAATATGGCTTTAACCCATACGATTACATCAATGCCGATAGCGAACTATTAAAGGGTGTAATGTCAGAAAGGTCGCATAATCGAACAGATGCTGGCAAACTTGCTCAACATAATATTGTGGAACTATACAAAAGCCTATACTATGTTCGATGCAATTTATTTCACGGTGCTAAATCTATGGATTATGCGAGAAGTAAAGGATTAGTTAGAGATTGTTGTGCGATACTTCGTTCATTATTTAATACAATAGGAATACAATAATTTATGCCAAACACCTTCTTTCCACGCCGACCAGAGGCGAACCCGATGATATATGCCTACGAGGATAAAGCATATCCTGGGCTACTGAAAGTGGGATACACTGCCGTAAATGTTCAAAAGCGTGTAGCACAGCAGTACCCGACTTTGCGCCCTGGGGCAGCACCCTACCGCATTGTATTGGAAGAGCCAGCGATGCGTGGTGACGGCACATCGTTCACCGACCACGAGGTGCATCGTGTGCTTCGTCGGATGGGTATTCACAACCCCGAAGGCGAGTGGTTTAAGTGTGGAGTAAAGGAGGTTAAAGCGGCTATTCGTGCCGTACGCACACCCTCGGAGATTAACTTCGCCCGCACCGAGAGTTTCGGTATGCGACCCGAACAAAAGCGAGCAGTAACCAAGACCAGCGAATACTTCCTCGCCTACCGAGAGGAGAACAAAGGTCGTACGCCGCACTTCCTATGGAACTGCAAGATGCGTTTCGGCAAGACCTTCGCTGCATATCAGTTGGCAAAGGAGATGGGTTGGAAGCGAGTGTTGGTCTTGACCTTCAAGCCCGCCGTGCAGAGTGCCTGGGAGGATGACCTACGCACACACATCGACTTTGAGGGTTGGCAGTTCATATCCCGCACCACAGAACTGACCTACGAGACCGCCGACCGTAACCGACCCATCGTCTGCTTCGGCTCGTTCCAAGACTATCTCGGCAAAAGCAAAGCGGGAGGCATCAAAGCGCATCACGAGTGGGTACACGCCCTAAATTGGGATTGCGTAATCCTCGATGAGTACCACTACGGAGCGTGGCGAGACAATGCCAAAGACCTATTCGAGAACGAGGATAAGCGTGAGCAAGCATACGCCACGGGCGAGGGTTTGGACTACTTCGACGAGGGTGATATGCCCATCACCACGGGAGCATACCTATACCTCTCTGGCACGCCTTTCCGTGCCATTAACTCTGGCGAGTTTATCGAGGAGCAGATATACAACTGGACATATTCCGATGAGCAGAAGGCAAAAGCCGAGTGGAACGATGCCGATGGCGAAAACCCCTACGCTGCACTGCCCCGTATGGTAATGATGACCTACCAGTTGCCCGACGAGTTGCAGATGGTAGCATCGCAGGGCGAGTTCAACGAGTTCGACCTAAACATATTCTTCTCGGCAGAGGGAGAGGGTGACAATGCCCGCTTCGTATATGAGGATGAGGTACAAAAGTGGCTCGACCTTATCCGTGGAGCATATAGCGAGAACATCGTATCGGATTTG
>JAZSOV010000047.1:0-35590 GCA_045537095.1 Alistipes sp.
GTCATTGTGAAGGAGCGTAGCGACTGCGACAATCTCCCTTATATTTTTATTAAATTAACAGCGGGAGATTGCCACGAGCCTATCGGCTCTCGCAATGACGCTCTTGTTTATTATCAACAACACTAAACTATATAATTCCGAAAAATTAAGAATTATTTCTATCTCCTTGCTTTTCACACTTACATCTATTCACCATTATCGATTTTCTTTATCGTTTTATCCATGGTCTTAATATTTATGCGAATACTCCCGATAATATCCAATTCATTATCGAATGGCATATAAAAATAGTATAAAATCGTCATTTAAGGTCAAAATCGGCACCACAGGCCCCTGAAAGGGCAATTTGCCATCAGTTTTTAAAATTTTTACATTTTAGTTTGAAACTTATTTACATTTTTCACTTTCAATTTAAAAGCAAATAATCATCATTTTGTCATATATCGTTACAAGCGCCCATTTTTATTTGCAAATTATTTGGCAATACAATAACCTTTTCTTAACTTTGCACTCGGATACACTTATATATTTATTATAAAATTAATTGCTTATGGTTAAAAAAATTGTACTATCAATTGCTGCAATTCTGTTTGCGAGTGCTGCCGTATTCGCGCAAAATAAGCAGGTTTCGGGTACAGTTACCGGTCAGGATGGAACTCCTGTCATCGGTGCTACCGTAGTGGTAGAAGGTACCACATTGGGCACATCGACCGATATGCAAGGTAAGTATACATTGGCTGCACCAGCTAATGGCACGCTTACATTCTCGTTTATCGGTTACGAGGATGCCAAAGTTGCCATCAATGGCAAGACAACTGTAGATGTTACCATGAAGGAGGCATCGAAGGCCATCGATAATGTCATCGTGGTTGCCTTCGGTGAGTCGAAGAAGGAGGCATTTACAGGTTCGGCAAAGGTTGTCAATGCTGACGACCTCACCAAGACACAATCTTCGAATGTATCGGATGCCTTGGTAGGTAAGGTTGCCGGTATGCAGATGACCTCTTCATCAGGTCGTCCAGGTTCGGGACAGAGCATCACCGTGCGTGGTATTGGTTCCGTAAATGCAGGTACTGCACCTCTTTGGGTTGTGGATGGTATGCCTTACGATGGAGATATCAACAATATCAACCCTGCCGATATCGAGTCTATCTCGGTATTGAAGGACGCTGCTTCAAATGCTTTGTATGGTGCGCGTGGTGCTAATGGTGTGATCATGGTTACCACCAAGCGTGCAAAGGCCGGCGATGCTCAGGTTACCTTCGATGGCAAGTGGGGACTCAATACTCGCGCATTGCAGACCTACGACTATGTAGACAATGCAGGCGAGTACTACGAGTTGCACTACCAGTCGCTCTACAACCACTATTTGAGCTCAGGTGAGTACAGCAAGAGCGAGGCTCACAAGATGGCTAACGACCTTCTCACATCGAACAATCCTGGTGGTTTGGGATACAATGTAATGACTGTTCCTGCCGGACAGCTCCTCATTGGTAGCAACGGCAGATTGAACCCTAACGCAACTGTGGGCCGCCTCGTTACAATGGAGGATGGCACACAGTATTGGGTAAAACCTGACAACTGGCTCGATGCAATGTATCGCAACTCGTTCCGTCAGGAGTACAATGTAAACATCTCGGCAGCCGGCGACAAGACAAACTTCTTCGCATCGTTCGGTTACTTGGATAACAACGGTATCATCGATGGTTCAAGCCAGGAGCGTTACACAGCTCGTTTGCGCGCTGACTATCAGGCTAAGAAGTGGTTGAAGGTTGGAGGTAACTTCTCTTACACTCACTTCGAGTGGAATGATGGTAACGATCCAAGCAGCGAGGGTGCCGGCGATGGTGGTAACGCTTTTGCTACTGCCGTACAGACTGCGCCTATCTACCCTATCTTCATCCGCGATGGTAAGGGCAAGCACATCTATGACAAGTGGGGCTTCCCTCTCTACGATACAGGTGATGGACGCAACGCAGGTATGAAGCGTACAACAGGTGGTACATCGAATGACTTGCAGGATATCCAGCTCAACAAGTACCACAGCGAGGGTAACGCATTCACAGCAACAGGTTTTGCAGAGATTCGTTTCTACCGCGACTTGAAGTTTATCTTCAACGCAGGTACAAATGTTGACGAGACTCGTGGAACTTCGTTGCTCAACCCATACTACGGACAGTTCGCAACTGAGGGTGGTGTAGTAAGCAAGAGTCACAGCCGCGTTATTTCGTATAACTTGCAGCAGTTGCTCAACTATACCCACACATTTGCCGACAAGCACAATGTGGATATTCTCCTCGGTCACGAGACATACGACCTCAAAGAGTACTCTGTAGGTGCTGCAAAGAGTAAGATGTTCTCGTATGACTACACCGAGTTGGGAGGTTTGGTAATCGACAAGCAGAGCGCAAGTTCTTCGTTGGCTCAGTATAACACCGAAGGTTTCTTTGTTCGCGCACAGTACGACTTCGATCAGCGAGTATTTGCATCGGCATCGTATCGTCGTGATGCATCTTCGAAGTTTCACCCTGATCACCGTTGGGGTAACTTCTGGTCGGTATCGGCAGCATGGTTGCTCAACCGTGAGTCTTGGTTCAAGGCTTCGTGGGTAGACCTGTTGAAGGTTAAGGCATCGTATGGTTCGCAGGGTAATGATAGCATCAGCTCGTACCTCTACACCGACTACTACTCGATTTCGAATGATGGTCAGGGAGGTATCGCAACTATCTTCTCGCGCAAGGGTAATCCAAACATCACTTGGGAGACCAATGGTAACCTCAATGTGGGTGTCGAGTTCGGCTTCTTCAAGAACCGCCTCTATGGTAATGTTGATTACTTCTACCGCAAGACTACCGATATGTTGTTCTCGTTGTCGGTTGCTCCATCACTCGGTTACTCATCGTACTACACCAACATTGGTGATATGCTTAACCAGGGTGTCGAGATCGAGTTGGGTTCGGATGTTATCCGCCGCAAGAACTTCGTATGGACTCTCGGTTTGAACATGACTCACTACCGCAACAAGGTAACCCGTCTTCCAGACGAGTATAAGCAATACACTACAAGCGATGGCAAGATCAAGGGTTACGATCAGGGTAGCTACTTCCTCGCAGAGGGACAGTCGCGCTATGCTATGTACTTGCCTACTTATGCAGGTGTAAATGCTTCGGGAGAGGCTACTTGGTACACCTACGAGGTTGATGAGAATGGCGAGTATGTAACCAACGAGAAGGGACAGCGCAACCGTATCGTTACCAACGACTACAACTATGCTTACCAGTATGGTCGTGAGATTCAGGGTGATCCTACACCGGATTTGTTCGGTGGTATCAACACCTCGTTCCAGTTCTACGGTGTAGACATCTCGGCAAACTTCACCTACCAGATTGGTGGTTTGGTTTACGACTCAGGCTACGCATCGATGATGGATTCGCCAATGCAGACTTCGGTAGGTTTTGCACTTCACCGCGACTTGTGGGATGCTTGGACTCCTGAGAACAAGAACTCGAACATTCCTCGTTTCCAATATGGCGATATGTACTACGCTTCGTCTTCGAGCCGATTCTTGACAGATGCTTCGTTCTTGAACATTCAGAACATCACTGTTGGCTACACCTTGCCACAGAACATCACTCGCAAGTTCCTCGTTCAGAAGATGCGCATATACCTCACATGCGACAATGTATTCTACTGGTCGCAGCGTAAGGGATTGGATCCACGCCAGTCGATTTCGGGAGGTAGCAACGCTTACTACTACGCCCCTATCCGTACATTCTCTGGTGGTGTAACCATTACATTCTAATTTAAGCGAGAAAGGAGATTTAGAATATGAAAGTGAATAATATATTTAAGTTGGCGACTTTGTTTGTTGGAGCGACAATGCTTGCAACAAGCTGTATCCAAGAGACCATTCCGCAGAATGGTGCTGCCACAGGAGATCAGATTAGTGGTTCCGATTTTGCTGCTGAAGGTATGGTTGCATCGATTCCTGCCATCCTTATCACAAACAATGTCATGGGACAGGATTCTCATGACGACTTCGGATACCCATCGTTGATGATCCACACCGACCACATGATCGGTGAGGTATTCCCATCGAATGCTTACAGCGGAGGAAACCAGTATTACGACCGTTTCCAGTTCTATCACTATCAGTTTAGCATCGGTCCTACCGGCTACTGCGCACTCTTCTGGTATCACTACTACCAGTTCATCAAGGCAGCCAACGACCTTATCAAGGTTTGCGGCGAGGATGAGTTGTTCGCACAGCAGCGTGGTATCGCTAAGACCTTCCGCGCACTCTACTACCTCGACTTGGCTCGTTTGTATGATCCATTGTATGCCGTATCGACTGAGCGTCCTGACTATCAGGCTCGTTTGGCAAATATCGAGGGTTTGACAGTGCCTATCGTAGACGAGAACACCACCGAGGATAGCGCGAAGAACAATCCGCGTTTGCCTCGTGAGGAGATGTTCCAATACATTTTCGATAACTTGAACGATGCAGAGGGCTGCTTGGCAGACTACACTCCTGCTTCGAAGAACCTCCCTTCGTTGGCCGTAGTTTACGGTTTGAAGGCTCGTGCATACCTCTGGTTAGGAGGCTTCGATGAGGGCAGGTACGACACTGCCAAGTATCCAGATGTACTCACCGGCAATGCAGCCTACATGAAGGCAGCCGAGTATGCTCGCAAGGCTATCACCGCTTCGGGCTGTACTCCACTTTCGGAGGCTGACTACTGCAACCCTATCACAGGATTCAACAAGGCTAACAACGCTTGGATGTGGGCTATGATCCAGTCGAGCGAGACCGTATTGTCGAACCTCCACTCTTTTGCAGCTCACATGTGCTGCGGCGCAGGTTGGGGTTATGGTTCGGGAGCGCAACCGGGCGTTCGCAAGATGACCTACGAGCGTATGTCGAACAGCGACTTCCGCAAGAAGTTGATCGTTGGTCCAGGCACAAGCTACGAGGATTATCAGGATGTAACCAACCTCACCAAGGAGGAGTGGACAAAGTTCGGTTTGGAGAGCAAGGGTATGCGTACCTATGCACACATGAAGTTCCGCACCAACAATGGCGAGAAGTCCGACTCTGCATCGGGTAATGTGGTAGACATTCCGTTGATGCGTGTCGAGGAGATGTACTTGATTGAGGCTGAGGCAACTGCACACTACGATGCAGCTACCGGCCAGCAGCTTATCACAAGCTTCATGACATCGTTCCGCGATCCTAAGTACACCGTATCGAACTCCTATCCGCTTATTGACGAGATTATCTTCCAGAAGCGTTGTGAGTTGTGGGGCGAGGGCGTTTTGTACTACGACTTCAAGCGTTTGAACATGGGACTCGACAACGCGTACGAAGGCACAAATGCACCTGCCGGTACAGACTTTGTCAGCGAAGGTCGTTGTCCGGCTTGGAATGTCTGCATTCCAATTAGCGAGACTCAGCAGAATACTGCTCTCAAAGGCAAGGAGAATCCGGATCCATCGTACACTCTTGCAGCAAAGAGCGAGAATCCATAACAGATGGTCGTGAATGGTATTGTTAAACATATAAAAAATAGGATATGAAAAATTTAAAGGTATTATATATTGCTCTTATAGCGTTGGTTGCCGGTGCGTTTAGCGCCTGCACCAGCGACTATGAGCCGGGACCACAGGTTTCGGGACCGCAGGTTTCGTTCGTTCCTACCAACAGCTCCCTTGTAGAGTACACGGGTGATCCGGCTGAGGGAACACAGAAGCTCGTTTTGTCGCGTGTAGAGACAAAGGAAGAGTTGACCGTATTTATAAATGCCGAGGCTAAGGACAATGCAGGTCACTTGTTCTCCATTCCTGAGGAGGTAACTTTCCAGGCTGGCGAAGCTACTGCCGAGTTGGTATACACTATCGATTTCGCTAATTTTGCTCAGGACAAGACCTACACCGTAAACTACCTTATTCTCGATGAGCTTGGAACACTCACCACTCCTTATGGCTACAGAGAGTGGACAGTAAACTATGCTATCAACCCTTGGGTATTGATGAAGGACTCGAAGGGCAACAATGCTAAGGGTAAGTTCCGCGGTATGGATTTGATGTATCTGTACGAGGAAATGGACCCTAACATTGAGGTTGATGTAAATGTATACAAGCACAATCGCATTGAGGGTATGTACAAGGTTGAGAATCCTTGGAAGCTATCTGTAATCGCAACATTTGGTGGAGAGGATAATGTTCCATCTTATATTACTTTGAACGATGCAGATTTCATCATCAATTGTACAAATCCAAATGAGGTATATTTCGATGCTCAGAAGACTGGAGTAACTTGGGATAGCACATGGGGCGAGATTGCAGTTCTCCATGGATCGTTATATGATCCTTCATTCCCTTATGGAACATTGAGCGAGGGTGTTATCACATTCCCTGAGAGATCTTGCTTGTGCTTCGAGATGAATGATGATAAAATGTACTATGGAAACCCTAACGGTTTGTTCCGTCTTGTTCTTCCGGGCTTTGAGATTGCAGATTACTCGTTGGCTGTTGCTTACGACGGTATGGATGTAGCATCTGATAATGTTACTGCTACTGCGAAGTTGAACTTCAACTATGGTGCAGATGTAACAGGTATCAAGTACCTCGTTGTCAGTGGCAATGTCGAGTCTGATCCTTCGGCAGCATTGACTACCCTTATGGCAGGTACAGATGAGAATATTCTCTCGGTCGAGGATTTTGATGAAAAAGCAAATGCTGTTACCGTAAAGGTTGGTTTGGAGCAGGGTGTCTACACAGTTGTAGCAGCCCCTCAGGACAAGGATGGCGCGTTGCGTTCGAAGACTGCAGTTGTTAAGTCGTTCTACTTCCCAGGCTTGGGCGCACCAGAGGAGCATCCATGCGAGGTTGAGGCAAGATTAGACAAATATTCTGCATTGTACGATGACAATGAAGAGACTGACTACACGACATTAGCAATGAATCTGAAAGGTACCGACATCAGAGAAATTACATTCGCTCTGTTTGCAACAAGCGATGTTAAGGAGTACATGGACAAAGGAGGATTGACAATGTCTGAATTCTTCGAATTGGCTCAGGTTGGTCCTGTCAGCGCACAAACCGTTGCAAAGATAAATTCTGCTGAAGGTGTTACTGATTACTTCCCAGGACTTGACGCGGATACATCATACACATTCCTTGTTAGTGCGACAAACAACTATGGTGAGAGCAAGGAGCTTCGTATTGAGGCTGAAACAGAGCCGGTTCCTTACAGCGGTAGCTTAGTAGTTGGCAAGTACTATATGTCTTGCACAATGGGAGCAGGAACGGAAGATGAAACTAAGTTTGAGAATGTCTTTACAGTAGAGCCTGTCCCAGGTTCTAACACAGATTTCCTACTTGGTAAATTTGGTATCGAGGACAACATGAAGTGGAAAGCAGCATACGATGAAACCGCTAACACACTGACATTGAGTGGAGTGGCTAATGGATTGGAGAATTATGGTCCATTGTTCGGAAGTGCTTATGGCGTATATAGCTCTGCTCAGTCGCTCTATTATGGTATCTTCTCGTATGCTAATGAGAACTCTCAATATGGCAAAGACCCTGTTGTCTTGAAGGTCGATCCAACAACAAAGCAACTTTGCGGATTGCCAACAGGAGCGTCTATATATGTGTATATAATTCAAGAGACTTCTACTGGTGGACAGATACTTGGCTCATATAACGCATTCGATGATACAACCACTATCGTTCCTTACACCGAGCAGCCAGAAAGTGGCGAGAATGGTGGCGCATCGACTGCTTCGCTTATGAATGTGAAAGTTCCATTTAGCAGCGTTGCTATCAACAAGTCTATCGTAGCTTCGAAGAGCAAGTTGCAGAGCGTTAAGGCAGCAGGCGTTATTAACAGCACAAAGGCTTCGACTATTCGCACTGTTAAACCTTCGGTTGTAGAGAGCTGTGCTCCTGCAAAGGTTAAGGGTTTCACAAGCGCAAAGGCTAACGCAGCGGCTATCCGCCGTTAGTCTAACCACATAACACTATCAGAGCGAGCACACAATGTATGCTCGCTCTGTGGTGTCTAAAAAATTGACTAAACTTTAAAGATATGTATCGATTTATCAAATTGTATGGTGCATTGGTTATTGCCACTCTGGCATTTGCTCAGTGTACTAAGGATTTCAACAACGAAATCTCTGTTGGAGAGTCGTCAAGCGCCTCTGCAACAAAGATTATCAACAACTCCGACTCGGCAGCATCAGGCTCTATGCTTGTGAAGTTCAACGAAGAGGCGGTACGAGCATTCGAGAGTGGCTCGCGTAGTGAGGGGGTTACTCGCTCGAATATTGCGCCATTGAATAATGTGTTGCTCGACATAGAGGCTTCATCGATAGAACGACTCTTCCCTGTCGATGAGAAAAACGAGGAGCGTACGCGTGCCGCAGGATTGCACCGTTGGTATATCGTACATTTCGACAATGCGCAGCAGCTCGATCGCGTAGCTCGCTCTCTGGCTACCATTGCCGAGGTCGAGAAGGTTGAGTTCAACACCAAGAACAAGATGCCGGAGGTGAAGATTGCAGCGCCCGTAGAGCCGATAGCCGAGGCTACCCGACTCTCGACTCCGAAGTTCAACGACCCATTGGCCTCTAATCAGTGGGATTTCCACAACACCGGCAACCGCGATCTCAACGCGAATGCCGTAGCGGGTATGGATATCAATGTCTACGAGGCGTGGAAGTACACCACGGGCGACAACTCGATTGTTGTAGCTATCATGGACCAGGGTGTGGACTACACACACGAGGACTTGGCCGACAATATGTGGGTGAATAGTGACGAGATTGCAGGCAATGGCATCGATGATGACAAGAATGGCTATGTAGACGATATTCACGGCTACAACTTTGTGGATGATGGCCCAATCTCGTGGGACAAGACGGGTGATGTCGGACACGGCACCCATATAGCCGGTACCATCGCTGCCGTGAACAACAACGGTATTGGTGTAAACGGCATTGCCGGAGGTGATGGTTCGGGCAATGGCGTAAGGTTGATGTCGGCGCAGATATTCTCAGGTAAAAATAGCAAGAATGCCAGCGTAGCAGTAGTGGCCAAGGCATTCAAGTATGCCGCAGACAATGGTGCCGTACTCTCGAACAACTCGTGGGGCTCGGAGCCAAAGGATGGTCAGAACGACAGCTGGTATATATCGTACGAGGGTGTTCAGCAGGAGGCAATCGAGTACTTCGTGAAGAAGAAGAACCATCCGAACATCGATGGTGGTTTGGTATTCTTCGCTGCCGGAAACGATAGTTATGGCCGTGCCGGATATCCGGGCGCATACAGAGATCATATCTCGGTTACAGCCTTTGCAATCAATGGTAAGCCGGCCTACTACACCAACTATGGTCCGGGTTGCAACATCTCTGCTCCGGGTGGAGATCTCAACCACGGCGACACGGGAGCTATCGGCTCGACCGTATCGCCAATATACGACAACAGAAGAAGCAAGTATCTCTACTATCAGGGTACTTCGATGGCTTGCCCACATGTTACGGGCGTAGCGGCTCTCGGTCTCGCCTATGCCAAGAAACTCAACAAGAAGCTTACATTGGAGGAGTTCAGAGCAAGACTTATGCTCTCGGTAAACGATATTGATGGCGATATTGCAAACCTATCACAATACAAATCTTATGTCGGCGGTATGGGTACAGGTCGTATCGATGCCTTCAAGATGTTGATGAGCATCGAGGGTATCACCTGCATACCTGTCAAGCGAGGTAGGTATGCCGGTCTTGATATGTCGCCATATCTGCACGAGAGCAATGAGGCGGTGAGGATTGTCAGTGCCTCGATGAGCAGCCAAGATATGAAGAGTTTGGGCGTGAAGAAGGCTCCGGAGATTATGAATAACAAGATTTGGTTCACCTGTAACAATGTCGGTTCGGGAATTATCGAAGTTACATTTGTGGCAGGAGGTACGATTGCAGGTAGCGATACAGCTGTGGGTGGAATGACTGTAACCAAGCGATTTGCACTGATTGTACGCGACCACTTCGCTGAAAACAATGGTTGGTTGTAAAATATAGAAGGATTTGACTATGAAGATTACGAAGATATTTTTTGCAGTAGTAGCACTCTTGACCATTGCTTGTAAGCCAAACCCAAACTCAGGTAGTGGCTCGACCGACAAGACCAAATGGCTTGACGAGGGCAAGATTTGCGGAGAGTGGGTTATGACCAAGCACAGTAACAAGGATACCGAAATTCAGGTATATATTGCATTCAACGAGGATAGTTCGTTCGATCTCTACCAACGAGTATATAGCGTTGTATGGTTGCACTACAATGGCACATTTACGCTCAATGGTACAACCCTTTCGGGCAAATACTCGGATGGTAAAACATGGGGCTCACGCTACACAGTATCGTATGCCGAAGCACCTAATCGTATACGCCTTACAAGTCTTGACAACAAAGAAGAGGTGGCGATATACACCGAGCAGGCGATACCTGAATATATCGTGGACGAGTCGCAACGACCTGAGGATGTTCGTTCTGTCGAGATTGAGAGATTCTTGTAGCAGAAGCGATATACTAAACAGTTGATGGGGTTGTTCAACAATAGAAGTTGAGCAGCCCCATCTTTTTTGCAGGCGTTTCACAGAGATATTAACACAGAATTCACCTTGTTAGGCCATTTTCTTCATCTTGCGCATCTGCCAAGTGAAGAGAATAAAGGCCAAAAGGATTGATAGGCTGTCGGCGATAGGCATCGATATCCATACGCCATAAGCACCCAAGTAGCGTGGCAGAGTCCACAGCAGTGGGAGCAAGAAGAGCAGTTGTCGTGTCAGCGAAACGAAGATTGCCAACTGCGCCTTGCCTATATATTGGAAAAATCCACCCACCACAACCTGAAAGCCTACAAGAGGGAACATTATCAATATAAGACGCAAGCCCTGCGATGCCGCCTCGACCATAAGTTGCTCGTTACCACCCTTCGTGGAGTCGACAAAGGCGCGAGCGATAAACTCTGGTATTGTCTCGCCAAGCATAAAGCCAAGCGTAGCAATCGCCATACCGCAACCAATAGTCATAAACACCGCCTTGCGCACGCGCGCTAAGTTCTTTGCGCCATAGTTGTAGCCCACAATAGGTTGCATGCCCTGATTTAGGCCCTGCACAAGCATAATGAAGAGGAGAGCTACGCGATTGACAATTCCATAGGCTCCAACATACAAATCGGCGGCACCCTGCTCGCGCGTTACGATATCGTGGATGCCCGTACCGCCATAGTGCAACATCGCAGTATTAACAAACGCCGCAACCATCGAGGCACAGATATTCATCAGAAATGGAGCAAGTCCGATAGAGAGTATGTTGCCGATAATCTTCAAGTCGAAGCGGAAGGCCTCGCGCTTAAAGTGCAGGAACGAACTCTTGGAGCAGAAGTGTGACAATGCTATGAGGAATGACACGAATTGTGCAATCACCGTAGCTGCAGCCGAGCCTTGTATACCCCATCCGAGTTTAAAGATAAAGAGTGGATTGAGAATAAGGTTCACAGCTACCGAGGTGAGCATTATCGCCATCGACTTACGCGGATTGCCCGATGCTCGAATCATCTCGTTCATACCGAGATAGAGATGCTGGGTGATAATACCGTAGAGGATAATCTGCATAAACTCCTTGGCATACTGCAAGGTCTCGGCCGAAGCACGACCTCCGCTGAACAGCAGCAAAATCTCATCGAGGAAGGTGAGCATCAACACCATGATCGTAAATCCGATACATACATTGAGCATCACGGCGTTGCACAGGGTCTTTTCGGCTGCGGCCTTATTACCCTCGCCAAGTCGCAACGAGATACGCGCAGCAGCTCCCACACCCACCATAGCACCAAAAGCAGCACCAATATTCATAATAGGCATCGTAATAGCCATACCTGCAATGGCTGCGCCACCTACGCCATGGCCTACGAAGGCACTATCGATAAGGTGGTACAGCGAAGAGGAGGCCATTGCAATAATGGCCGGTGTGGCATAGTTGAACAACAACTTGCCAATATTGTCTGTACCGAGTGATAATGTCGCCGATTTTCCCATAGCAACTGCAAATATACAAATTCTATCTCTATATTGAATTTATATCTCGTAAAATTATTAAATTTGCATATACAAAACCGAATTTTTTCGACATGAAAAAGGTTGTAATCGCCATAGATTCATTCAAAGGCTCGCTCTCCTCGTGCGAAGTGGCCGAGGCTTTCGAGCAGGGATTTCGCCCCTACCACCCCGCGTGCGACATTCGCAAAGTTGCAATAGCCGATGGTGGCGAAGGAATGGTTGAGGCGTTGGTTAATACGCTCGGCGGAGTACACATTCATGTCAAAGTCTGCGACCCACTGCATCGTCCCATCGTGGCGCAATATGGTATTATCGAAAGCGGCAGGACAGCTGTTATCGAGATTGCCGCAGCAAGCGGATTATCGCTCTTGAAGGCAGAGGAACGCAATCCTCTTCTTACCTCGACATACGGCACGGGCGAGCTGATCGCTGATGCCATACGGCGCGGTTGTCGCAACTTCCTGATAGGCTTGGGTGGCAGCGCCACAAACGATGCAGGCACGGGGTTATTTCGCGCCTTGGGCTATCGCTTCATTGCCGGCTCCGGCGAGGAACTAACAGGTGGTGGCGAGATTCTCGAAAAGATTGTCGATATCGATGATCGCGGTGTTATGCCCGAACTTGCAGAGTGCCGATTTAAGGTGGCATGCGATGTAACAAATCGCCTCTTCGGCCGGTTCGGTGCGGCATACATCTTCGCACCACAGAAAGGCGCTGACAATGAGATGGTTGAGCGACTTGATAATGGCCTGCGCAACTTTTCGCATGTGGTTGCAGGCTACAACGGTACAATGCTGTCTTTGGTCGATGGCGCAGGTGCAGCAGGAGGTGTCGGTGGTGGTATGTTAGCCCTTGCCAATGCGCAGTTGGTGCGAGGTATAGATTTGGTACTCGAAGCGATGCACTTCGACCAGATAATTAGAGGTAGCGACCTCGTCATCACAGGTGAAGGACGCATCGACAGTCAAACCATAATGGGGAAGACTCCAAGTGGAGTTTTGAGGGCGGCAACACTACAAGGTATCCCGACAATAGCTATCGGAGGGGGCATTGAGTGGTGTGAAGAGTTGCGCAATAGTGGCTTTGCTGCAATCGAAGTGATAACACCCGAAGGTATGTCACTCGAAGATGCTATGCGCCCCGAAATAGCGAAAAAGAATATACGCCTTACCGCCGGGTATATTGCAAAACGATATATCAATCAATAGTGGCAATGACGATATTGTCGCGCCTATCGATATTGACCATGATTGGATAACTATCGAGAATTGTTGCTATCAGAGTTGAATCTTCTGCATTATACTCTACAATCGAGATATTTTGCACAAGGTCTAATCTACCCTTTTTATAATATTTGTATAGTGCCTCCTTTGCCGACCACAACTCGGCATAGAGATTGTGTCGCTCCGCCATAGCCTGCTCCTCAGCCGAGAGGTAGCGACTTGCCACCTTGCGGAAATCGCGCTCCACAGACTCTATATCGACAGCACAAGGTGCATCCGAAAAGAGAACCGCGACTTTATCGTGGCTATGCGATACGCTTATATACCTGTTAGAATTAGCGACCTTCGGTGCGCCATAATCATCGTATAAAATCTGTACACCCTCGCCCAGCTCTCTGTGAACAATGGCGCGCCATGCCAACACTTCACATCTGCGACCAAGATTGGCAAACTGCTTGACAAAGGCGACATCTTCGGCTGTTGCAGTTGCAAGCAGCAGTTCTTCCGAGCATATATCCTCGATAATCAGCCGACTACGCATTGGTATTGTTCTTCACAATTATCTTTATCTTGTCGATGCGGTGTCCCTCCATAGCCTCAACTATGAAGCGTATGCCGTGTGCCGACACCTCATCGCCCTTCTTCAAGAAGTTGCGATTGATTTCGAGTAGCAGGCCCGCCACAGTCTCGGCTCGTCCCTGTACATCCTCGAAGAGGTCGTCTTCAAGGTCGAGAACACGCACTACATCCACGATATGTGTCTTGCCGTCAAAGAGATAAGTATTCTCGTTCAGTCGGCGATAGAACGACTCATCAACATCACTCTCATCGGATATCTCGCCTACAACCTCCTCCAAAATATCCTCCAACGAGATAAGTCCCTGCGTTGCACCATACTCATCGACCACAATAGCCATGTGGAACTTCTGTCGCTGAAAATCTTCAAGCACCGAGTTTACCTTTTTGTGCATAGGCACAAAGTATGGCTCACGAATAAGTCGCTGCCAACCGAACTCATCCCCCTTCGAGATATGTTCCAACAAATCCTTCACAAACAGCACACCCTTGATATGGTCTAAGTCTTCATCGTAAACAGGCAGACGCGAGTGTCCCGTTTCGGTAATAACCTCCTTAACCTCGGTGAAGGTCATAGTCTGCTCCACTGCCTTGATGTCGATGCGGGGACGCATAATATCCTCCACCTCGCGCGAGGCGATACCTACAATACCCGACAATATCTTCTGCTCCTCGCTCTCAGGCTCGGTGGTCATATCTACGGCATCCGCCAACTCCTCAATAGAGATATTCTCGTTTGTAGGGGTTGCAATTTTGCCCACCTTGCCACTCGTATTCATCAAGATATAAGAGAACGGATAGAACAACCAGCGCAACAGCACAAGAGGTTGCGCAAAGAGCAATGCTATCTTCACATTCGAGGTTTGTGCTACAATTTTCGGCAATATCTCGCCAAAAAGCAACAACAGAAATGTCACCAACACACCCGTAAACAAGAACTCCACAGTTGTATTGCTAAACCTAAACATCGTATCAACAATTTTCGAAGAGCATATTACGATGGCGATATTCACAAGATTGTTCACGACAAGTATGGTCGCCAACAGCGAATCACTATTTTTCAGCAACTTCAACGCACTCTCTGCCGCCATCGAGCCATTCTGCTTAATGGTACGCAAATCCGATGGCAACAACGAGAAGAACGCCACTTCCGAAGCCGACATCATTCCGGACATCATCAGCAACAACACCGTAATAACGGTCAGCAACGCTATCTCAGGAGTAAAATCCAAGTACTCTATAAATCCCATATCTTCACCTTTTGAATAGTTTAGAATAGTGCAGGCATATCGGATTCGTTAGTTGCCTCCTCCTTCTCGGCTGCACCACCTATCGGACGAGCCTTTGTAGTCTGCGAGAGTACTACTCCATGTGCAATGTACGCAGGTACTCGCTTGCACTCCTCAATCTCGGCAAAGTTGCGTGATGGACGAGCGATAGGGGCAGGTGTCGAACGATACTTAGGTCTTGCCAATTCCTCCTCGCGCGGTTTTTCAGATTGTTCACTGCCATTATCATCGGTTTTAGGCAATATTTCACCTTCATCCTCATCGTCCCTCTTAATATCTATAATCACACGAGCTTCATTCTGAAATCCCGTAGCAACGACTACCACCTCCATCTCATCCTCGGCGAGATTTGGCTTGATGCTGACTCCCCAGATGATATTCGTAAGACGCACATTTCCGTTCTCGTCCTCTGTCTTGGCGTGGTGCTGCACTCTATCACGCACACGATGCGCCTCATTCAAGGTCAGACCATCCGAACTCGACACCGAGATATTCACCAATACATTGCGTGAGCCGCTTATCGACACATTGCCAAATAGTGGCGACACCAAAATCTTGTCGATAACCTTGTCGGCTCTATCCTCGCCCGACTCGACTGCTACACCCATAATAGCACTACCACTACCTCGCATCACGGTACACACATCGGCAAAATCGACATTTACCAAGTTGGACTTATGGGTGATAATCTCTGCTATACCCTTAGCTGCAAAAGCAACCACATCGTTGGCTCGGTCAAATGCCGCTGTTGCCGGCAGATGACCATAGAGTTGATTTATGGCATCGTTGCTCAACACGATAATTGCATCGACATGCTTGCGCAACTTCTCGACTCCCGACTGCGCCTGTGCCATACGAAGAGGACCATCGTTGCTCGGTGGCATCGTTACGATAGCCACAGTCAATATCTCCATCTCATGAGCCAACTCCGCAATCACAGGTGCTGCACCTGTACCTGTGCCACCACCCATACCTGCCGTAATGAACAACATCTCTGTTCCTCGTGCATGCAGCAAATCACGCACTTTGTCGAGCGATGCCACGGCACACTCTGCACCACGCTCTGCCCTATTGCCTGCTCCCAAGCCATCATCTCCGAGCAGTATCCTATTTTCGGGTGCTATGTGTAGTTTATTCAAATCGTCTTGATCGGTATTGCACGCCACAAGATTCACACCCTCAATCTGCATCTGCCACATATGCTCAATGGCATTGCCACCGGCACCACCCACTCCCATAGCCATAATGCGCGAAGGCTGGCTCTTGATTGATGTTATATCGTTTAATATGCTATAATTCTCCATACTATTCTAACGATTAAAATTGACTAAATATAGTCGTTGTCATTGGTGAACATATCATCAACCCAATGGCGGAAACGATCCATCCAGTTCGACTTCGATTTCTTCTGTTGCTCCTCAACCTTTGGCTGTTCCTTCTTCTGCTCCTGCTCACCGACATACTTTGTTGGAGTAGTATCATCAACCTTTGTATCGGTCTGCTCCACCTCAGTTGGCTTCTCGATAACTTCGGCCTTATTCTCAATTTTGTATTCGGTCGTATTCTCGATTGGCGCAGGGTTAGATGTAACTATCGAACTATCCGACTGTGGTTTCTCGATAGCCGGCTGTGATGTCGAGAAGATATTACCACTCTGCGAACCACTCTCCTGCACAGGTTCTGTCTTCACCTCCTTCGTACGCTCCACTGCCGGCGCAATCTTTGGCGATGTTGAGCAACTATTATGCTCTGCACCATAGAGCAGCAATCCGACCGCTATCGACTGCGGATAGGCACTTACCAGCTCCTGCGATTCATCGTCAATACCATTCAGCATAGAGCCTAATCGCACTTCCATCTGCAATTCGCGAGCAAAGACCATCTCCATATTCGAAAGATAGGCCGAACCACCCGTAAGAACAGCCCCGCACGGCACCTTGGTCGAAGATTTTGCCGCCTTCAACTCACGAGTAACAAAGCCCGCGATATCCTTCAATCGCTCCTCGGCAATCTCTGCTATATTACGCTGCAAAATCTGCTTCTTGGCGTGTCCGACCACGCGAATAGGTATGGTTGCATCACTCGGCACACCATCTGCTGCTGCCGAACCATACTTGCGCTTGGTGGTCTCCACCTCGCGTTTCGATGTACGCAGAAAGTCGTAGAGGTCGTTATTGATAGACGATGCTCCGATAGGGAGTGAGGAGAAGTACCACAACTTACCCTCGCGCACCACCGAAATATCGGTCAGGTCGCTGCCTATATCGATAATGACAACACCCTGCTCCATCTCCTCCTCGTTGAGAAGTGTTCGTGGTAGGAGTGTAGGGTTTACGCACAGACCACAAGATGTAATCTCGGCACGATAGAGGGCGCGATTGATGCGATCTATCTGCTGCTTGCCGACCATAACAAAGAGATATGTAGCTGAGAGCTTGCGACCAAAGGCGCCAACAGGGTTCTTCACCTCCTGACGGTCGTCAATAACATAGCGGAGAGGGGTACGCGCCACAATCTCATCACCACTGCTCGAAGTTACCATCTCAATACGATTGTGCAGTTCGCGCATCTCATTCTCGGTTACGCAACCCGTCTTTTCGCTTATCTCGACATAGTCCTCGTAGCGCACGCAGTAGACAGACCTACCCGACACGCCCACATAGGCCGAATTGAGCTGACGACCAAGTTCGCTCTCCAATGCCATCTTAGCCTTGGATATGGCATTGCCAAGTTCGAGAAAGTTGGTAATATCACCATCCTTCACACAACCATCTATCTCCTGCACCTCAACACCGAGTACGGTGATGGAGTTATCTCGCTCGTTGCGAGTACCCACCGCCATAACGACCTTGGAGGAGCCTATATCTATACCTACTATGTAATCCCTGTTGTCCATATCTACTCTGCGCAAATAACCTGTTTACTATATCTCAAATCTACACTTTTATATCTATCCCATCCGAGGTGCGAAAGCCCCTTATCGTAAAACTTCTGCAACTTTCGCATCTTCGCATCCCTCTCGGCAAGGGTACCCAATATTATGGTAAAATCTCCGCTACGAGGCACTAATTGCAAACTTATCTCACCCGTAGAGGTTGTATCTGCAATAAACTGCACCACCTCGGCACCCCAAAAAGAGTCACTACTAACCTCATCCACAAAGGTAACGAGATTGCGAAAATCTTCATACCTCTTCTGTAACTTTTTTTTGCGCATCTCTATATTGCGCTGTCGTTTTTCGAGTTGCACCATACGCTTGTCAAGCTGTTGCAACTCCTTATCGCAGTTGGCGAGTTCTATATCGATAGCCACCTTGCGTTGCTCGTGACTCGACCTGCTCTCAAAAGGTTTTCGTCTTCTATCCTTACGCAACTTCGAACGACTATTCTCACAGCTGCTATAATCGCTCTGCAATGTGGTAAACTCCTTGACAAGTCGACCGAGTCGCTCATCCTCCTTCGCTACCAACGAAAGGTATCCACTCTCCACATCGCCATCCCCCTTCGGCACAAACAGAGGCTTATACGCCCCCGTAACGACCGCCGTATAGTAAGCTGCTCCACGAGGAGAACGAAAGGCATCGCCTTCGCGTGTGATGTAGGAGTTGAAGCCACCACACAATAGTCGCACAATAGGTCTATGCTGTTTGACATCGACATACATCTTGCCCCCGTATGTAACATAGACATCGGCATCACTCACGAAGCCATTGCCGGCGATATAGTCTGCTATCTTCACCGCATCGACACTATCCACCAACTTACCCTCGGCGTTCAGATCTCGGCGTTTCAGTTGAGCTGCAATCTGCAAAGAGGTGGCAAATTGTCGAGTCTCGGCACTATCCGCAATCGAAACAACAACCTGCGACACGCGCTGCTGGGAGCGATGCAGCTGCGCAAGATGCGAGGCATAGAGGATATAGGCACAGACAACTCCGCACCCAATCAAAAAGCCCAATATCCTCAACAACTTACGCCACATACAATTCAAAATGCAGAATGCAGAATGCAAAATGCAGAATTAAAAATTAGTTTTCCACCCTATATTCAAAATCGTCAATGATGAGATTATTTTTGTGCGAAACAAGGTGACAAAAGCGCAGCATAGTAAGCCTATGTGAGCATTTTGACATCCGAAGTTCTCGTGCAAAAAGAACTCATCAGAACGATTTTCCCGACACGACTTGTGACAATACCTCGCAACAAGCGTCAATGTTGCCTGCTCCAAACGATACTACCACATCGGTAGCCATCGCGCCAATCGTCTGTGCAAGCACCTCGCGCTCGACTATTCGACAAGGTTTTACAACGAGATTTGCGATAATCTCCGTTGTAATGCCCTCAATAGGCAACTCACGCGCTGGATATATCGGCAACAACACAACCTCATCAGCCTCGTTCAACGCCTCGGCAAACTCCTCGTACAAATCGCGTGTGCGGGTGTAGAGGTGCGGTTGGAAAATTGCCGTAACCTTACGCTTTGGGAACATCTGCTTCACCGAAGTGATAGTTGCCGCCAACTCGCGTGGGTGGTGAGCATAGTCGTCCATATAGACCGCCTTTGGCGTATTGACATAGAACTCAAATCTTCTCTTCACGCCAGAGAACTCGCGCAACACCTTACGCAATGCATCGTGGTCTTTTATATCGCGCTCCACCGACCAAAGCAGAGCCACGGCAGCCACCGAATTTTCGATATTCACCCAGCCGGGAATACCGAGCGTGCAACCCTCGATAACACCTGTTGGCGTTACAATATCGTAGCGATAGTAGCCACCTTCCAACAACTCCACATTGCGAGCGTAGAAGTCGCACTCCTCGTTATAAGAGTAGCGATAGACCGAAATTCTATCATTCGTAATCGCCACATCGACACCCTTTTTGATAATCAGCACGCCACCCTCCTTTATCTGTGCGATAAACTGCGAAAAAGCCTCCTTGACCTTTTCGTGGGTGCCGTATATATCGAGGTGGTCGGCATCTGCCGAAGTTACCACCGCAGCATCGGGATAGAGTTGCAGGAACGAACGATCGAACTCATCCGCCTCCACGACAAAGCGGTCGCCACTGCCTAAAACTAAATTCGAGCCAAAATTCTTGGATATACCTCCCAAGAATGCCGAGCCCTCGCCCGACACGGCGTGGTTGAGCCATGCGGTCAAGGTCGAGGTTGAAGTCTTGCCGTGCGTACCTGCTACCGCCTGCACATACTTACCTTGCGACAACAAGCCAAGCACCTGCGAACGCTTCTTAATCTCGAAGCCTTCGGCACGAAACATCGCCTGCTCCGAGTGGTCGGCAGGAATTGCAGGGGTGTAAATCACTACCGTATGCTCTTTATCGAGAAATGCCTCCGGGATAAGCTTCACATCGTCCTCGTAGTGAATGAGCGCCCCCTCAGCCTCCAACTTGCGTGTGAGGTCGGTTGCAGTGCGGTCGTAGCCTGCCACCTGCCACCCCTCGTGCAAGAAGTAGCGAGCCAAAGCACTCATACCGATACCTCCAATACCAAGAAAATATACCCTTGATTTTATCATTTCCGCTACGGCTTAATCTGTTTTAAAATTTCGTCTGCTACGCGCTCCGCTGCATCGGGCGTAGCCAACTTTGAAATATTCTTCGACAATTTCGCCAGCAACAACTCGTCTGCCACCATCTTCAAGGCGGTCGAAATACCGCAATCGGCAGCCTCGGCATCGCTAACCATCATCGCTGCACCCTTATCCACCAAGGCACGAGCATTTTTAGTCTGATGATCCTCGGCAACATTTGGCGAAGGGACAAAGAGCGTAGGTTTCTTTGCCAAGCACAACTCCGATACCGTACATGCGCCACTACGAGAAATTACCACATCGGCAATCTCGTAAGCAAAGTCCATACGGTCGATAAATGGCACGAGCGAGATATTTTTCGTTGGATAGTGCGCAAAGAACTCTCGCATCTCCTTTTCATAGAATCTTCCCGTCTGCCATACGACCTGCACAGGAGCCTCGCCACCAAGCGTCACAATCCACGACTTCATCATATTGTTCAGAGTGCGTGTTCCGAGCGAACCACCCACAACCAGAATTGTAGGCATGCCCTCCTTCAAGCCGTAGTGAGCAAAGGCCTCTTTGCGGTCGATATCGCCCTTGCCGAAGGCACTACGCAGAGGATTTCCCGTCAAGACAATCTTCGCCTTATCGAAAAATCGCTCCATACCCTCGTATGCAACGCACACCTTCTTGGCACGACCACAGACAATTTTATTTACCAAGCCTGCGTAGGAGTTCTGCTCCTGAATAATGGTCGGCACACCCATACGCTGAGCCACAAAGACTATCGGTGCGCTGGCATAGCCACCGAAGCCAGCCACAACATCGGGCTTAAACTCTTTGATGATACGGCGAGCCTGATTTAGGCTGCACAACAAGTAGTATGGCAACGCAAAGTTCTTCCAAGTGAAGTGGCGTTGTAAGCCGACAATAGTCAATCCCTTGATATTGTATCCCAACTTCGGGATTAGCGACATCTCCATTTTGCCCTCTGCCCCTACAAACAGAATTTCAACATCATCGCCCAAGCGTTTTTTCAACGCCTCGGCAACCGACACTGCTGGGTAGATATGGCCTCCCGTACCACCTCCTGAAAGAATTACTCTCTTCATATTTTTAGCCGTTTTTAGACAACACTCCTAATGAACTACAAATTTATGGATTATTCTGCGAACTACAAAAGAAAAGCGCAGTGAAATTTATTTCACTACGCTATTTTTATCAATGTAGAAAAATTCTACTTCAAGTTCTCGTTCAAGAGTGTCGCCAAACGGCAGGTTGCTTTGGCATACATCTCATAGCTCACGGGCGTCATCCACCTACGATCCATATAGCCAATAGTTTGATTCGGTTTACACATTTCAAGATAGTGTGCAGCCAACGCACCACTCTCCGAAACCCACTCGTTGAGCGAGCCCTTTGAATATTCGACATAGCGATTACCGATATAAATGCGCAAATCCTCCGCCCAATATTTAGCCGAAAAGAATTTGTAACCACCGTCAAAACCCCGCCACGATTTCGACCACTTAATCTTGCGTATCTCATCTTTTTTCCTACCTATCTCGCTGGCAGGTACATTGTACTTAAAGTCGCGCTTCGAGTGTTTGATGCCGTCAATACGGACCTTCGAGAGGTCATGTATATCGCACACAAGGTTTATCACCGTACGCAAAGCTGCGGTAACCTCCTTCTTAGAGTAGGCTTTACGATTGCGAACAACAGTCAAGGCTGCCTCCAAACTTTTTAGCGCATCTTTACCCTTCACATTTTTGGGTTGAAAATTGCTATCAAGGTGGAGGTAATGCACCTCAGCAGCCTGCCTACGAGCCTTTTTGTCCAACTTTTCAGCCTCCTCTTTTTCAAGCATATACAGATACTTCACATCGTCGGAATAACTCCTACCCAAATACTTATTGACCAACTTTTTAGTCTTTGGCGTAAGATGCTCTTTCGCTACAATAACAGCAGCCTCATCGCACTTGTGCGACCACGCATTCGCAACAAACACCGAGAGAAGCAACGCTAATAATATAGATATCTTCTTCATAGTATTTAAAGTTTAACGGGGTTGAATACTCTTATCAGCGAAGATTGTATTCAGCACATGTGCCAAGCGATATGCCCCCTGCATAGCCATCTCGTCAGCCAATGCCATCACAGCCTTCTGTTCCTTTTTAGTCAATTGCGAGAGGTCTTTGCCCTCAGGATAGATGGCCTTACCTCTATGTCCACCCTCTACGATATCCCTGCCCCAATCGGCAAATGTACCACTCTGCCAAGCCGCAGCCTGCTTCTTAGACACCTTATCTACCTTCTTAGCGTAATCTTCTATTTCCCAGCCTACGCGCCCCATTCTGGGCGAACCATCCCAAAAAGCATGGTAGTGTATACTCTTTTTCCCTCTGTACACGCTTTGCTTGCCACTATACTGCGGAAAGTGCTTCTTGGAGAAAGATGCGTGCGAAGGGCAATGCATATCGCCGACATAGTGAATCATATTGATAAGACGCTGGCGCACAACCGAATCGGGCAGATTCTTATATTTGCCATCTCCCAACTCTGCCATAGCCCTTACAAGATGCCCCATAGCTCTCCTTTTAAGACTAACATCCTTGCCATTTGCAGCAACAGCTACCGAATGTCCACTATTCACCTTTCTAAACATATATGAACCACGCCAAGCATCCATCCACGAAGCGTAATATGGTAGCGTATGACGGAGATAGTAGCGACACTTCTCCTTAGCCTCAGGCGTAAGGTGTTGCTCAGCAACATAAGCAATACAGCCGTGCCCAAAGCCACCCCAAGCCTGCGCGCGCTCAACACCTGCAAAGGCGATAAGCACAGCAATTAAAGTTGAAAGTTTTTTCATAATTTTATTTTAAATAAGTAGTTATAGTGCACTATTCGATAGTCTCATTTAAGAGCTTTGCCAAACGGCAGCTTGCCTTAATCATCATCTCGTAGCCAACAGGCTTAGCCCACAAATAATCCATATAAGGAACCTTCTGGTTAGGCTTAAATATTTCAAGATATTGCGCAGCCCTTGTACCGCTCTCACATACCCAATCACGGAGTGTCCCTTTGGCATACTCCTCATATCTATCGCCAATATAAATTCTCATATCCCTTGCCCAATACTCTGCCGAGAAGAAGTTATATCCTCCATCAAAACCATTCCAAAAAGATCTCGACCACTTGCCTACCTTGAACTTATCTAACTGTTTCTCTCTGAAATCAGTTACAGGAATGATATATTTAAAATTGCGAAACGAGTGCGGTATGCCATCAATACGCACCTTCGACAGATTGTGCATATCACACATTAGGTTTATCACCGTGCGTAATGCCTTTGCAACCTCATCCTTAGAGTGGGATTTATGATTGCGGATAACAACTAACGCATCCTCCGTAGCCTTGAAAGCATCCTTACCCTCAACACTCTTTGGCTGTAAATTGCTATCGAGGTGAAGATAGTGAATCTCCGCAGCCGCTCGGCGTTCGCCTCTTGTTAACTGCTTTGCTTGCGCCTTTTCGAGCTTGTATAGATAAGAGACATCATCCGCATAGTCTTTGCCCAAACATTTCTTAACCAATTTCTTAGCTTTAGGATTAAGATGCTCGGTGGCTACTATCACAACCGCCTCATCACACTTGCCCTTCCACGCATTTGCAGCCGACACCGTCAGCACAAATGCCAAGAATAAAAATATCTTTTTCATAATCACACCTCTATTTTGCAGGGATATTTCCATCGGCAAAGATTGTATTCAACACATAAGCCAAGCGATAAGCCGCCATTAACGCCATCTCGTCCGCCAACTCCAATATTGGTTCTTTCTCCTCCTTCGACATCTTCAAGATATCCTTTCCCTCGGGGAAGAGTTCGAAACCGCGATGTCCAGCCTTGGCGATATCTCGCCCCCAGTCGGTGAGAGTTCCGCTCTGCCAAACCTTAACCTGCCTCTTCGACACCTTATCTATCTTTTTAGCGTAATCTTCTATCTCCCAATCATTGCGATCTATCGAGACTGCTCCATCCCAAAATCCATGATAGCTGATACGCTTCTTTCCCCTGTATACATACTTCGCGATATGATATTGAGGAAACTTCTCCTTCGAAAAGCCTACATGCGAAGGACAATGCATATCACCGACATAGTGAATCATATTGATAATTCGCTGACGCATAACCGAATCGGGCAAATTCTTATACTTACCATCGCCCAACTCCGCAAGTGCATTATAGAGATGACCAACCGCACGCCGTCTGATAAGAAGGCCATCGCCCTCTTCATTTGCAGGAACGGAGTGTCCTAAATTTACATCCTTAAAGATCTTCGCCCCCTTCCAGTGGTCCATCCACGAAGCATAATATGGCAACGAGTGTCTAAGATAATGGAGGCACTTGGCTTCGGCCTCGGGTGTGAGATGCTGCTCGGCAATATAGGCTATACAACCATGCCCAAAACCACCCCATGCCTTTGCACTATGCACTCCAAAGAGAGCAACAATTGCAAATAATATAAACGATAACTTCTTCATAACCACTTATTCTTGATGATTTATAAAATCCATACAATATAGCACTATTTCGCAGCACTATTGAGCAAAGCCGCCAAGCGGCAAGCTGCCTTGACATACAATTCGTAATTAACAACCTCCATACTCTTAAACTCCATATACGGAACACGAGCATCGGGTTTGCAAAATTCGAGATAATAGGCTGCAATAGTTCCAACCTCAGTAGCCCAATCCTCCAATGTTCCTTTCGAGTAATCGGCATACTTATCGCCAATAAAAATCTCCATATCTTCAGCCCAATACTTAGGCGAGAATAGAGGGTATCCACCATCGAATTTCTGCCAAGAAGCTCTCCATTTATGCGTCTTAGTCAACACACTCTTAGGCCCCCACTCGCGCACCTGTGTTGTGTAGGAGAATGGCTTGTATGAGTGTGGATAACCATCGAGGCGAACTTTCGCAACACTATGGAAATCGCAAATCAGATTGATAACTACGCGCAACGCCGTTCTAACCTCCTCTTTCGAGTGACTTTTATGGTTGCGCACAACCTCCAAACTATTGTTTATTGCCTTGTATGAATCCTCTCCCTTTACCTTCTTTGGACATAGGTTTTTATCGAGATGAAGGTCGTGAATATTGCGCGCCCCCTTCTTGAGTTTCTTCTGCTTCGCCAACTCTTTCTCTGTATCGTAGAGATAGTGAACATCATCCGAATAATCGCTACCTAAATATTTCTTTACCAGCTTTTTAGCCTTAGGAGAGAGATGTTTTGACGCTACAATCACAACCGCCTCATCACACTGACGATGCCACGCATTAGCAACAAAAACAGATATAAGAAGAACAAATAACATTGACACTCTTTTCATAACAATCCCTCCTTTCTAATAACTAAAGATTGTATTCAGCACGTGCGCCAAACGATACGCCGCCATCATTGCCATTTTGTCGGTCAAATCACGCGCAGCCGACATCTGCTCCTCACTCATTTCGGCAATATCGTTTACCCCTTCGAGCATCTTATAGCCGAGATGTCCAGCCTCGGCAAGGTCACGTCCCCAATCCTCGAGCGTGCCACTCTGCCAAGCCGCTGCCTGCTTGCGCGAAATCTTATCAACATTCTTACCGTAGTCCTTTAACTTCCAACCCTTTCGACCATAGGCTGGCACCCAATCCCAAAAACCGTGAAATGTGTTTTTCTTGCCATTTATCACCACTTGGCGATTGTTCACATAGTGAGGATAGAGGTGCTCCGGATAATTGATGTGCGAAGGGCAATGCATATCGGCAACGTAATGCACCATATTTACAAGTCGCTGACGCACAAGCGAATCGGTCTGATTCTTATACTTACCCTCGCCCAACTCTGCCAAGGCATCGCGCAAATAACCCATGCACTCACCCGGTGTCACGCCATAAGGTTTGCCATACTCGTCAAATGCCATATCGATGTTCTTACCATCAGCCTTTATCATCACCGAATGGCGAGCATTCACCGACTTGAACACATCTGCACCTTTCCAAGAATCCATCCACGAAGCGTAATATGGTAGCGTATGACGGAGATAGTAGCGACACTTCTCCTTAGCCTCAGGCGTAAGGTGTTGCTCGGCAACATAAGCAATACAGCCGTGCCCAAAGCCACTCCACGCCTGCGCGCGCTCAACACCTGCAAAGACGATAAGCACAGCAATTAAAGTTGAAAGTTTTTTCATAATTTTATAGTTATAGTGCACTATTCGATAGTCTCATTTAAGAGCTTTGCCAAACGGCATGTAGCCTTGATCATCTGCTCGTAAGATACTGGCTCTCTCCACTTGTGAAATCCGTATGGAACCACCTCATTAGGCTTGTAGGTCTCGAGGTAGTGCGCTGCCATCTTACCACTCTCGGCAACCCAATCATTGAGCGAACCCGCAGCATACTTGTCGAAATCCTTGCCGAGGTAAATTCTTATATCCTCTGCCCAGTAGTTAGCTGTGAAGTAGCCAAATCCGCCATCGAAACCATTCCAAGCCTTCGACCACTTGGTAGTCTTGATCACCTCCAAATTCTTGCCATAATCACCTGCAGGGTGTTTATACTTGAAGTCACGCTGCGAGTGTGGGATGCCATCAATGCGAACTTTCGAGAGGTTGTGTATATCGCACACAAGGTTAATCACCGTACGCAAAGCCAATGTAACCTCTGCCTTCGGATGCGACTTATGGTTGTTGAGAACAGCCAAAGCCTCCTGAATAGCCTTGTAAGCATCCTTACCCTTTACACTCTTTGGCTGGAAGTTAGTATCAAGGTGGAGATAGTGAATCTCGGCAGCTCTCCTACGAGCCTTCTTATCCATCGTCTTTGCCTGCTCCTTCTCAACAGCGTACAGATAGTGAGCATCATCCGCAAAACTCTTACCCAAGTACTTCTTAACCAACTTCTTGGTATTTGGAGCAAGATGCTCGTTAGCAACAATCATAACGGCCTCATCAACTCGCTTCGACCACGCATTTGCAACCGATATGGTCATCACAAATGCTAATAACAGAAATATCTTCTTCATAATATATCGCCCTCCCTATTTACTTTACTGGAATATTTCCATCCGAGAAGATTGTATTCAACACATGCGCCAATCGATAAGCTGCTTGCAGTGCCATCTCGTCAGCCAACTTAGTAACCTCTTTCTTCTGCTTCTTGGTCATTTTTGCAATATCGGTACCCTTCGGGCACAACGCACGACCACGATGTCCGCCCTCAACAATATCGCGTCCCCAATCGGTGAGCGAGCCACTCTGCCAAGCCTTAGCCTGCTTCTTCGACACCTTGTCTAAGCGTTTGTAGTAGTCCTCGTTTGTCCAACCCTTGCGACCTCTCGACAACGAGCTATCCCAGAAACCGTGATATCCTGCTTGCTTACCATTGTTAGAGATAATCTCGTACTGATACTGAGGAAAATTCTTCTTAGGGCGAGCAAAGCGCACATGCGATGGGCAGTGCATATCTGGCAGATAGTGTACCATATTGATAAGTCGCTGACGCACTACCGAATCGGGCAAACTCTTATACTTGCCATCGCCCAACTCTGCAAGCGCAAGACGAAGATGTCCCATAACGCGTCCCTTTGGACTACCACCCTTGGTAATAAGAAGTCCCTTGCCATCAGGAGTTGCCATAACCGAGTGTGGATTATTCACCTTCTTGAACTGTTCCATAGTGCGCCAATAGTCCATCCACGAAGCGTAGTAGGCAAGTGTATGGCGGAGATAGTAGCGGCACTTCTCCTTTGCCTCGGGTGTAAGGTGTTGCTCGGCAATATATACTATACTTCCGTGTGCAATACCATTCCACGCCTTTGCACTCTGAACTGCAAAGATCGAAGCAAGTGCAAACGATAAAAATAGTAGTTTTTTCATAATTTATTGATTGTTAGTTTAGGAGTTATTTCACAGCCTCGTTGAGAAGTACCGCCAAGCGATAGCCCGCGCGAGCCATCATCTCACAGTTCAAATCTTCCAACTCATTGCGCTCGCGTCGAGTCATCTCATACTCCGGGTTGATGCGCGCATAGAGACCATTGGCTACTCCGCCAATCTCCGATGCCCAATCGTTCAACGAGCCCTTCGAAAACTCGGCGCGCTTACTACCAAGGCTCAACTCCAAATCCTCTGCCCACAAACTGCCTGAAAAGCCTGTATGCCAATTTGAATAGTCATCCCAAAACTTCGCCCACGAGATTTTAGCAGTAGCCTTACGCTTACCAACATCACCCTTGTACCAAGTGAACTTAAAGTCGAGAGACGAATGAGGTACGCCCTCGATGCGAACATTCGACAGGTTGTGGATATCGCACATAAGGTTGATAACAGTACGCAATGCAGCAGCAACCACCTCTTTCGATTGCGACTTGTGATTGCGAACAACTTGCATCGCACTCTCTATCTCCACCAAAGCATTGCTACCCTCAACCTTTGCAGGTTTCAAATTCTTATCGAGATGAAGGTAATGAATACTCTTACTATGCGAAGCATTATTCTGACTCTCTACATCATATAGATAGTGGACATCATCAAAGTATGTGTCGCCCAAGTACTTGTTCAGCACAGCCTTCGCCTCGGCTGTAAGGTGCTTCTCGGCTAACAACACTACACCCTCGTCAGCTCTTCTGTTCCACGCATTCGCCACCGAGACGCTCAGTGCCAATGCAACAATTAAAAATAGCTTTTTCATATTATCAAATCTCCATCATCTATTTAAAAATCTCGTTCAACACATAAGCCAAGCGATAGGCAGCCTTAACAACCTGACCATCAGCCACAGCCCATACAGCCTTCTCTTCCTTCTTGGTCAGATTGGCAACATCCTTGTCCTTTGTTGTAATTGATAGTGCCTTGTGAGCCTGCTTAACACAATCTCTACCCCAAGTGTTAATCTTACCATCCTTGATAATCTTCTTTTTCACAGCTTTTGGTTTCATCTTATCGACATGAGCAGCATACTCCTCGTATGTCCAGTCCTCGCGATTAAAGGCAGGCGAAGCATCCCAAAACTTATGTCGTCCGAACTTCTTGCCATTCTTGCGGAGATTATATCTATACTCCGGGAAATCCTTCTTCGGAAAAGAGACATGCACAGGACAATGCATATCAGGCAAGGCGTGGATGATAAGCAAGAGATTGTAACGCACGAGCGAGTCGGACATATTCTTGTACTTGCCATTGTTTAACTTCTTAATAGAGCGCGAAGCCAGACCTGCTGCTCCACCCTTACGCGACTTCCAATTGATACCTCCATCTACCGTAGCTGTAAACGAATGCAGGCTATTGGTGTACTGGTATGGTGGCACAGCACGCCAGTGGTCCATCCACGACGCATGCCACGAGAGTGTATGTTGGAGATAACGACGGCACTCGGCCTTTGCCTTTGGGGTAAGGTGTTGTTCTGCAATGTAATTGATAGCTCCATGACCAAAACCTCCCCAAGCCTTTGCACTCTGTACTCCCAAAATTGCTACGAGTGCAAGAGCTATAAATAAAAATTTGTTCTTCATAGATTAATAGATTAGTAATTTCTTTATGTATTAAACACCTATTTTATTGCATCGTTCAAGAGTGCAGCCAGACGACAACTCGCCTTGACAATCAGGTCGTAATTGACAGGTTCCATATATTTGTTATCGAGGCACGACACCACTGCATCCGGCTGATATATGGCGAGATAGCGTGCTGCCAATGCACCATTATCGGCTGCCCAATCTTTGAGTGTACCCTTGCTATACTCGGCAAATCTATCACCCAAGTAGAGTGTTATATCATAAGCTCTCCACTCGCCCGAAAAACCACGAGGATAGCCTCCATAGTTTTTGCCCATCTTGGACCACTTTGCAACTTCGAGTCTATCCTTCTTCTTGCCAACCTCAGTTGGATGGAACTTATAAGAGAAGTCGCGCTGTGAGTGCGGAATATTGTCAATACGGACATTCGGAAGATGATGAATATCCACCATCAAGCATATCACCGTTCGCAAAGCAGTAGTAACCTCAGACTTAGAATACGACTTGTGGTTGCGTACAACCTCCATAGCCTTTCCGATTGCGGCATAGGCATCATTCTCGCCTACGCTCTTAGGCTGAAAATCTTTGTCGAGGTGTAGATAGTGGATCTCATTGGTATGCGGTACAGCCAACTTTCCCTCTTTGGTATACAGGTATCGAATATCATCCTCAAAGGTCTTGCCCAAGTGTTTCTTAACAAACTTCTGCGCCTTAGGATTTATATTGCGTGTTGCTACAATCACAGCAGCCTCCTCGGCACTTCTTGCCCACGCATTTGCTGTAAGTACGCTCAATACAAGAGCTGAAAACATTAATATCTTCTTCATATTCTGTTACTTCTTATCGTTAGACACTGGAATATTCTTATCTGCAAATATAGTGTTAATCACATGAGCGAGGCGATAAGCACCCATTACAGCCGCATCGAACACCACCTCGCGAACAGCCTCCACCTGCTCCTCAGGCATAGTGGCTACATCCGTACCCTTTGGTACTACCTCGCGAGAGCGTTGAGCCAACTTGACAATATCGCGCCCCCAATCTTCGAGCGAGCCACTCTGTATCTCGGCAGCCTTCTTTTTCGACACTCTATCAACCATAGCCGCAATCTCCTCGTACTGTAACTTTATGCGGCCTTCTCTACCCAAGGCGTGGTCCCAAAAGCGATGATAACCAAGCTTCTTTCCTTTGTCGTAAAGTCGGTGCGACCTCTGCGAAGGATGTACCGATGCAGGGAAATTGACATGCGATGGGCAGTGCATATCGGGCACATAGTGCGCCATATTGATAAGTCGCTGGCGCACAACCGAATCGGGCAAATTCTTATACTTACCATCGCCCAACTCTGCGAGAGCGTTTACAAGGTGTCCCATAACACCGCCTGCAGGATCGCCACTCTGAAAATCGAGATTTACGCCATCAGGCATTGCCATACCTGAATGGCTTTTATTTACAACTTCGAATCTCTCCAAACGCCAAGCATCCATCCACGATGCGTAGTGCGAGAGGGTGTGACGGAGATAGTAACGACACTTCTCCTTAGCCTCAGGTGTTAGATGTTGTTCTGCCATATAGGCAATCGAGCCGTGTGCAAAGTTATGCCACGCCTTTGCGCTCTGTACGCTCGAAATAGCAACGAGCATTGCAAGCACCATAAAAATTTTTTTCTTCATAACTAATATAAATTTATCAAGTTTGTATTCTTCATAAAGTTTTTCTCTTATTCTCTATTCTTCGAATCGATGCAGATGGTTACAGGTCCATCATTGATGAGAGATACCTGCATCTCTGCTCCAAACTCACCATGCTCAACCTCTTCGCCCAACACCTCCGAGAGTGTTTTCAAGAACTTCTCATACATCGGACGCGACACCGTCTCCTTTGCCGAGCGAATATAGGATGGTCTATTCCCCTTCTTAGTCGAGGCAAAGAGTGTAAATTGGCTAATCACAATCGCGCGACCACCCGCCTGTTTGATATCGCAATTCATCACCCCGTTCTCATCATCAAAGATGCGCAAACGCGACACTTTACCACACAACCAATCTATATCCTCCTGCGTATCAGCATCTTCGATGCCGAGCAAAACAGCTAAACCTTTATCGATTTTACCTATTATATTGCCCTTGACCTCAACACTGCAACGCTGAACCCTCTGTATTACGACACGCATAAGTCGAAAAAGTTAAATTTGGCTTTTAGCCGTTAGCTAAATACGAATTTCTATTTTACTACAAAGTGTTGTTATTTTCTGCAAAAAATCGCCAGAGATTATCGTCTGTCGGTACGGGTGCCACAATCTCCACCAACTCCTTACGCACAGGGTGCATAAATGCCAACGAGCGCGAATGGAGCGAGATGCCCCCATTCGGATTTGAACGTTTTGCGCCATACTTCAAGTCACCCTTTATCGGGCAACCCATCTTTGAGAGCTGACAACGGATTTGATGATGACGACCGGTGAGCAACTCCACATCGAGCAAAGTATAGCGGTCGCTGCAACCAATCATCTCATAATTCAGACGCGCCTCCTTAGCCTCGGCACGCGGTTTGTCGTAGGCGTGTGAACGATTGGTCTTGCCATCACGCAAGATATAGTGGCGCAGGCTACCCTGCTCCGCAGCAGGTCGAGCCTCCACAATTGCCCAATAGTGTTTTCGGATTTCGCCCTTGCGAATCATCTCGTTCAGGCGCACAAGAGCCTTCGAGGTCTTGGCAAACAGCACCGCACCGCTTACAGGGCGGTCGATACGATGCGCCACACCGAGAAACACATCTCCCGGTTTGTGATCGCGCACCTTCAAGAAGGCTTTAAGATAGTTTTCGAGCGCATCATCGCTCGTCTTATCGGGTTGCACGAGGTCGCCCACCCGCTTATTCACAACAAGCAAGTGGTTATCCTCATAAAGTATATCGTTTGGGTTAAACATTTCAGAATTTTGGTTTCGGTTCTATTTAAGTTTTTCGAATACCCTTAGAGTTGGAAAGTAAATGGTAAAAGTAGTTGCGCACTTTCGACCACCGAAGCCGAGCCATTACCACTCATAATAACCCGTATCGGTGAGCCTTGTCGGCGTTCAACATCGAGAATAACTTGACGGCAGCCGCCACAAGGGTAGCACTCTCGCTCCGAAGGGTTCGACGCTATTGCCAACGCCTCGATAGGATCGTCGGCATAGTTCGCCTCGACATAGTAGAGCAACGAACGCTCGGCACACAAGCCCGAAGGGAACACCTCGCTCTCGGAGTTTGCGCCGTGCAAAACCTTACCACTACGCAGGCGCACTGCCGCACCCACCTTGAAACCCGAATACTTGGCGTATGCCAACTCCGTTGCTCGTTGTGCCTCGGCGATAAGCTCGCGGTCAGCAGCAGGCAAATCATCAATATGCTCAGCTTTGATGTAGTTCAATTTCAGACTCTGTTCCATATCGGTTAGGTTTTGATTGTTTTGCAAATATAATCATTTCCCACGCAAAAATCGAACTAAATAGTATAAAAATACTATTTTTGCACAAAAATAGAGCGAAAAATGTACCCTTGGGGAGATGATAGACGATACAATAGTTACGCGGCATACTTCCGCCGACACTTTGGCGAACGCGTACAAAAGGTGGCGATAAATGCAGGTTTTACCTGCCCAAATCGTGATGGAAAAGTGGGCTTTGGGGGTTGCACTTTTTGCAACAACGAGGCCTTCACTCCCTCCTACTGTCAGCCCTCGAAAAGCATCACGCAACAAATTGAAGAGGGCATCGAATTTCATCGCCGCCGCTACCGCACTGCATCGCGTTACCTCGCTTATTTTCAATCGTTTTCAAACACATACGCACCACTCGAAGTATTGCGCGAACGCTATCTCGAAGCACTCTCGCACCCCAAGGTCGTAGGCGTAGTCGTAGGCACTCGCCCCGACTGCGTAAATGAGGAGATTTTGGACTTTTTTGCCGAGTTGGCAAAGGAGTATTATGTAACGATAGAATATGGTATCGAATCGACCTATGACGACACCCTTCGTGCCATCAATCGCGGACACGATTTCGAGTGCGCACGCCGTGCCGTAGAGATGACTGCCGAGCGCGGAATTGCGGTTGGCGCACACTTTGTTTTGGGATTGCCGGGCGAAACAGACAAGATGATTCTGGAGCAGGTGGAACGCATTAACGCTCTGCCACTTACAACGATAAAATTTCATCAATTGCAGGTGTTTAAGGGGACAGCAATGGAGCGCGAATATGACGAGTACCCAGAGCGTTTTCGCTTTTGGGAGTTGGAGGAGTACCTCGACCTTTTTACTGAGATTTTGCGCCGTCTGCGCCCCGATATTGTGGTCGAGCGATTTGCCAGCGAAGCACCTCCGCGCTATCACTATGGGCGCAATTGGGGGTTGGTACGCAACGAAACGCTCTGGAATATGCTCGAAAAGCGCCTCACCGAGCGCAACACCTACCAAGGCGAACTAATGGAAAACTTTTAGTCAAAAGTTTTCAAATTGACAATTGACGAATTGACAATTGACAATTAAAGGTATGTTACTTTATATATTCCTCCCCTAAGTTAGGGGAGGTGCCCAACGGGCGGTGCGGTCTGTTCATGTTGAGCTTTTAGCCATTAGCCATAGGCCATTAGCCAAATTAAAAATTAAAAATTAAGAATTATTTTCAACTACTCTCTACTCACTACTATCTATGCTCGCTACTGCTGGGTATCGTTTTCGATACCCATGTTAGTGTGGGGCAATTCCTTTGTGTGGCGACCTCCCCATTGTGTGCTGGGTATCGTTTTCGATACCCGTATTAGTGTAGGGCAATTCCTTTGTGTGCAGGGTATCGTTTTCGACACCTATGCTTGCGTGGGAGCGTTACTTATGGGTGACAACTCTTTCTGTCGGGTATCGTTTTCGATACCTATGTAGGCGTGGTGAATTCTCTTTGAGTCGTGGGTATCGTTTTCGATACCTATAAGGATATGTGGGTATTCCTTTTGTTGTCGGGTATCATTTAGCAACCGAGAAGCGGTGCAAAAAGAGTCTATCAGAGCAACAAAAACACAAAAGGCTGTCCGAAAACGGATCAGCCTTTTGTATTTCGAGCGTACTCGAATACATTGTAGCGGTTTTACTATTTCATAAACTCTGCTACCTGGTCGTTTGGAAGAACTGCCTCCTTGAAAATGTAAGCACCGGTCTTCTCCGACTTAACCATCTTGATGCACTTGGTAAACTGCTTACCTACACCTGTTCTAAGGGTTGCGACTGCTTTCTTTGCCATAACTCTTTACCTCCT
>JAZSOV010000142.1:0-12704 GCA_045537095.1 Alistipes sp.
CGCCACGAGGCGGAGGCTACGGCAAAGTTGGCAGAGTTCTTCCGTGCAAATGAGCATGTCAAGGCGGTAAGTTATGTCGGCTTCGAGGAGGATGCAAGTTATAAGTTGGCTCAAAAGTACTTCCGCAAGGGTGCTGCATGCGTTATCTCGGTGGAGTTGATGGGAACATTGGAGAGTACAGTCCGCTTTGTCGAGGGGTTGAAGTTGGTTGCCAATATGACAATGATTGGCGACTCGATAACCGTTGTTACCCACCCTGCATCGACCACTCACAAGCAGTTGAGCGATGAGGCAAAGGTTAAGGCGGGTATCGCTCCGACCTTGTTGCGCATCTCGGCGGGCTTGGAGGCTGTTGAGGATATTATCGAAGACTTTGAGCAGGCGTGTGCTCAAATTGAGAATTGATAATTGAGAATTGACAATTAAAGGTTTTTTAAATTTATTTTATGATAATTGACAGAGCAATAAATAGATAATTCAGAAAAAAACGACCTGTCGTTTTTACCTTAAATTATCAATTGTCAACTGTCAATTGTCAATTAAAATATGGCTAAATATTTTCACGATACAACCCCCTTGCATTTGGAGGGAGGAGAGGTGTTGAGCGAGCTGACAATCGCCTACGACACCTACGGCGAGCGTAATGCCGATGACTCGAACATAATTTGGGTTTGTCACGCACTGACCGCATCGTCAGATGTGGAGTCGTGGTGGCCCGAGATGATTGGCGAGGGGAGGTTGCTCGATTCGTCGCGCTACTTCATCATCTGCGCCAACTTTCTCGGCTCTCATTACGGCACTACGGGACCACTCTCGATAAATCCTGCTACGGGCGAGAAGTGGTATGGCGACTTCCCAATCTTTACGGTGCGCGATATGGCGGTGTGCCATCAACGCTTGGCCGACCACCTCGGCATCAAGCGTGTAAAGTTGCTTATCGGCAGTTCGATTGGCGGCTTCCAGTGTTTGGAGTGGTCGCTGATGAATCCCGACTTGGCAGAGAATTTGGTACTTATCGCTACGGGTGCAACCACAACCCCTTGGATTTCGGCATTCAACGAGTCGCAACGCTGGATTTTGGAGAACGATCCAACCTTTGGCGAGCGCCGAGATGATGCAGGCGAGCAGGGTATGGCTGCAGCACGAAGTGTGGCATTGTTGAGTTATCGAGGCGGACCTGCCTACTGCCTTACGCAGCAGGATAACGAGGAGTTGAAGGGCGATTTGTTCAAGCGCAGAGTCCATTCATATCAGCGTTATCAGGGCGAAAAGTTGCGCCGCAGATTTAACGCCTACTCCTACTATCGCGTATCGCAAGCGGTCGATTCGCACGATATCGGTCGTGGTCGTGGTGGCGTAGAGGCTGCTTTGGCAACAATTAAGAGCCGTACTTTTGTGGTGGGCATTACGAGCGATATTCTCTTTACGGAGGTCGAAAATCGCTACCTTGCTGACAATATCAAAGGGGCACACTACCACCTTATCGACTCATCGTTCGGACATGATGGCTTCCTCGTGGAGGCGGAGTCGCTCAATAAACTTATTCTGGAATTTATAAATAATTAGAGATAGAGAGATGGGAAACAAACAACTTACAATCGGAATGTTCGGTTTCGGAAATGTGGGACGAGGTCTCTACGATGTGCTGAACTTCATTACCTCGAAGGAGGCGGTTATAAAGCGTATCTGCGTGCGCGACATCAACAAGGAGCGTGGCGTGGAGGCCGATTTTACCGACAAAGCAGAGGATATTTTCAATGATAGCGAAATTAACCTTATAGTTGAGCTTATAGACGATGCCGAGGCGGCATACCACATCGTAAAGCGCGCTTTGGAGAGTGGTCGCTCGGCGGTATCGGGCAACAAGAAGATGTTGGCTCACCATCTTCCGGAACTTATCGAGTTGCAGCAGAAGCACAATGTTGCACTCCTCTACGATGCTTCAGCTTGCGGAAGTATTCCCGTTATCCGTAACCTCGAAGAGTACTACGATAATGACCTCCTCGTATCGGTTAAGGGTATCTTGAATGGTTCGTCAAACTTCATATTGTCGAAGATTTTCAACGAGAACTACTCCTACGATGTGGCCCTCCGCCGTGCGCAGGAGTTGGGCTTCGCCGAGAGCGATCCGACACTCGACATCGGCGGTTGGGACTCGCTGTTTAAGTTGATTATCATCACCGTTCATGCCTTCGGATGCTATGTTTCGCCTGAAAAGATTTTTACATACGGAATCTCTTCGATGAACGACAACGATATCCGCTTTGCAAACGAAAAGGAGCGCCGCTACAAGTTGGTTGCTCATGTCGAGCAGTTGGAGAATGGCAAGATTATTATGAGTGTCATGCCGCAGCTTATCTCGCGCGAGAAGTATATCTACTCGGTTGAGGATGAGTTCAATGGCGTAGTTATCAAGGGTAAGTTCTACGACAAGCAGTTTATGTTCGGTCGTGGTGCGGGTGGTCATCCGACAGGTTCGGCTGTGTTGAGCGATATCACAGCATGTTTCTATAACTACCGCTATGAGTATAAGCGTATGTTCGACCACGCACCTGTAGAGTACACTGATGATGTATTGGTGCGCGTATATCTGCGCTACTCGAATGCCGAGGATAGAGCGTTGTTTGAGTTCGACAGCATCGAGGAGCAATATATCAGCAACGACTACCAATATGTAATAGGCCATATCTCATTGGCTAATCTGCACAAGATTAACGCTCAGATTCGTGAGCGCGACCTCTTCATCGCAGCCTATCCAACGAAGTAGAACAGGAAAAACGGTGTAAATAATATGGGCAGACCTCTTAGGAAGTCTGCCCATACTATTTGTGTGTTGCAATCCGCTACACGGTCATAATCTCCTTCTCCTTCTTTTCGAAAGCGGCATCGATGGCCTTGTTGAACTTTTCGAGTAACTTCTGAGCCTGTGTCTCGCCATCCTTGCTCTCGTCCTCAGGCATACCCTCTTTTACAGCCTTTTTGAAAGCCTCGACAGCATCGCGGCGTGCATTGCGCAACGAGATGCGGGCATTCTCAGCCTCACTCTTCGACTGCTTTACCAACTCCTTTCGGCGCTCCTCGGTAAGTGGTGGCATCGACAAGCGGATGCTCTCGCCATTGTTCGATGGAGTAAGTCCGATGTTCGAGTCAATAATAGCCTTCTCGATAAGGCGAATCATATTCTTATCCCAAGGTTGAATAAGAACGGTCTTTGCATCGGGCACAGTAACGCTTGCTACACCCGATACCGGGGTCTGTGAGCCGTAGTAGTCCACAAAAACGCCATTCAAAACATTTACCGAAGCCTTGCCTGCACGAATATTCGCCAAGGTCTCCTCCAAAAAATCAACCGCCTTCTGCATACGAACGGTTGCATCATTCAAGATTGTTTTAGTATCCATAGTATAATAATTTAGTTTTTTGCCATTGGCCCTTGGCTTTTATAATTGATAATTGACAATTGATAATTGACAATTAAGGGTATTTTATATTTAAGCCTGCGGCGCTATCCTATTTTCTCTATTATCTATTTTTTTATCTCTTTTTCAATCAGTTTGATGAGTTCGGCAAACTCTGCCTCATCGTAGCCCACGCTCGCCTTGACAACATTTCCCTGCTTGTCGATAAGGAAATTGCGAGGGATATATGTCTCGGCGTATTCGGCATATACACGACCATCTGTATCGAGTCCCATAGGGAACGAGTAACCCATCTTCTCGCGAAATGCTGCTACGGTAGCTTTTTTCTCGCCACGCGAAACAGGCAGGAATACAAACGGTTCGCCTTTGAACTTCTCGATAATATCCTTCTCTACGCGAGCTAACTCCGCACGGCAAGGAGGGCACCATGTAGCCCAGAAGTTCAACAATACAACCTTACCCTTCAAGTCGGCAAGTTTCACGGTCGAGCCGTCAAACATCTCCACCTCGAAGGCGGGTGCTTTTTGCCCCTCCTTTACGAGTGTAGCCTGCTCGGGGGTTGGGCGTTGTTGCGCCTTAGTGGTAAATGAACCACCAAATAATAGTGCTGCACAGAGTACAATGGCGAGAATTGCCATTACAACCATACTCAAAGTGCTCTTCTTTTGATGTCTTCGTGCCATAGTGTTCAGTCCTTAGTTTTCCTTTATTTATGTACAAGTGTTCCGATATTTTCACCCGTCAATACCTTCATAAGGTTGCCCGGAGTATCCATATCGAAAACGATAATATTCAAGCCATTCTCTTTGCATAGGGTAAAGGCTGTCATATCCATTATCTTCAAATTTCGTGCATAAATCTCATCGAACGAGATTTCGTCAAACTTCGTAGCAGTAGGGTCCTTCTCGGGGTCTGCGGTATATACGCCATCTACACGGGTACCCTTGAAGAAACCGTCAGCCTCAATTTCGATACCACGCAGTGCCGAAGCCGAGTCTGTGGAGAAGTATGGATTCGATGTTCCGCCACCGATAATCACAACATAACCATCGCGCAAGTATTCGAGAGCCTTATCCTTCGAGTAATACTCACCGATAGGCTCCATGCGGATAGAGGTCAGCACCTTACACTTCACTCCCTCATCTACCAACACCGCCTGCAAAGCCAACGAGTTGATAATGGTTGCCAACATTCCCATCTGGTCGCCCTTCACACGGTCAAAGCCCCTTTTTGCGCCCTGCAAGCCACGGAAGATGTTGCCACCACCGATTACGATGCCTATCTCTGTGCCAAGAGCCTGTGCCTCCTTGATCTGCTGAGCATAGACGCGGGCCTGCTCCATCGAGATACCATATTTCTGCTCGCCTTGCAACGACTCGCCACTCAATTTCAGAAGTATTCGTTTGTATTTCATGCTTGATAAATTTTCATTCATAATACAAATATAGGAAATTAAATTCAGAATTAAAAATTTCGTAATTAAAATTATTTTGTTTGGGGAACTTCGGAGGGTGGTCATGGCGCAGGCTTAATTGACAATTTACGAATTGATAATTGACAATTAATGGTAAAAACGATAAATCGTTTTTGATTTTGTTACTCCTTTAACTACTCACTACTCACTACTCACTACTCACTACTCACTACTCACTACTCACTACTCACTACTCACTACTCACTACTCACTAAAAAAAGGTTTGGGGCTAACCGAGTCGTCCCGATTAGCCCCAACGCTTTATATTTCAGAGAGGTTTAGTACTCGATGCTCTTTGCAAGAACGAGAACTCCCCATCTATTCTTCAAGATAGGCAACTCAACTACCTCGCCAGCCTTAACCTCGCGCTCTGCAACATAGAATACGCCTCGTGGCTTACCGTCTCGGTTGCAACGAGAATAGGTCGATGTGAGAATTGTCCAATCCTTGCGAACTCGTGTCTGGTTGAAAGTAAGAATATAAATCTTACCATCCTCCTTGGCTGTGATACGACCACCTGCGGTTGGCTGGCCCTTCTCAGCTGCTACTGGAACCAAAATCTCAAAGCCCTCGAACTCCTTAGGATATACACTGCCTACTACGAATGTATGGTTGCTCCAAAGCGGTGCGCCCTCAGTGAAAGTGGTACGAGTGAAGCCCTCGCCCTCGAACTTAACACCAGCCTCGTTTGGCTTCTCAACATAAGGACGAGCACTTGCCGAGTTGCTCTTGTCGCTACGGAATGCGCGGAGTGGAAGTCCCTCAGCCGAGATTACATTACCCATATCCTCGTTGTAGCAGTAGCGAACAGCGGTAGGTGCGGTTACACCATCAGCCCAAACCACCACCTGATTGCCCTCGATACGAGCCTCAGCAACCGAGAACATTATCTTCTTAGGATTGTTAGGATCCTGAACGCCGAGCTGGAAGCCATTGATACGGCCCTCACCCTTCTGTGCAAGAGTTGTAGGAACATTCTTGAATGTTACACGAACAGAGTTACCCTCAACCATCATCGACTCGTAAGCTGGCGAACGGAACTCCTTGTCAGACTTCTTGTAGTGAGCAGCGAGTGCGCAAGCCGACAAACGGTGAGCAACATCCCACTTCTTAGGAGGGTGAATATCACCAGGAATCTGGTTTTGGTCATTTGTTACAACCAACTCACAGTTGCTGGTGCGGTCAGCTACGCGGCCCTGAGCCTCACGGATGCGAGCACCTGTAACACCGTTGTATGTGTGAGGAGCAATCTCCACGATATAGAATGGCATCTCTGGATTGCGGAACTCTGTACGCCACGACTTGATGAGAGTGTTGAGCATACGAGTATAGTGACTTTTACCTACATTCGAGCAGCCCTGATACCAGATAGTACCTGCAACGGTAGTGTGGCGGATAGGGTAGATATTTGCATTGTAGAGATAAGTTGGGCGCTTGTTAATCTGCTTTCTCTTGTAGAGTTTCTTAGCGTAAGATGCAAGTCTCTTATCCTTAGCGATAGTCTCCTTGCTCAACCAAGTCTCGATTGTAGAGCCACCATACGAAGCGTCAATCAAGCCGATAGGCACATCCAAAGCCTCCTGCAAGTCCTTACCAAAACCGTATGCTACGGCCGAGAAGTTAGAGAGCGACTTAGAGTTGCAAACTCTCCAAGCAGCCTTAAATTTCTTCTGAGTAGGAACATCATTCTGCGGAGTAGCAGAGCCGGTACGACCTGTGCAGTAGAGACGAATCTTGTCGTTTGCACCATTCTCCAACTCCTCCTTCATATCAGGAGTCTTGCGTACTGCCCACTCCATATTAGACTGACCAGCGCAGAGCCAAACCTCACCAAATACGATGTTCTTCAACTCTTTGACCTCCTTACCTGCCTTGATGGTTACGGTGTAAGGGGTGTAGCCTGCTGCGAGAGTCTGTACCGGCAAAATCCAGAATCCCTCCTCGTTAGCTTTAACTTTCAGAGGCTTCTTTACCTTGAGCCAGCTTGGGTGAACCTTCACTGTTGCACGAGGCTTAGCCCAACCCCAAATGTTTACAGTAGTAGAGTGTTGAAGCACCATGTTACTGCCCACAACAGACGGGAGTTTTAACATAGGCTCATTCTTCTGCTGTGCATCTGCCGTCACTGTTGCAAACAACATTGCAACAACTGCAATCAACAAAAATTTAAAATTCTTCATAATAAATTGGTTTTAAAGTTAAACTATAAAAAATGTTACTCTTTTCTGTTACAAAGGTAGCGTTTTTTTTTAAATAAACATTTATTATTGCAAATAATTGAAAAAATAACTATCTTTGCGTTACGATATAACTCTAAAAAAATAAATTGTATCATGAAAAAACTACTACTAATTCTCACGATGGCACTCTGCGTATCAACCGTATCGGCGCAGATATATCCAAATGCAGGTGAAAATTGGAGAAATGCCAAGCCATCGAAGTATGATTTTAACAACAAGAAAATCAAGTCTTTGAAGAAGTACATCGTAGACTCGATGAAGACGACAGGCTTGATGGTTATTGTTGGTGGAGAGTGCATCTACAAGTTCGGTAATGTAGAGCGTTTGAGCTACATCGCATCGTGCCGCAAGAGTGTCTTGGCTATGCTCTATGGCAAGTATGTAGAGAATGGCACTATTAAACTCGACCAAACTATTGGAGAACTCGGCATTACTGACCATGGCGGTTTGTTGCCAATCGAGAAGACCGCAACTGTGCGACACCTTATTCAAGCGCGTTCGGGAGTCTATCGTCCTTCGTCAAATCCGGGCAGCTCGCTCGATAATCCCGACCTTGTTCCAAAGCGAGGTTCGAAGAAGCCGGGCACATATCACCTCTACAACAACTGGGACTTCAATGCTGCGGGTACAGTGTTTGAGAAGCTGACAGGCAAGAGCGTGTACCAAGCATTGGAGGAGGATTTGGCTAAGCCTCTCGGCTTCCAGGATTGGGATATCAACGCACAGCGTTATGGCGGCGACAAGTCGAAGTCGATGCACCCTGCATATCACATCTATATCTCCACACGCGACATGGCGCGTATTGGCTACTTGATGTTGCGCAATGGCGAGTGGAATGGTCAGCAGATTATCTCGAAGAAGTGGCATAAGGAGATGCTCACGAAGTGGACTCCTCGCAAGAAGATGAATCCTGCTGTTCAGCGTAAGGGTGAGTTTGCTTATGGCTATATGTGGTGGCTCTATGATACCAAAGTTCCTGAGTTGAAGGGCGCATACACTGCTCGTGGTGCTATGGGACAGTATATCACCGTTATTCCTCAGCTGGATATGGTTATTGCACACAAGACCGACAGAGTCTATGGCCGCAAGACTTCGTATGCAAGTTACAGAAGGTTGATAGAGAAGATTATTGCAGCAAAACAATATTTGTAGACAGAAATCTCCTTAGGCAAATGTTTCACGACAAAAAGAGTATAAGTATATAAGACATGAAAAAGTTATTATTAGTATGTATGTTCGCCCTCGGAGTATCGAGCCTTTCAGCACAGGCGATATATCCAAAGGCAGGCGAGGATTGGCCAAAGGCAAAACCTTCGAAGTATGGCTATGACGAGAAGAAGTTGGAGGATATTCGCCGATTTATCATTGACTCGATGAACACCACAGGTTGTTTGGTACTTGTTGGCGGCGAGAATATCTTTGAGTACGGAGCCTTAGATCGCATTAGTTATATCGCATCGTGCCGCAAGAGCGTTTTGGCTATGCTCTTCGGTAAGTATGTAGAGAATGGCACCATCAACCTCGACACTACCATTGGTGAGTTGGGTATGGACGACCATGGTGGCTTGTTGCCAATAGAGAAGACTGCAACTGTGCGCCATCTTATTCAGGCGCGTTCGGGCATCTACCACGCTGCCTCTAATCCAGGTAGCTCGTTGGATAATCCTAAGCACACCCCTGAGCGTGGCTCGAAGGCACCGGGTACATATCACCTATACAACAACTGGGATTTCAACGCCGCAGGTGCAGCGTTTGAGCAGATGACAGGCAAAAACATCTACAAGGCTTTGGAGGAGGATTTGGCAAAGCCTCTCGGTTTCCAAGATTGGGATATCACCAAGCAGCGCAAGGGCGGCAACCGCAAGAAGTCGAAGTATCCTGCATACCATATATATATCTCTACCCGCGATATGGCGCGTATCGGTTATTTGATGTTGCGTGAGGGTGTTTGGGATGGTAAGCAAATCATCTCGAAGGAGTGGCATAAGGAGATGCTTCACGACTGGACTCCACGCGACCAGATGCATCCAAAACCGGGCAAATTTGCTTATGGCTATATGTGGTGGTTGTTCAAGCGCGGTCGTTCGGAGTTGAAGGGCGCATATCAGGCAAGTGGCGCTATGGGACAGAAGATTACAATCATTCCAGAGTTGGATATGGTTATTGCACACAAGACTGATGCAGTCTATGGTCGTAAGACTAAGGGTTCGCTTATTACTAAGTTGATGAATAAAATTATTGATGCACGCATCAAGGAGTAGATATGTGTCAAATGATGAAAAGAGTCGAGAGTGAAAATTCTCGACTCTTTTTGTTTTTGGCTTTCTCCTTTCTGCTTTTTTTTAACTTTTATTGGTCTAATATTTTCCTAAACCAACAAAAAACACTATCTTTGCGCCCTTGGTAGGCTTGCTTTTTGCAAAAAATAGGATATTTCTTTGTTTTTGCAGAAAAAAATACTAAATTTGTTAGTTGGGAGCAGACAGTATGGTTAGATTAAGAACAAATTTTTCTATTATTTAATAACTTTTTAAAAAAACTATTTTGCTATGACAAATGTAAAGCGCGTCTATTTCTTCGGCAACAAAGAGGCCGAGGGAAATGGCAAGATGAGAGAGTTGCTCGGCGGTAAGGGTGCAAACCTCGCCGAGATGAACCTTATCGGTATTCCGGTACCTCCGGGATTCACTATCACTACCGATGTTTGTACAGAGTACTATCAGCACGGTCAGGCTGCAATCATCGAGATGCTCCGTCCGGATGTTGAGGCTGCTATCAAGCGTGTAGAGGCTTTGACAGGTCGTAAGTTCGGTGACAAGGAGTTGCCACTCCTCGTATCGGTTCGTTCGGGTGCTCGTGCTTCAATGCCGGGTATGATGGATACTATCCTCAACCTCGGTATGAACGATGAGGCTGTTGAGGCTGTTGCTCAGCTTTCGGGTAACCCACGCTTCGCTTGGGACTCGTACCGCCGTTTCGTACAGATGTATGGTGATGTTGTTCTCGGCATGAAGCCGGTATCGAAAGAGGATCAGGACCCATTCGAGGTTATTATCGACGAGTTGAAGGAGGAGCGCGGTGTCGAGATGGATACCGACCTCACAACTGAGGACTTGAAGGTCTTGGTTGCTAAGTTCAAGGCTGCTGTTAAGGAGCAGACCGGTTCAGACTTCCCAGTAAACCCTTGGGATCAGCTTTGGGGCGCTATCTGCGCAGTATTCGGTTCGTGGATGAACGAGCGTGCTATCCTCTATCGTAAGTTGAACAATATCCCGGCAGAGTGGGGAACAGCAGTAAATGTTCAGGCGATGGTATTCGGTAACATGGGCGACAGCTCGGCTACCGGTGTTGCTTTCTCGCGTGACGCTGCTACCGGTGAGAATATTTTCAATGGTGAGTACCTCGTAAATGCACAGGGTGAGGATGTCGTTGCGGGTATCCGTACTCCACAGCAGATTACTATCGAGGGTTCGCGCCGTTGGGCAAAGGCACAGAATATCTCTGAGGAGGAGCGTGCCGAGAAGTACCCTTCACTCGAAGAGGTTATGCCTGAGGTATACAAGGAGTTGAACGATATTCAGCACCACTTGGAGGAGTACTTTACCGATATGCAGGACATCGAGTTCACAATTCAGGACGGTAAGTTGTGGATGTTGCAGTGCCGTAACGGTAAGCGTACCGGTGCCGCAATGGTGAAGATCGCTATGGATATGTTGGCAGAGGGCTTGATTGACGAGCAGACCGCAGTTTTGCGCTGCGAGCCTGAGAAGCTCGACGAGTTGCTCCACCCTGTATTCGACAAGACTGCTATCAAGAATGCAAAGGTTGTAGTTAAGGGCTTGCCTGCTTCGCCGGGTGCAGCTACCGGTCCGGTAGTATTCTTCGCAGACGATGCAGAGAAGGTTCTCGCAGAGACAGGTCAGAAGGCTATCCTCGTTCGTATCGAGACCTCGCCGGAGGATTTGAAGGGTATGCTCGATGCAGCAGGTATCTTGACTGCTCGTGGTGGTATGACTTCGCACGCTGCCGTAGTTGCTCGTGGTATGGGTAAGTGCTGCGTATCGGGTGCTGGTGAGTTGGATATCGACTACAAGGCCCGTACAATCAAGATTAACGGCTTGACCATCAAGGAGGGCGATTGGATTTCGTTGAATGGTTCGACCGGTGAGGTTTACCTCGGTCAGGTTGCTACTAAGGAGGCTGCTCTCGATGGCGACTTCGGTAAGTTGATGGATTTGGCTGGCAAGTACGCAGTATTGAAGGTACGCGCTAATGCTGATACTCCACGCGATGCTGAGCAGGCATTTGCTTTCGGTGCAGAGGGTATCGGTCTTTGCCGTACAGAGCATATGTTCTTCGAGGGTGATCGTATCAAGGCTATTCGCGAGATGATTTTGTCGGACGATGAGGCTGGTCGTCGTGTAGCATTGGCTAAGTTGCTCCCTATGCAGCGTGGTGACTTCGAGGGCTTGTTCAAGGTTATGAAGGGATATCCAGTTATCGTTCGTCTGCTCGATCCACCATTGCACGAGTTCGCTCCACAGACCGAGAAGGAGCAGCGTGAGATGGCTGAGGAGATGGGTATTACCTATGAGAAGGTGGCTGCTAAGGTTGAGGCTTTGCACGAGGTTAACCCTATGCTCGGTCATCGTGGTTGCCGTCTTGGTAACACCTATCCTGAGATTACCGAGATGCAGACACGCGCTATCATCGAGGCTGCAATGAATGTTAAGGCTGCGGGCACACCTGTAAAGGTTGAGATTATGGTTCCGCTCGTAGGTAACCACAAGGAGTTGCGCTACCAGAAGAATATCATCGACCGCGTAGCAAACGAGGTATTTGCAGAGCGTAACGACAAGATCGACTACCTCGTAGGTACCATGATCGAGGTTCCACGCGCTGCCGTAACCGCTAACCAGATTGCAGAGGTTGCAGAGTTCTTCTCGTTCGGTACTAACGACCTTACTCAGATGACTCTCGGATTCTCGCGTGACGATATCGCGAAGTTCCTCCCTGTATATCTCGACAAGAACATCATCAAGGCGGATCCATTCAAGGTTCTCGACCGCAATGGTGTAGGTCAGCTCGTTCGCGAGGCTGTTATGAAGGGTCGTGGCACTCGTCTCGACTTGAAGTGCGGTATCTGCGGTGAGCACGGTGGTGAGCCATCGTCGGTAGAGTTCTGCCACAATGCAGGTTTGAACTATGTAAGCTGCTCGCCATTCCGCGTGCCTATCGCTCGCTTGGCTGCTGCTCAGGCTGCTGTTGAAGCATAATTATCCTTCTTTTTTAGAAGATAAAGCACATATTAAGAAGGCTTGCTCGTTTTGAGCAAGCCTTTTTTGTATTTTATGTTAAAGAACAATGTTTTTTTTAATGCTCAATTCATTTACATTTTATAATTTTGTAATCGGATTATAATATACTCGCGATTATGGAGATAAATGTATTGGTAACATGCTTTAGTATCATCATCATTTTGTTGCTGGTGGTGATTATTGTGCTTTTAGTCGATCGTAGCAAAAAGAAAAAAGCATTGCAGCACATGGCGACAATGGTAAAGGATAGTCA
>JAZSOV010000095.1:0-8264 GCA_045537095.1 Alistipes sp.
CTTGGTGATATACCACGCAGGATATAGCGATACCACCACGCCAAAGAGAATCACGCCCAAAGCGATAGCGCCTGCCAGCAACCAATTATCGTTGATAGCGACCGAGGTCGAGATATACTCTTTAAGTGGCGTATCGGCAAAGAGTATCACAATAATAGTAGCCACAAATAACGATACAAGAATCAAGCCTACGGTCTCAAAGAGGAAGTTAAGGCGCAGTTTCCAAGTCGGAGCTCCGAAAATCTTGTAATTATTGACGGCACGTATTCGGCTCGGTATCAACGCAAAGAAGAAGTTTACAAAGTTGATAAACGAGATAACAAGAATCAGTACCGCAATGGCAATCAGCGTATAGGTTGTGGTGCGGCTGCCACGATAACCCTCAACCGGAGCATCATCGATAAAGTATAGTTCGTTGATGGGCGTTAGGCGAGGTGTTACACGAGCCATTTCTAATTTTAACTCCTCCTCCGAGAGACCGTTTTTGCGACCTTCATCGACGACAAACTGTGCCATACGTTGCTCAATCTCCTCGACATCGGTCCCCTTCTGCAAGCGGATGTAGTAGGTGTCTTGCCAATCGTTCTCTGAGGTCTGCTCTTGCGGCTCCAAAAGCACATAGCCCATAGGCATTGAGAGAGATGATGGCTTGGGGAAATCCTTATAGATGGCTACAACGGTACGGATAGCACCGTTTTGAGCTCCGCGACCATAGTATAGACCATCGCCAACAGACAGATTGAATCGCTTGGCTGTCGATTCCGAGATTATCAAATCGTCCTCGGTCTTCAAGTCCTCCAATCGACCCGCCAACATCTCAAATGGGAAGACAGCCAAGCCTTCGGGTTCGGCACCAGCCACGCTGATTGTAAAATTCTCGATAGTAGCATTACGCTTTATAGAGTATTCATCTTGATACTTCGAATGGGGCATTACGCCAATCGAGCCGGCGGCCTCAACTTCGGGGCAGATGGCGGCCAGTTTATCAGGATATTGCCGATTCCACCAAATATCCCAACGATTCATCTCGTTATCCCAGCCCGGGTACTCCAAACGATAGATGCGCTCCGAGTTGGGGATAACGCGGTTGTACGATAGGTCAAACTTTACCTGCACGGCAATAAGATATACCGCTGCAAAGGCTACTGCCATACCCACAATATTCAGCACAGACGATGTGGTGTAACGGCGAAGTAGGGTTAGAAAATTTCTGATATACATAGTTTCTTAAATTTATTATTCCTTTTTTCCGTTTTTGATTTTAGGCGAGCAGATTTTGCGCCGACCGCAGTTGGGCAAGGATTGAGCATACTAAGCGTATGTGATATTCTTGACCAACAAGGAGGTGCGAAAGATGCCGCATATAAATCGAAAACTATTATTTGTTCAAAATCAAAACCTCATTCTCTCCAAAGTTATCATACGACGAAGTTATAACTTTTTCGCCAACTTGAAGACCTTCGATAACCTCATAATACTGCGGATTCTGTCTGCCGATACGAATCTCTCGGCGGTATGCCTTCTCGCCCGAAGCATCGACCACATAAATCCACCTTCCGCCCGTCGCCTGATAGAACGAGCCACGGGGAATCAGAACAGCCGCGGCAGCCTCGCCCAACTGCAAGTTGAGGTAGTAGGTCTGACCACTACGGATATTTTCGGGCGCAGCACCGCTGAAACGGAAATCGGCTTTGAACTGACCATTTCGCACCTCGGGATATACCTTGCGGAGTTGCATCTCGTACTCCGCGCCCTGACGCTCAAACGATGCCACAAGACCCGTTGTAACGCGGTCGATATAGTGCTCATCGACCTGAGCCTGCACCTTGTAGGTCGTTAGGTCGTTCACCTGACCGATGTTTGCGCCCTGCAGCAATGACTGTCCAAGCACGGCATCCAACATGCCCACCTCGCCATCAATCGGAGCTTTCACCTTGAGGTTATCGACACGCTGGCGGATAAGCTGCATATTGAGCTGCATTGAGCGGAGGCTCTCCTCCATCTGCTCGACCTGCGAGGTGCGGTAGAGCGAGTCCTGCTTCTGTCGCTCCAAGACCAAATCGCGCTTACGCACCGCGAGTTCGTAATCCTCCTTTGCACGCAGGTACTCCTCACGCGCCAGGAGGTTGTCGTTGTAGAGGCTTTCGTTCTGCTTATAGGTGCGCTTGAGGCGGCTAACCTCCAAGTCGAGTTGCAGTTTCTCCTGACGGAGAGCAAGACGCTCCTGCTCCATCTGTATCATCGTGTTACGCAGGATGTTCTGCTTCTCGGCAAGGTCCGCCTCCGACTGCAAAATCTGCATCGAGAGAGAGTTGTTCGACATTTCGAGGATTACATCGCCACGCTTAACTGACGTTCCCTCCTCGGCAACGATGCGCTCCACAACGCCCGATTCGAGGGGCGAGAGCTGCACGGTGGTCATCGGCTGAACGCTACCCGTCAGGCGTACATAGTCGTTAAACTCGCCCTGCTCAACGGTGGCGATATTCACCAACCCCGCATCGATACGCAAGGTCGAGGAGTTATCACGCGACACTAACCAGCCGATAAAGCCAATCAGCACCACAACTGCTGCATAGGGCAGATTCTTCTTCTGAAAGATGGCACGCCATCCTTTCTTCTTTTCTAATTTAATGTCCATATTGTTTGAGTTTTAATTATTCTTTGATGAGTGACATTCCGTTGTAGTAATCAACCATTCGGCTCTTGACGATATATTGCAGGCGCGCACGGAGTTTGTCTGACTTGGCTTGCAACAAGGTGTTGGCTGCGGTTTGTAGGTCGAGAGCCGATATTAAACCATTCTCAAATTTACGCTCTGCACCATTGTAGGCGAGTTCAGCAGCATTAACCTTCTTCTGGCCCTGCACATACTGCTTGCCGAAGCCCTGCATCTGCTGCCATGTCTGCGCCACCTCGCTCTCTACGGCACGCTCAACAGCCATCTGCTCCAACTGCGCCGAGCGGTAGGCATTGGCGGCTCTGCGCTTCGATGAGCGTGCACTCAGACCATTGAAGATAGGAATAGAGAGCGACATTTGGATATACCCACCTCGGTTGTTACGGAACTGCGAGCCGAAGGGATCATAGAGAGCCTTATTATCAAAGTCGATAAAGTAGCTCGTGTTGTAACCGCCATAGAGGTAGAGCGACGGAGAGTAAGCACTCTTTGCACGAGCAAGGTTCAAGCGGCTCTGCTCGGTGGCGTGTCGGCTGGCGATAATCTTGGGGTTGTTAGCCAAAGCGTAGTCCACCAACGCCTGCTCCGATACAGCACTTGGAAGAGCCTCCAAATCTATATTGGTAACAATCTCCAACTCCTTGTCCTGCGGGTAGTTCATCACCTCACGCAACTTGATGTAGGCGAGGGCGAGGTTGTTCTCCTCTGTGGTGAGCAGATAGTCGTAGTTTGCCTCCTGCGACTCAATCTCTGCCACATCGGCTGCGCTCTTTGTTCCGAGGTCGAACTGACGACGCACAAGCTCCAAGGTGCGGCGTGATGCCTCCAACTGCTTGCGGGCAATCTTTGCTGCTTCGGTGTAGTAAACCACATCCATATATGCCGAGAGGGTCTGCATAGCCACTTCATCACGAGCAATCTCCACTCCAGTAGCTCCCATCTTGCGGGCAACCTTTGCAGCTCGTACGGTGTTGATGCACTGCAAGCCATCAAAGAGGGGCATAGAACCACTAATGCCGTAGGAGTTACTAAATGTAGTAACGGTGGTATAAGAGTTGGTTGCAGGGTCAATACCACGACCGAAGTTCACAGCACCACCCACCGAGCCATTTATCGAGGGGAAGAGTGAAGCAACAGCCTCGGCGTAATTTGTTTTGCTATCATCGAGAGCGAGATTCTTTTGCCCAACGGTGGTTGAGTTCTCCACGGCATAGCGCATACACTCATCAAGGGTTAGCGTCTGGGCCTTAGCGTTTGTTATACAAACAAGTGTCAAAAAATTAGACACTAAAAGGGTTAAAATCAATTGTTTCATACTTTTTTCGGTTTCTGCTCTCAATCGTGCCAAACTTATGCCAAAGTGTGCCAAATGCTGATAATCAATGCTTTACGATTTATGACAAATTTGCAAAGTGTCTAATAATTAGACAATCGATGTGTGATATATTGACACGGCGCAATTTTGTTGTAACTTTGTGAAAAGAAAATTTATAAAAATGGCAAAGGCAGGCAGACTTTTAATTGTTGATGACAACCGCAGTATTCTTTCGGCGGTGAAGTTGTTGTGTGATGGCATCTTCGAGGAGGTTGTCACGCTGCCGTCGCCTAATTCGTTGATTACCACGCTACAAAAGGAGCGCCCCGATGTTGTGCTACTCGATATGAACTTCCACGCCGGCATAAATACGGGTAATGAGGGGCTCTATTGGCTCAAAGAGGTGCTGGCGAAATTTCCCGAAACCAAGGTTGTGCTCTTCACCGCATACGCTGATATTGAGTTGGCTGTGCGTGCTATGAAGGAGGGCGCTTTCGACTTTGTCGTTAAGCCGTGGGATAATGCCAAACTGATTGCCACGCTCCAAAATGCCTATAAAGCAGCCAAAGGAAAGGCAAAGAAGCCAACCAAGCAGCAGACCGCCGAGCCACAGACAGAGATGTATTGGGGCGAGAGTGTGGAGATGAAGCGTGTAAGGCAGATGGTCGAGCGTGTGGCTATCACCGACGCCAACATACTGCTTACGGGCGAGAATGGTACGGGTAAGGAGGTGCTTGCGCGTGAGATTCACCGTCAGTCGGCTCGCTGCCGAAAGAGTATGGTGTCGCTCGATATGGGTGCTATCCCCGATACGCTCTTTGAGAGTGAGCTCTTTGGCCATACCAAAGGGGCGTTTACCGATGCCCGTACCGATAGAGAGGGAAAGTTCGAGACCGCAAACGGCTCTACGCTCTTTATGGATGAGATTGGCAACCTGCCACTCCATCTGCAAGCCAAGATGCTCGCTGTGCTGCAAAATCGTGCCGTAACACGCCTCGGAGCTAATGAGGCTACGCCAATTGATATTCGCCTTATCTCGGCGACCAACCGCGACCTACACGAGGCTGTCGCAAAGGGCGAGTTCCGACAGGATTTGCTCTTCCGCATCAATACTATACATATTCATATCCCGCCCCTGCGTAACCGTAAGGAGGATATTGTACCCCTTGCCGAGCGATTTATCGAGCGTTATGGGCATAAGTATGGCAAGGCAGATTTGATGCTCTCGGGCGAAGCAGCGGAGAAACTCAAAAATCACTCGTGGGAGGGTAATATCCGCGAGTTGCAGAATACGATTGAGAAGGCTGTGATTATGTGCGATGGCGATATTATCTCGCCAGACCACCTTGAACCCCACACCTCGCAACGCCCATTGAACGAGAGCCAGACCCTCGAAGAGATGGAGCGACAGACCATCGCCAACGCCATCGCGCAGTGCGGCGGTAACCTCTCGCAGGTGGCACAGCAGCTCGGCATTACACGCCAGACACTCTACAACAAGATTAAACGCTACGGCTTGTGAAACGACAGCAGAACATACCTTATGGCAAAATCACCGCTTACACAGCAGTCATTATCCTGATGGCCGCCTTGTCGGGTTATGTGTGGGCGACCAATCGCCACGCACATCTCATAGCGACCATTCCGATTATTATCTTCTGCCTATTTCGACTCTTCCGTATCTACAACGAGTTGGTCGAGCGACTGATGTTTGTATTCAATGCTGTGCAGAACGACGACTATTCGTTCCGCTTTACCGAAAATCCCAATATCACACGCCACGCTTTGGTGAACCAATCGCTTAACCGCATCAAGGAGGTGATGGACAATGCCAAGATGCAGATACGCGAGCGTGAGAAGTACTTTGAGTTGATTATGGAGTGCGCGGGTATCGGTATCGTTACCGTAATGGAAAACGGTACGGTGGCGCAGACCAATACGAAGGCGCTCCGCATAGTGGGTATGGAGCGACTAAACCATATCGACCAACTGCGCATCTTGAGCGAGGAGCTTTGCAAGGCTATGCACCACATCGAGCCGGGCGCACAACTTACCGCACGCTTCACTACCGAGATTGGCGACCAAAACTTGGTGCTGAGTTGCTCGGCAATGGAGTTTGAGGGCAAGCAACTGAGGGTTATCTCTATCGGCAATATCCACGAAGAGCTTGACCGCAAGGAGGTGGAGTCGTGGGAGAAACTCACTCGCATACTCACGCACGAGATTATGAACTCGCTTGCGCCTGTAACCTCTATAAGCCATACGCTCCTTTCATCGTCGGGCGATGCCGAGACTATGCGACAAGGCTTGGAGACGATACACGCAACCTCGGATCGTCTGCTCCGCTTTGTCGATTCGTTCCGTGCCGTAACGCGCATCCCTGCACCGCAGAAAGCACCCTTCTACCTCTCGGAGTTGGTGGCAGAGTCGCTGTCGCTCATTCTGCACGAGGGTATCGAGGTTGAGGTGAGCATCGAGCCCGATGACACGATGCTCTATGCCGACCGTGCACTGATGTCGCAGGTGATGGTCAATCTCCTGAAAAACGCCACCGAGGCACTCTTGGCGCAGGATTGCGACCGCAAGATAACCATCCGCTCAACCATTGACACAGAGGAGCGTATCCAAATCGAGATAACCAACAACGGCTCTGCTATCCCTGCCGAGGTCGCCGAAAATATCTTCACGCCATTCTTCACCACCAAACCCGACGGCTCAGGCATCGGTCTCGCTGTCTCTCGCCAAATAGTGCGCCTTCACGGCGGCTCCCTCCGCCTAAAACATAACGAGGAGGGCAGGGTGACATTTGCTGTTGTAGTGGAATAGTTGTATTTTCTTACCCGAAAATTTGGAAAATTCGCGGGGGGGGGTAAATTTGTAGCGCAATAATTAGTCGCTATATAGCCATGAAAAATATCTATACGATACTTATATTATGCTGTTTTGCATTTATTCAGTGTGCTCCCAAGACTTATGATATTGAGCGTGAGCATGAATATATAAAAGTCGATAGCGCACTATGGGCTTACTATGAAATGGAAGGCGAAAGGCTTATGGAACAATATGCTGACAATGAAGATTCGCTATACATAAAGGCCGTAGAGTTGGAAGAGTATGCTGACAATAAAAATCAGGAACTTGCAATCGAATATTCTGCTACGCCCAGTGGATTGAGACGTTGCTTTATGCTCAGAACGGATATTTCAAAAGAGATATTACAAAACATCGTATCGAATCTGCCACGTGACCTGCGTCGCTCGGAGTGTGCAATGGCAATCAAAGAGCATATCGCCACTGAACAGATTGAGGAGGGTATGGAGTTTTATCCTTTTGTGGCTCTTTGTGCGGATGGAAATGCGATAGAGTGGGAAGAGTATCATAATAAGAATATACTACTTATTTATGGTGGTCTTGGATGTATGGGACGCATAGGTCGTCAAGAACTTGCCTCACTACGCCACGACTATTCAGAAGACGACCTCGTAATAGTGGTTTATTACTCTGTTGATTCTCTTGATGAGTTGCAAGAGTTCCGTAATCAATACTCTACGGACTATACATTTATCTCTGAACTAATGCTCGATTACTCTCCGTTTAAGATTAAATACGGAGCACAATCAACCCCGACCTGCTTTCTGATAGGTAGAGATGGTCGTGTGCATCTCAAAACCGTCGGTTTCGATGTTCAGCAAACTAAAAACGCTATCAAATAATTAGTCCTCTCATCGGAGTGAGGAACGTATAAATATTTATATTACGAACAACGGCTCGGCAATCCCTCAGGAGGTTGCCGAAAATATCTTCACGCCATTCTTCACCACCAAAACCGACGGCTCAGGCATCGGCCTCGCCGTCTCTCGCCAAATCCTCCGCCTCCACGGCGGCTCATTACGCCTCAAACACAACGAGGAGGGTCGGGTGACATTTGCAATAGTGGTAGAATAGGAAATATGCAGCTGAGAAGAGTCTTTGGCAATACTGTCATTAGCCATTATACTTTATACTGTTTCAATAACATATGGCTACAATATATTTTGACTAACAATTATTTAGCCATCTTTTTAAGGCAAATGAAGGAAAGCATATTAAATGCTGGAAAAATATTATCCCTTAAGGATGAGTCTACTTCCCGATGCAGAAAGTGTAGATGATTATCAATCAGCTATTTAGCACTCTAAAAGGTACAACCACTCATTTGGCAAGTCGTTGAGAATGTGTAAGTTAGTGATTTTCAACGCACTTTTCGCCTTGTACCTCCATTTTGGAATG
>JAZSOV010000139.1:0-9562 GCA_045537095.1 Alistipes sp.
TTCTTTGGTATTATGAAATCTGAATTGCTATATTTGCAGCAGTTTTCGGATATGGAAGTTTTCAAGCGAGAATTACGAAAGTATATTAACTACTATAATAACGACCGTATTAAACTAAAATTAAACGGAAAGAGTCCGGTACAATACCGAACTCTTTACCTATAAATTCTTTTAATAATCTGTCCAACTTTTTGGGGTCAGTACAAAAATGTTAGGCACGCTCCTCTTTTTTGAGGGAATAGGATTTTAATCCTATAAATTTGGAAAATATTTGAGTTAGTTGATACAATATGACCAAATTTTGTTAAATTTGCATTGTGCATTTTAAAAATTGAGACATGGTAAGATATCAATTGAAAGAGGTGGGTACTCCGCGCGAAGCAAAGGAGTGGCTGCACTTTGATCGTAAGATATACAAAGATACGCAGGCTTGGGTTTGTCCGCTTGATGATGATATAGAGAAAGTGTTTAATCCTGAGCGCAATCACCTCTTTGAAGGTGGTGAGGCTATGCGTTGGATCGCCATCGATGAGAAGGGCGATATAGTAGGTCGTATCGCAGCCTTCTACAACCGCGAGCAGGCGAAGGTTACCGATAATATGGGCTGCTGCGGCTTCTTCGAGTCTATAGATTCGCAGGAGGTGGCAAATATGCTCTTCGATGCTGCGCGTGAGTGGCTTACCGATAGAGGCTTGGAGGGAATGGATGGTCCAGTAAACTTTGGCTCTCGTGATTCGTGGTGGGGATTGTTGGTCGAGGGCTTCGAGTATGAACCTCTCTATGGAAATCCGTACCACATGCCATATTACAAGGCTCTGTTCGAGAACTACGGTTTTCAGAACTACTTTAATCAGAACTCCTATGTGTGGCGAGCAGAAGATGGTGTGTTGAGCGAGATTGCTCTCGAAAAGGCGCATCGCGTACTTGCTAATCCCGACTACCAAATTAAGAGTATCCGTGGTGCCAATCTCGAAGAGGCAGCCGAGAATTTGCGCACCATCTATAACAAGGCGTGGTCGCTATTTACGGGAGTGAAACAGATGACAAAGGAGGAGGCGCAGAAGCTGATGCGTACGCTCCGTCCGATTATCGATCCCGACCTCATATACTTTGCCTACCACAATGACGAGCCAATAGGTTTCTTCGTTATGGTGCCTGACCTAAACCGCGTAATCGGCAAGTTCAACGGTAAATTCGGCTTGGTTGAGAAGTTGCGATTGATGTGGGATTTGAAGGTGCGTAAGTCGTGCGACAGAGTATTCGGTATCATCTTTGGCGTAACACCCGAATTTCAGGGAAAAGGTATCGAGAGTGCCATTATGACCTATATTCTCGAAAATTATATCCGCACGGGGCGCAGCCCTTACAAGTCGTTTGAGTTTGCGTGGATTGGCGACTTCAACCCTGTGATGAACAGAATGATAGAACGCTATGTATGTGCCAAGAAACATAAGATGCATACCACATATCGCTTCCTTTTCGACCGTACACGCGAGTTTCAGCGTTGCCCTCGTTTAGGCCTACAACGACCAAATAAGGAGTAAATTTGATATATCATAAAACCTAAAACAATTAAAAACACAAACAACAAGATGAAAACAACAGTCTTTACAAAGTATCACATTGCAAATGGTGCTAAGATGGCAGAGTTTGCAGGTTTTAATATGCCAATCGAGTTTTCGGGCATTAACGATGAGCATATGACCGTGCGCAATGGTGCAGGTGTCTTCGATGTTAGCCACATGGGCGAGATTTGGGTTAAAGGCGAGAACGCCACAGCCCTCTTGCAGCGCATTGGCACAAATGATGTTACGAAACTCTACGATGGCAAGGCTCAGTATTCGTGTATGCCTAACGGTAAGGGCGGAATTGTTGATGACATCATCATCTATCGCTACTCGGAGCAGAAGTATCTTATCTGCGTAAATGCTGCCAATATCGACAAGGATTGGGCGCATATCTTGGAGCAGGGTAAGGCGTTCGGTATGCGCGAGGGTGTGGAGTTGGAGAATGCTTCGGACCGTATCTCGCAGTTGGCTGTTCAGGGACCTCTCGCAATGAAAATCGTGCAGAAGATGTGCGAGGAGGAGGTTGAGAATATGGAGTATTACACCTTTAAGCAGTTGCAGTTGGCGGGTTGCGAGGTGATACTCTCGATGACAGGCTACACAGGCTCGGGCGGTTGTGAGATATATATGCACAACGAGGACGCTGACCACATCTGGGAGGAGTTGTGGAAGGCCGGCGAGGAGTACGGCTTGAAGAATATCGGTTTGGGCGCACGCGATACACTCCGTTTGGAGAAGGGCTTCTGCTTGTATGGTGACGAGATTGACGACACAACTTCGCCTATCGAGGCGGGCTTGGGTTGGATTACCAAGTTTGTTGATGGCAAAGATTTTATCGACCGCGACCTCCTCGCCGAGCAGAAGGCTAATGGCGTAGAGCGCAAGTTGGTAGGCTTGAAGATGATTGACCGAGGAATACCTCGTCACGAGTATAAGGTGGCTGATACTGAGGGCAACGAGATTGGCCATATCACTTCGGGTACAATGTCGCCTTGTTTGAAGGTTGGTATCGGTATGGCCTATGTCAAGACCGAGTTCGCAAAGCCGGGTACTGTTGTATGCGTAGTTATTCGCGACCGCTTGCTCAAAGCTGAGGTTGTGAAGGTACCATTCGTATAGTTTTATAGTCGATATGGCAAGGCTTATCAAGTACATAAAGGCCAAACTTGCACACAAGAGGTGGGCAAAACGCCATCCGAAGGTCAAGTTGAGCAGACCATACGAGATTTCGAATATGGATAATTTAATCCTTGGCGAGAATATCTATATTGGTCCGCATGCTTGGTTTAGTCTTCGAGGTAAATGCTCGATTGGCAGCGGGACGATATTTGGCCCAAGGTGCAAGATTCATACATCGAACCACCGCTACGAGGGTACAATGTTGCCCTATGACCACATCTACAATGTGAAGAGCGTTACGATAGGGGAGAATGTATGGATCGGTGCCGATGTCTCGATAATGCCGGGTGTAACTATCGGTGAGGGAGCAGTCATCGCCGCTTGCAGTTGCGTATCGAAGGATGTGCCACCACTTGCCGTGGTTGGAGGAAACCCAATTAAAATAATAAAGTACCGAGATGCCGAGAATTACTACGCACTCAAACGCGAGGGGCGTATCTATATGGCATTGAAGTTACAAGGAGAGACCATTGTAGATGAAAGACAGCGCTGCGTGTACAAAGAGCCGTAGACGACAAATACTCATTTATGGATATAGTAGAATGAACCTGGGGGACGACCTCTTCTTCAAGATATTGGTGGAGAGGTATCCCACGGTCGATTTCTACATGTTATCCGAGGTGGACTATCGCAAGATTATTCATGCTCCAAACTTCCACCTTATAAGGCGTAATCGCATAAATAAGATATTTGCTGCCCATATACCATATCAATTCTATTTTAAGCGATTTGATGCGGTGATATGTATCGGTGGTTCGATATTTATGGAGGTAGGCGAGAGTGGTAGATGTCGCTTTACGCGCTTTCTGATTGACTATAAGAGAAAATTTCCGGGTGTGCCTATCCATATCATAGGCAGCAACTACGGACCTGCGCGCACCTCCGCATTCCGCGAGTCGGTCAATGGTATATTCTCCTTTGTCGATTCGGTATGTTTGAGGGATAGTGCTTCATACAACATCTTCAAGGCTAACCGCAGTGTAACCTATGCTCCCGATGTGATATTTCAGTTGGGGAATGCTGTTGCCGACACGGAGCGCACGGAGCAGAGTGGAGTGGTAGGCTTTTCGGTTATCGATTTGCCTTCACGCAGCAATCTCTGTCAATATGCCGAGCCGTACGAGGAGTTTCTCGTCTATTATATCCGCAAGTCGATAGAGGAGGGCAAGCGTGTCAGACTCTTCTCCTTCTGCGACTATGAGAGAGATGTCGAGGCGTGCAATCGTCTTATTGATAGAGTGGAATTGCCCTTGCGTGACAGGGTGGAGATTGTGCCGTACAATGGCGATATCGAGGCCTTCCTGGCCTTATTTCGAGGCGTGGATATGCTCTTTGCAAGCCGTTTTCATGCCGCAGTCTTGGGTATTCTCTATCGAATCCCTACCGTACCTGTCGTGTATAGCGACAAGACGATAAATGTGTTGAATGACCTCAAATACGGGGGTGATATTGTCGATATTCGAAATATGGGCGACATACATCGTTCGTTGAGGGTTGAGGTGTTGGATAGTGTCGCTGTCGAGGCGTTGAGCAGGGAGTCGCAAACCCAGTTCCGAGGTGTGGATCGTATGCTTGGCGAGGAGAGAGTAAACACAGATAGTGCTGTATAGTCTTTATGTCGTTAATCAGTGTAATAGTTCCGGTATATAATGCAGCTCCATTTTTGTCGAAGTGCGTGGAGAGTATCCTTGCACAGCAGGTCGATTTGGAGTTGTTGCTCGTGAACGATGGCAGCAAGGATAATAGCTTAGATGTGTGCAACGACTACGCTGCAAGGGATAGCCGTATAAAGGTTGTCGACAAACCGAATGGCGGTGTCAGCTCTGCCCGCAACTGCGGATTGGATAACGCTACGGGCGAGTGGATTACATTTGTCGATGCGGACGATTGGCTTGTGGAGGGTGCGTTGGCGGCTTGTCTGCCATATATGAACGAGTATGAGGTTGTACGCTTCTCTACACTCGATATCTTTGCCGATGGTCGAACCCATAGACGCCGAGTGCGAAATGCCGAGAATAGGGATAAGGCACTCCGCCATGTGGTAGGGCATAATACGGTTATAGGAATATCGGGAAATCTCTATCGCCGCCATATCTTCGAGGAGAACAATCTCCGCTTCGATACGACATTGGTCTATGGCGAAGATTGGTGGACATTGGCGCAGGCGATATATTATTGCAAGAGTGTCAAGACGCTATCCGAACTCTATGGATATATCTACAATCGCTCCAACGAGACAAGTTGCTCGAATACCATCAGCAGTGCCAAGCTGATACAGTCGTTAATTGTGGTTAAGCGCATTGGCGCATTGGTAGGCGAGGGGTATGAGGAGGAGTTGAAACGCTCTCGTTGCTATCGTACGGGGGTGCTGGTGCGCGAATTGAACTGCAAGGAGTGCTACGATGCACTGATGGCAAATCGCGACAAGATAGAACTGATAACACTTCGAGATATACTCACCGCCAAGTTGCATTTGAGTATGCGTTGGAGGTTGTTGAGGTTGTGGTTTGCATATCTGCGATAAAAGTATCGGGGCGGTCATTTACAACGACTACCCCGATACTTTTATTATATAGGTACTGCTATCTCACAATCTTGTGCGAGCCACTCTTGTAGAGCGTTGCCTCGCTCTCGCCCGGGAGTGTTACGCTTGCGGTGCAGCCCTCAGGGATTGTGAACTCCCAAATCCACTGCTCTCCCTCGTAACGCCAAGCACTCTTGATAAGGCCTGCTGCCGAGTTGTACTCAGCCTTCACAAAGCCCAATCGCTTGTCAGGGATTGGCTTCATCACGATATGTTTGAAACCCGGAGTAGCAGGATCTGATGCAATACCTGCGGCGGTTTCCCAAATCCACTCGCATACACAACCATAAGCGTAGTGGTTGTAGCTGTTCATACCGCCTTTGCCGATACCATGCTCCTTGGTATAGCCATCCCAACGCTCCCAGATGGTGGTTGCTCCATTGTCCACAGAGTAGAGCCAGCTTGGATTTTTGCGCTGGAAGAGCAGCTTGTAGGCTATATCTGCCATACCATTGTCGGTGAGTGTCCCCATCAAGATAGATGTTCCGAGGAAGCCTGTCTGCAAGCAGTTGTCATGCTCCTCGAAATTCTTGCGCAGACGAGCAATCATGGCTGCCTTAGCCTCTCCCTTTACAGCACCCACTTTGAGTGCGAAGAGTGCAGGGGTCTGCATCGTGTTGAGAATCTCGTTCTTGAAAGTGCCATCTGCATTGATAAACTTCTCGTTGATGTAGGCAATAGCCTCATCGGCCATCTTCTGATACTTCGAAGCATCACGACCTGTACCCTTTGCCATATCGGCCATGTAGGTTGCATCGAGAGCCCAATATGCAGCACTGAGATAGCTCCACCAATCGATAGCCTCAGGGCGTATCTGCTTGGTATCAGGGATGCGATGACGGCGGTAGTAAGTCTCCAATGGCTCGTAGCCACACCAATCGGCATATTGGCTATTGCCATTCTCCTTAGCGAGAGCCTTGTGGTCGTACTTTGTTTCGTAGACATGAGTCATAAACTTATTCATTGCAGTCCAGTTGTCGTCTACAATCTTCTTATCTCCATACTGCTTCCAAATAGTCCAAGGCACGATGATACCTGCATCAGCCCAGCCTAAACGCATCATTCCGTTACCATACTGCGCGCGTGGTGCCACACCGGGGAAGGCTCCTGTTTTGCTCTGACTGTCGCGCATATCACCCATCCATTTGTGGAAAAAGTCGAGCGTATTGGCAAAGAATGAACCTGTCTCGGCAAATACCTGAGTGTCGGCAGTCCAGCCGAGTCGCTCGTTGCGCTGTGGACAGTCGGTAGGCACCGAGAGGTAGTTCGAGAGCTGTCCCCAGTAGGTATTCGATATCAACCTGTTGATGAGCTCGTTGCCCGTGGTGATTCTACCAATCTCTATATCCTTGGCGATGGATGTTACAGGTATCGACTCAATCTTCTTGATGCGCACTTCGTCGGTTGCGGTGATTGATACATAGCGATAGCCAAAGAAGGTGTAGCGAGGGCGGTAGCTCACGTAATCTTTGCTCTTGCCAAAGGTGTACTTCAAAATCATACAATCCTTGTGAGCACGGAGATTGCGGCGGAATACGCTGCCCTCAGGGCCATCCATTCTTCTGCTCTTTGCACCGTTGCCATCGTTGAGAATTTCACCCGGCAGACAAGTGAGTGTTGTACCCTTGGCCGCCTTGAAGAGGAATGAAGGTACGGCTGAGCTGTTTTGTCCGAAATCTACGACCAATGTCTCGCCCTCTTTGAGAACAATCTCCTCGCCTGGGGCAAACTCCTTGGTGATGATAACCTTGCCATATTGATATTCGTTGGCACCCTCTACGCCTTTCCAAGTGTAGGCCTTTACGGGCGAGAGAGCGAGGTCGTTACGATGGTATATCTCGGCACCTATTGTCGGGAGAATCTTTCTTCCGCGATCGGCTCTGAACTCGGTATTCAATTCAGGTGCCAAGAGATCTGAAACTTTGGTATAGCCCATCTTCTCGCGAGCATCATACTCCTCGCCATCGAAGATACCGGCGTGCTTCACAGGGCCTGCAATACCGGCCTTCCAATCCTCCAAGTTGGTACCATAGAGTTGCTTTGTGCCATCCTCGTAGGTCAGCTCCAATACGCCACGAAAGGCGCACTTTGTGCCCCACATATTCTTTGATTTACCGGGGGTTACAATCTTGTCGCCCCACCAACCAAATGTTACCTGCGCCGAGAGTTGATTTTTAGCCTTTGCCTTGCAGTTGAAACCATCGGTGATGTCGTATGTAAACGACAGACGAGTTCTCAATGGATGGGTAAAACCCGGTTTGAGTACCTCCTCGCCTACGCGCTTGCCATTTACAAAGATATCGTGAACGCCCAACGATGTAACCATCCACTTTGCCGAAACCACCTTCTTGTCGTTTTTGATAGTGGTAACAAACCAACTTGCACCATCAGGAGCACGATTTGAACGCTTTTTGTGTACGGGGGCATTTGCTGCCGAAAGCCATTGCGATGCTTTCCAAGCCGAGTTATCGAGCGCATCTATGCGCTTGCCTATATGCTCCGTTGCGAATGCGCTTGCTGATACACAGAGCATAAGTAGTAGTGTTAAAGCTTGTCTTGTTTTCATATTCAATGATTTGAGTTTGTGCTTATTTTATTATTTAGGGAGATTGAATGCTGCCGACATTTCGCGCATCTGCTCATCGCTCATGCCTTCAGGCTCGAAGCCCATATTCTTGGAGGCTATGTAGATAAGAGCCGACTTATTCAAAACATCAATTTGGTCGAATGCCTGCATCACATCGCAATCCACGGCAAATATGCCGTGCTTCTCCCACATCACCACATCGTAGTCTGCCAACTCGGCAATAGTAGCCTCTGCCAACTCCACCGAGCCCGGCAACTTGTAAGGCACAATGCCCAATCCGCGAGGACAGAATGCCTTGGTTTCGGGAATCATACTCCACAACAACTTCGTGGCAACATCCTTTGCGAGATACTTAGGATTGTGCGACATCGCCACCAATTCGATCGGATGAGTGTGTACCGAAGCCTTGTATGGCGAACCGATGCTGATAAGGTAGTTGTGTACGCTGAGATGCGATGGCAACTCCGAAGTAGGTTTTACAAGGTTATCGGCAATGATAACATACGATGCGCAGTCATCGAGGATTCGGATAATAGAGCCATTCTCCATAGGTCGGCGAGCCAAATCGCGCATACGCATATTCGTACCCTTGCAGTAGAAGTAGCAGCCCTTCAAATGTGGCAATACTGTGCCGATAGGGTAGACCTCGCTAATTGCAGGCATAGCCTTAATCTCGTCATCTATGCAGTCGGTGATATTGATGGTAATATTACCACCGTTACGCTCTGCCCAGCCCTTTTGCCAGAGATAGCCTGCCACCTCGGCAACCTTCTCGACCTCGGCAGCAAGTGCCGGGCGATTTTCCAATATTGATTTCATAACTTTTATACCTTATTTTAATAATTCGGGGAGGAAAGAACTCAAAACCAAAATCACAATACCCAAAACAAGTACTGCGATGGTCTTTTTCGAGCAGCCTTTCCACTCTTTAAGTATTATACCCCAAAGGTTTGCAAATGTAACATTCAGTGCCATCAAGATACAGAACGACAAAGTCATCAGTGTTGGCGACTCGGTAAGGAAACCCTTACCAAGACTCAATCCGAAAAATTGGCTATACCACAACGCTCCTGCCAATGCGCAGAACAGAAGGTTATTACCCCACAATTTGCCCTGCTTGTAGTCGCAAAAACTCTTGTTCTTGTAGTTCTGATAGAGGCAATACACAGCATTTGTAAGGAATCCGCCCAAAGTTACGAGCAGTGTTGCAGGCAAGGTTTTATACATTGCAGGTGTCAGCTCGCCAAAGTTGATATCCTTGCCGAACTCCAAACCTACATTAAAGCAACCACTCATAACACCCGCCAACAGAGCGATAGCGATACCCTTCGGGAAGTTGAAGTCCTTGACTGCCGCCTTTTTCTCCTCCTCCGGCAGCGAGTTCGCCTTCATCATTCCGGCAATTCCGATAATTGCAATACCGAGCAAGGTTACCACAACACCCGAAATAACTACAAAGGAAGTCGGAGGCCAAGCGGTCTTAGGAAGACAAGCTTTATAGTCAACTCCTTGGCTCACAGAACGACATGGCTACGATCCGACTTTTCTCCTCCGCCGGCAGCGAGTTCGCCTTCATCATTCCGGCAATCCCGATAATTGCAATACCGAGCAAGGTTACCACAACACCCGAAATAACTACAAAGG
>JAZSOV010000064.1:0-2694 GCA_045537095.1 Alistipes sp.
AGTACCTACAACACGATATACAAAGTTCGAACGGCCCTGAATCATTCCCTGATTTACCAACTTGCGGAACGGCTCGCTCTCGCAAACATAACCCAAGTCGTAGAGGAACATATTCCAGAAACGCGAGTACATCAAGTGTCCCGTAGCGTGCTCGATACCGCCTACATACAAATCGACACTGCGCCAATACTCGTTTGCCTCCTTCGATACGAGAGCCTCCGAGTTGTGTGGGTCCATATAGCGGAGGTAGTATGCCGAAGAGCCTGCAAAGCCCGGCATTGTCGAGAGTTCATACTCCCAACCCTCAACGCGTGCCAATGGAGGCTCACCCTGCTCGGTAGGTCCGAAGTTCTCGATTGGTGGCAATGTGAGTGGCAACTCGCTCTCGTCGAGAGGAAGGGCAATATCGCCCTTATATCTAATTGGGAATGGCTCGCCCCAATAGCGTTGGCGCGAGAATATAGCATCGCGCAAACGATAATTTACAAGACGCTTGCCCAAGCCGCGCTTCTCCACCTCCTCGAACATCTCGACAATAGCAACCTTAACATCTTTGCCATTGAGGAAGTCGGAGTTGATAAGGCAACCCTCCTTTGCATCGTACGAAGACTCTTCGAGGTTTCCACCCTCAACCACAGGCACGATATCCAAACCGAAGTGACGAGCAAAGGCATAATCGCGTGAGTCGTGCGCAGGAACAGCCATAATTGCTCCTGTGCCATAGCCTGCCAACACATAGTCCGAAGCGTAAATCGGAATACGCTTGCCGGTGAATGGGTTTACGGCGTACGAGCCGGTAAATACACCACTTACACGCTTTGTTTCGGCAATACGCTCACGCTCGCTGCGCTTCTTGGTCTGCTCGATATAGGCCTCAACAGCCTCCTTCTGCTCGGCAGTGGTCATATCTGCTATCCACTCATGCTCCGGAGCAACAACCATAAATGTTACACCAAATATTGTGTCGGGGCGAGTCGTAAATATTTCGAGTTTGCGGGTTTCTCCATTTGCCATCTCTGCATCGAAGAATACCTGCGCACCCTCCGAACGACCAATCCAGTTGCGCTGAATCTCTTTGAGCGACTCGCTCCATTCGAGCTGGTCGAGTCCATCAAGCATGCGCTGCGCATAAGCCGTAACACGCAACAACCACTGCTTCATTCGCTTCTGCTCGACAGGGAATCCACCACGCACCGACAAACCATCTTTCACCTCATCGTTGGCGAGTACTGTACCCAACTGTGGACACCAATTCACCATTGTATCGGCACGGAAGGCAAGGCGATAGTTCTGCAATACCTGCTCCTTCTCTGCCTCGCTCTTTGCGCTCCACTCCTCAGCCGAGAAGTGCAACTCAGCGGTGCAAGCAGCATCAACACCCTCGGTGCCGTGCTTCTCGAAGTGTGCTACGAGGTCTGCGATAGGCTCAGCCTTTTGGGTAGCGTTATTATAGTAGTGAGAGAACATTTTAAGAAAAGCCCACTGTGTCCACTTGTAGTATTCGGGCTCGCAAGTGCGCACCTCGCGGCTCCAATCGTACGAGAAGCCAATCTTATCCATCTGCTCACGGTAGCGAGCGATATTCTGCTCGGTGGTTACCGCAGGGTGCTGACCTGTCTGAATTGCATACTGCTCGGCAGGCAAACCGAAAGCATCGTAACCCATAGGGTGCAACACATTGTAACCACACAATCGCTTGTAGCGCGAGTAGATATCCGAGGCGATATATCCGAGTGGATGTCCTACATGCAAACCTGCTCCCGATGGGTATGGGAACATATCCAACACATAGAACTTCGGGCGCGAATTATCGACTTCTACTTTGTAGAGTCCTCGCTCCTGCCACTCCTTTTGCCATTTACTCTCAATCTCTTTGAAATTATACTCCATAGTTTTTATATTTTTGTTATCTCTTTGCTCTTTGTACTCTAAATCGTTCCGATTGGCTCTTTCTGCACTGCTCTTCGGATAACGAAATGCTCACATACGCCAGGTATGTTAATCCTGCTTCGCAGGCTTTTCCTCCTCGCGGCTCGGCAAAGTGTGCAAGCACCCTCTGCCCTCGCTCCGCAGCGTCGGTTGCGCTTTCGTTCCCTCGTTTAGTACAAAAATAGCTCAATCGCCTCCGATTTCCCCATCTGGAAAAAAATTTGTTAATTCTGCATTCTGCATTTTGCATTTCCTCAATCGTTCCGCAGGACTCCTTTCGCACGCATTATGCGCTGTGTGCGTGCATATATACGCACATTCAGTCGGCAAAGATAGCAAAATAAATTGAGAATTGAGAATTGAGAATTGAGAATTGTCAAGAATTGTTGCAGAATTCTATTTTTTAGCAAATTTTTAAGTGGCGCTTGGGCGGTTTTTTGAAAGAAAAATCAACTTTTTTCGCTTGCGATGCAAATTGTTAATAACTCGTAAAAATCGGAATTTTGCAAAATTTTAAAACGCAGACAATCAATGAATTACAATTTTTGTAATAAATGTAAACTATTTTGTTGCAGAAAATATAAGAAAAAAGAATAAGCGCAAGCCCTCAAAAGTGGTTAAATCGCTGAAAAATCGGGACAAAAAGGGTAAAAAAAGTTGCATATATATATTGTAATCCAAAAAAAATGCTTACCTTTGCAGGCCTTTTGGCGAAATGAAATAGAGATTTGGGGCGTCAAACCCCCGTGATTATTAACAAATTAA
>JAZSOV010000109.1:0-9195 GCA_045537095.1 Alistipes sp.
CAACTCGGCAATGGTCATCTGCTCATCGCGCTTAATCTGACCATTTATCTTGTAGCGACGATAAAGTCGGATCGTAGCCATGTCGTTCTGTGAGCCAAGGAGTTGACTATAAAGCTTGTCTTCCTAAGACCGCTTGGCCTCCGACTTCAACTCGGCAATGGTCATCTGCTCATCGCGCTTAATCTGACCATTTATCTTGTAGCGACGATAGCGCTCGAAGAGGCGATGCTCGGCATAGAGCGCAATTTTGAGGTCGTGATCGGTAAAGCCGTCGTGGAGTGTCAGACGAGCCTGCTCGAACTTCGCACCTTCACGCCCCGTAGCGTAGAGGAGTCCATCCAGTCGCTCCGCCTGCGCCCTATTTTCCGACATCAGCAGCGTGCGATAGCCCATTTCGTGGCGCGACACAAGTTCGTCCGCCAGCACCTCAAAGTTCTTGTTAAATCTATTCTGCGGAGAGGTATGAAAGAGTATAGTCTGCGAGGCAGGTCGCTCCGCCAAAGTGTTGCGCAAAACAACAACATTTGCCTCCGCCATATTCTCGATAAGCTCCTTTCGAGAGGTGAGCTTTGTCGCCATCTCTTCGGGCTCGTCGCTCTCCTGCAACGCCTTACGGCGCACATCATCGACCTTGCCCAGAATATAGTCGGCATCCTCGAACCAATAGTTCGCCCCACCGGCAAACTCCGCCAGCGGCACCCGCCCAACTTCGGCTCGGTTGATATTCGAGATGATATCGATCTGCTCCAACCTGTCGCTCGAAAGCTGGCTCGAAAGTTCAAATCGGCGAATCGAATCTATCTCGTCGTCGAAGAAATCCAGACGATAGGGCTTACTCTCCGAATAGGAGAAGACATCGAAAATTCCGCCTCGCACCGAGTACTGTCCCGGCTCGTAAACAAAATCCACCTTCTCGAATCCGAGTGTCTGCACCCGCTCCTCCAACTCCGACACCTCGATACGGTCGCCCCTCTTTATATGGAGCGACTCGGATGTCAAACCCTCCATATCCGCCACCCTTTCAGCCAGCGCCTCAGGGTAGGTGGCAACAACGAGAAATCCCTCGCTATGATTTTTCAGTGCATTGAGAACGCCCGTGCGCATAACCACGCTCTCCGCCTCCTCTGCTCCATAGACCACCGAGCGTTTATAGGCCGAAGGGAAGAACAATACCCGCTCCTCGCCAAGCAGCGCATAGAGATCGTTCAGCGCATACGCCGCAGCATCTTTATCCTCACTGACAAGGATATGCACACCACCCTTGCGGGCAATGGTTGCCGCCATATAAAATAAAAAAGCACCGCCGACCATCTCGTTGAGAAGGACGGTGCTGCCTTTTTTCTCCAACACTTTGCCAAGCTGCTCCACTTGTGGCGAACGCTCGGCAAATCTCAGTATTTCGTGCATATATGTTCGAACTTACCTACCTTCTACGCTTTGACCTTTCGGCCTTCTTCACATTCAAAATATCGTTTCCGTGCTTATCCTCGTAGCGCACCTCAATCATTCCGACACCCTGGTCGGCTACAACCTTGATGCGGGCCTTGTATCGCCACATCCACTTGCGACGCAACGACCACAACCCCTTATTGAGGAAGGCTGCCACATAAGGACTCACCACAAGACGGATATTTTTGTGTCCGCGCTCGACGGTGAGCAACGATATCTGATTCTCGATCTTGCGATCGAGCAGGATGGTAGGTTCTACCTTGCCGGTACCTCCGCAGGTCGGACAGGTATCCTCGGTATTGTGTACCGCCACAGGGCGAATACGCTGACGAGTAATCTGCATCAAACCGAACTTCGAGAGCGGAAGTATTGTATGCTTTGCCTTATCCGATGCCATAAGTCGCTGCATCTCCTCGTAGAGGAGCTGACGGTTCTGCGCCTTATGCATATCAATAAAATCGACAATCACCAATCCGCCCCAATCACGCAAGCGAATCTGTCGTGCAATCTCTGCCGCAGCAGCCAGATTGACCTCCATTGCCGTCTGTTCCTGATTATCCTCGGCCTTGGTGCGATTTCCCGAATTGACATCTATCACATGCATCGCCTCGGTAGACTCCATAATAAGGTAAGCCCCTCGCTTCAACGATACATACTTCGCAAACAGCGATTTTATCTGTCGCGAAATATCGAAGTTGTCGAAAATCGGCACTGTGCCGCGGTATAGTTTCACGATGCGCTCCTTCTCGGCATCTACAGCACGAATGTAGGAGCGAATCTCATTGTACATCGCCTCGTCATCGACACAAATCTGCGAGAACGAGCCATCGAGCGTATCACGAATAATCGTGTTCGCACGACTCATCTCACCCATCAAAAGTGCCGGTGCGGTGCGTTTACGAATCTGTTGGCAGGTCTTACGCCACTTCTCCACCGCAGCCAAAATATCCTGCTCGACATCGAGGTCGGAGGCATTCACTGCTGCTGTGCGAATGATAACGCCAAAGTTCTTTGGCAATACACCTGCTGCAACTCGTTTCAATCGTTTTTTCTCCTCGTTGGAGCGAATCTTCTGCGAGATCATCACCTTCGAGGTAAATGGCAAGAGAACAATATTTCTGCCCGCAAGCGATATGTCGGCGGTCAAGCGTGGTCCTTTGGTCGAGATTGCCTCCTTGGCAATCTGCACCATAACCAACTGTCCGACCTGCAGGTAGGAAGATATTTTACCACCCTTCTCAACCTCCGATGCACCTTCGAGTTTCATCGTATCGAGACGAATACCACGATTGCCCGGTTGATAGCTCTTGACAATCTTGCAGAGCGAAGGGAAGTGTGTTCCCAAGTCTTGATAATGGATAAAGGCATCGCGCTCGTGTCCGATATTCACGAACGCAGCATTAAGCCCTGGCATAATCTTATGCACCTTACCGAGATAGATATCACCCACCGCAAAGCCCGTGTGGGCAACCTCGCGGTTCAACTCCGCCAAGACTTTATCCTCGCACAAAGCGATATTTATCTCGGTGGATGTTACATTTATGACTAACTCTCGATTCATTTTTCAGTGCAAAAATGGCTTAAAGCCAAATTAAAAATTAAGAATTAAAAATTAAAAATTTCTTTAATTGTCACCGCTGCGATTGAGCCGAGAGCAGAGGCTGCTTGCAGACTTTGCCGAGGCGGAGCAGTGAAGACCGAAGGTCAATTATCAATTCTCAATTGTCAATTAGTTAGCGATTCGCTAACTTAAATAGGTAACGCTAAGAGGCACTATGCACCCTTAGCGTTAAAACCTATGAGAAGTAAGGACTACTTCTTCTTGTGACGGTCCTTACGCAGACGCTTCTTGCGCTTGTGCGTAGCCATCTTGTGACGCTTATGCTTCTTTCCGTTTGGCATAGTTATAAGAATTTTGATGGTTTGTCTTACTTAATCTTAGCTGCAAACGACTTAGCCGGCTTGAAAGCTGGGATGTTGTGTGCAGGGATAGTGATAGTTGTATTCTTCGAGATGTTACGAGCAACCTTCTCAGCACGCTTCTTGATGATGAACGAACCGAAACCACGGAGATATACATTCTCCTCCTTAACGAGCGAGCCCTTAACCTCCTCCATAAATGCCTCAACAATTGTCTGAATCTGAGTCTTCTCAACTCCTGTCTTCTTAGCGATTTCGCTTACGATATCTGCTTTTGTCATAGTTATTAAAATTTTAATAAATCGTTATTTATTTTCAATCTCGTTTTTTGCGACTGCAAATATACATTTAATTTGCCAACCGAGCAAAACTTTTTCGTTATTTTTTACAAAATTAAGTATTTACGCACATTTGCGACCTGCCTAAATACTCTTCTCGTTCCTAAAAGCGGTTAAATGCCGAAGCAAATGTCTCCACTGCCTGATCCAAGCCGCTCTGCAACTTCTTGCCCACCATCATTCGCATCATCATATTCAGCTCGGCGTGCAACACCAAGCGAATGCGGGTATCGCCCTCCGACACCTGATGCAGCTGAATCCAGAACGAAAAATCCATCGGCACAGTACCGCCATCGCCCGTAATCTTAACATGCTTGTTTTCGACCTTCTCATCAATACGCAGAGCGACCGTAAAGCCTTTGAATTTGAACGAGCAACTATCCTCAGTCGCCTGCCACTCCTCAACTTTGTCCGCCACAGCCGGCGTCAATAGCGAAAAGTTGGATATAAGCGGAAAAATCTGCCCCGCTGAGCGAAATATCTGTTGTTGTTTCGAAATATACTCTTGCATTATTTCACGCATTTTAACCTCGGCAAATATAGTATGTTTTCTTGTAATAAGTCAATATTTATGATTAAAAGTACCGTTTATTGCCTATTTTTTTATCTTTATGATAGTATTTTCAAGATTCTTTCATTATCTTTGTGTGGTATTTATAGATAAATTATCGTAGAGAGCATAATACATTTATCATAACAATTTCTAATAATATGAAAAAAATTCTAACACTATTGATGGCTGTAATGATTAGTCTTACAGTATCAGCGCAGTACAAGGCACCACAGATTGTTGCCCACCGCGGATTTCACAAGGCAGAAGGTGCTGCCAAAAACTCGTTGAACGCGCTCAAAGCTGCTCAGGAGGCAAAGTTTTGGGGCTCGGAGTTTGATGTAAACCTCACCAACGACGAGGAGATGCTCGTTGTTCACGGCCCTTGGCATCCAAGCCCAGATGGCAAAACCAAAGTACATGTAAACATCAGCAACAAGGCTGACATTCAGGCTCTCCCACTCACAAGTGGCGAGATTGTCCCTACTCTCGACGAATTCTTGCAGCAGGGCAAGTTGTCAAATGACACCAAACTTATCCTCGAGGTCAAGAATCAGCTCACACCGCAGCACGAAACCAAGCTTGTAGAGAAGATTGTTGCCAAAGTGGCCGAATATGGTTTGCAAGATAATGTTGAGTACATCGCTTTCCGTCCTTGGGTATGCATAGAGCTTGCTCGTCTTGCACCAAAGGGGACAAAGATTGCTTACCTCAATGGCGACTATATTCCCGTATATTGCAAGTCGATGGGATGCACCGGCATCGACTACAAATTCTCCAAATTGAAGAAGAATGCAGCTTGGATTAAGTATGCCCACAAACTCGGTATGACCGTAAATGTATGGACTGTAAATAAAGAGGAAGATATTCGTTGGTGCATTCAAAAGGGTGTGGACTATATTACGACCGACGATCCTATGCTTGTCAAGAGCATCATCGAGGAGATGTGCGGTACAGGCAACTAATTCAGCAACCATTTAAGAAACAGAGAGTATTATGAAAAAGATATTTTTAGTACTATTGGCAGCTGCTGCTGCATTCACAGTATCGGCACAATACAAAGCTCCATTGATTGTAGCTAACGGCGGATTTCATCAGCACGCTTCGAGTGGCGCAAAGAACTCTATGAGTGCGCTCAAAGCTGCACAGAAGGCAAAGGTTTATGGCTCGGAGTGCGACATTAACATCACTCGAGATGGCAAGATATTAGTCATTAAACCAGGTTGGCACCCTTCGCACAAGTCAAAGCCAAGAGCAAGTGTTAATAAGTCGACAGCAAAGAAGATTCTTGCAATTCCTTACACAACCGGCGAACGCGTCAGCACTTTGGAGGAGTTCCTCGCACGAGCAGCCAAGAAGCCTGCTACAAAACTCATTCTTGACATCTCCAATCAATCTACAACAAGACGCGAAACCAACATCGTAAAGAAAGTGGTCAATATCGTCAAAGAGGCTGGTATGGAGAACCAAGTTGAGTATATCGCTGGTCATCCTTGGACTTGTTTCGAGCTTGTTAAGTACTCTCCAAATAGCAAAATCTATTATTGGGGTGGCAATTACGACCCATTGTATGTGAAAGGTATGGGGTGCCACGGTATAGACTATTCGCTATCTGTACTCAAAAAGAATAAGTCTTGGATTGCGATGGCACACAAATTGGGTATGCCTGTAAATGCTTGGGTTGTAGATAGAGAGATTGACATTCGTTGGTGCATCCAAAATGGAGTAGATATCATCACAACCAACAAGCCTCTTCTTGTAAAGAATATCATCAAGGATATGTGTCCTAAGTCTAAGAAAAAGAAGAGATAAACTTTTCAACAGCAGATATTCAAATAAGCCGAGTGGCGAAACAAGGTTTCGAGACTCGGCTTATTTAAAGAAGGAGATGGGCAATGCAATGAGAAGATTTATACCACTATTTATTTCTATTATGGTTGCAACAGCTGCTACAGCACAATACAAAGCTCCAAAGATTATCGCTCATCGCGGATTTCACAAGGCAGAGGGAGCAGCCAAGAACTCGCTCAATGCACTGAATGCAGCGCAACACGCCGGTTTTTGGGGTTCAGAGTGCGATGTAAACCTCACGAAGGACAACGAACTTCTCGTTATTCACGGAGTGTGGCATCCGGCCAAGAACAGCTCGCCAAAGACGCATGTCCAACACAACACCAAGGCCGAGATTCAGGCCATACCACTCACAAGTGGTGAAGTTGTCCCCACACTCGATGAGTACCTGACACTCTTTCAAAGCTCGCAAAATACAAAGTTGATTATCGAGTTAAAGAGCCACAATACGGCCACACGCGAGCGTGAAGTTGTCGAACGCGTATTGGCTAAGGTCAAGGAGTACAGAGTCGAAGAGAGGGTTGAGTATATCGCATTCAGTGAGTTTATATGCGAGGAGTTGGCGCGTCTTGCCCCCAAGGGGACAAAGATTGCCTACCTCGGCAGCAACCTTACACCGCTGCGTTGCAAAGCCTTGGGCTGTACGGGCATAGACTACAACATCACCGTATTGCAACTTATGCCGCAATGGATAAGACAGGCTCACGAGCTTGGTATGACCGTAAATGCGTGGACCGTAAACAGCGAGCGCAACATCCGTTGGTGTGTCAATCACAACATCGACTATATCACCACAGACAACCCTCAGCTTGCCAATGATATAGTAGATAAAATGTGTCGATAACAAATATATATGTTTTGATATGGATTTAAGATACAAGATAGATGACAAACCGAGCCTTGGAGCGATACTGCTCTACGGCTTGCAGTGGTTGATGATATGTATCCCGGTAGTGCTTACGAGCACCTTTATTGCCCCTGCGGGCGAAGTAGTACTCTTCACGCAGAAGTTATTTGCCATCTGCGGTATTACCATTATCGTGCAGGTGTTGTACGGACATCGTCTGCCACTCGTAGCAGGTCCTGCTGCCGTATTGTTGATGGGCGTCATCGCCGCCGCTTCACAAGGACATGGAGCCTCGACAATCTACCCTTCAATGATTATAGGAGGTGCCATTGTAACGATCTTGGCTGCAGTGGGAGCAATGAAGTATATTCAGAAGATCTTCACTCCGCGCATTGTGGCGGCTATTGTGATACTCATCTCGTTCACTATGGCAAAACCCATCGTGGGGCTTATCTTCGCCGAAAAGGCTCACGCAGGCTTAGCCCTCGTATCGTCCATTGTGGGTGTAACCGTTATGGCGTGGGCAAACAAGGTGTTGCGCGGCATTTGGAAGTCGATGGTGGTAATCTTGGCGATGATTCTCGGTGCGTTATTCTACTACTGCGCAACCGACTTCCCGAAGGAGTTTGTCAGCGACTCCGTTGCCCCGAATTTCATATTGACGGAGTACAACCTCGATGCAGGCGTTATTATTGCCTTTCTATTCTGCTACATCGCCCTGCTGATAAATCAGGTAGGCTCGGTGCAGTCGCTTGGAGGCTTTGTTGGCGCAACGAATATGGATAAGCGACAAAATCGCGGTCTGCTCGTTACGGGCATCATGAATATCGTGAGTGGCGCAGCCGGTGTTCCGGGCGTTGTAGACTACTCGCTCTCGCCGGGTGTTGTAGCATCGACCTCGTGTGCCTCGCGTTATACAATGTTGCCGGCAGCTGTGGCAATGATTCTCTTGGCACTCTTCCCACAAGCAGTATCGGTATTGCTTACCATACCGCAACCAATTATGGGCATCGTACTACTCTACCTTATGGCAACGCAGGTAGCCGCAGGCTTGGAGATTATCAACTCGACCAAGGCTGTATCATCTTTTCAGGATGGACTTATCCTCGGTTTGCCAATTATGCTTACGGTGATTCTTTCGTTTGCACCGGCGGGTGCTATGGCGGCAGTTCCTTCGCTCCTACGCCCAATTGTAGGCAATGGTTTTGTGATGGGCATTATCGTAGTGATGATATTGGAGCATCTTGTTTTAAGAAGTAAGAAGTAGCACCTATACATATTATAAATAACAAAATCGCTCGTAGCAGCACTATTGCTATGAGCGATTTTGTTTCATTTAGTAATTCTCTTTTTTCGGTTCAAAGTAGGACTGCGGATGCTGGCATGTCGGGCAGATGCGCGGGGCATCCTTCGCCTTGCACACAAAACCGCAATTGCGACACTGCCACCATATCTCGTTGTCGCGGTGGAAGAAGTTGCCATCGGTTATGCGCGACAGCAGTTTCAGGTAGCGATTTTCGTGCTCTACCTCCACGCTCGACACCATACGAAAGGCGTATGCTATTTCGGGAAAGCCCTCCTCCTCGGCCGTAGTGGCAAATGTGGGATATAGCACATCCCATTCCTCGCGCTCACCCTCAGCCGCAGCAAGCAGATTTTCGGTTGTAGAGCCAATGCGCCCGGCAGGATATGTAGCCTCCGAGATCTCGGCCTTGCCCCCTTCAAGAAATTTGAAGAATACCTCGGCATGCTCCTGCTCTTGGGCAGCCGTCTCGTCAAATATGGCAGCAATCTGCTCGTAGCCCTCTTTGCGTGCGCGCTTGGCGAAAAATGTGTAGCGGTTGCGAGCTTGCGACTCTCCGGCGAATGCTTTCAGTAAATTTTGCTCGGTGTGTGTCCCTTTTATGCTTTTCATCGTTGTAAGATTATGTGATTTCGAGGGCAAGTAGAGCAATATCTGTACCACAATAGAGTTGATTGAACTCCAAAGCTTATCACGGCGCAACCAAATTAAGGGATAGTAACGGCTAGTAAGGGCCAGTAAGGGAGCGCTGAAAGAAATTTTGCATTCTGCATTAAAAACCAAAGGGCCTGCATCGCTGCAAGCCCTGTGATTTTTGTCCGAAGTTGTATAACAAGAGCTATTTTGAAGCTGCTCGCAGGCTGGAAAATGCGGAGTTTACTTGGCGTAAATGAGCATTTTACAGACAAGGCAGATGCCGAAAGAGCCTTGTTAGACG
>JAZSOV010000093.1:0-2544 GCA_045537095.1 Alistipes sp.
GCGCTCCTTGTAGGTCTCGTAAACACCACGCGAGATATACTCCGCATCCTCTGCTCCGGTCCACACATCCTCGCCCTTGTGAGCCACGCAGATTGCAGTACCTGTATCCTGACAGGTTGGCAACTCGCCCTCGGCTGCTACGCACGAGTTCATCAACATTGTGTATGCTACGAACTTGTCGTTGTCGGTCGCCTCGGCATCCTCCAAGATGTTGCGCAACTTCTGCAAATGTGCCGAACGGAGATAGAACGATACATCGGTATATGCCTCCTTTGCAAGGAGTTCGATACCCTTTGGATCGACCTTCAAAATCTTACGGCCATCACACTCAACGACCTTCACATAATCCTTCGTCACAAGACGATACTCGGTGTTGTCACGCTCGATTGGGAGCGGCTCCTGATAGATAAATTCTGACATAGTTTTTAGTGTTTTATTGTTTTGTTAATATTGTTCCTTTATGTTGTTGCCCTTTGCAGCCATGGCGTTTAGGGGCTATTAGCGGGATTTCCGACCTCTAACTACTCTCTAATTTTTCGGCTATTAGTTATTTGCTATTAGCTCCTTTGAGTTTAATATTTGCGGCTATTAAATGATACTTATCAGCCTGCAATTCTTTGATTCTTGCTCTTAATTTTTTATTTTCGGCAGATAGATTGCGATAAAATAACGCAGTTTGCACATTTTTCTTGATTTCCTTCCTTTCATCTTTTGGAATAGTTGCAAACATCTCTCGCCATGTCATCTTCTTTTTGGAGATTTGTTCCAAATCTTTCAACAGCACTTTTTTATCATTTTCCAACTCCTCTGCATACGATTTAAGCATCCCTTGATTGACTTCCAAGTTTTTTATTTTCATTTTCAATTCAGTCACCAAATCAAAATTGATGGATATATCATAACTATCTGATAACTCTCGCAAGCAATCACGCTGTTGCGCTGGAGAAAGTTGGCTAAACAAATTAAGAATCTCTGGAAACATATTACCATTATTTCATAACTCGCTCCAAAAGCGATTTCTTGGCTGTGCCCACCACAAAGTCTTTGAGGTAGAATGGCTCGAAGTAGGCTACATCCTCGGTCTTACCATCGGCAAAAGCCTGCTCTGCCAATCGTGCCATACCGCGTGCCGAAGGGATAACCTCTATAAGTGTTGCACACTCCAAAACCTCCGCACACTTGGCTGCGCCACTGCCGAAAATCACAAACGGCTTGCCCGAATTGCGCTCCGCAGAGAAACTCTCTCCGTCTATAATCTTCGCCTCGACATCGCTCTGCGCCTCTCCCTCGGCATTGAAAGTCTGCGTATAGACCTCCATACGGCGTGCGTCAATCATCGGACAGAGTGTCGCCTCGCTCCAATTCTCAACATCAATAATTCCTGCCTCGTAGTCCTCGCGTGCCACCTCGACAAGTGAATCGAGTGAGCCAACCGCTACAAGTGGGATATTTTGTCCATAGCACAAACCCTTTGCAAAGGATACGCCAATGCGCAAACCCGTATATGAGCCCGGACCCTTCGATACCGCAACAGCATCGAGTTCATCGGCTGCCACGCCACTCTCGCGCAAGAGTTCATCGACAAACACAGCAATCTTCTTGGCGTGGTTGCGCTCCTCATCGCTCTCACGCAACGCCACAAGTTCGCCATCACGAACTAACGCCACCGAACAGATATCGGTTCCTGTCTCTATTGCTAAAATCAGTGCCATCTCTTTTCTAATTGACAATTGACAGTTGATAATTGATAATTAAAGGAATTTTATTTGATAATTAAAAACGATTTATCGTTTTACCACAAATTGTCAATTTTCAATTATCAATTTTCAATTCTATTTGTAGGTTTTCATTGCTTTGTCCATCTCGCGCTTCGCATCATTCGCTTTGAGGTACTCTCGCTTGTCGTACGCCTTACGACCTCGCGCAAGTCCGATAGCAATCTTCGCCAAACCTCGCTCATTCAAAAAGAGTCGCAAACCGACAACAGTTAAACCCTTATCCTGCAAGGAGCGTTGCAGTTTCGAGAGCTCCTTGCGGTTGAGCAGGAGTTTGCGGTCGCGCTTGGGGATATGGTTGTTGCAAGTACCCCACGCATACTCGGAGATATTTACACCACGAATCCACAGTTCGCCCTTCTCGAAGTAGCAATAACAATCAACCATCGAGGCTTTGCCAAGACGAATAGACTTAATCTCGGTACCCACCAAAACAACACCTGCGATATACTCTTCGAGTATCTCGTAGTCGAAAGTCGCACGCTTATTGCGGATATTTATCTTCTTATAATCTGCCATTGCTACACAATATCGCACAAAGATAACAAAAAAAGTTGAGAGTTAAGAGTTGAGAGTTGAAAACTTTTAATTAGAAATTAAAAATCGAAATTATATAGTTTAGTGTTGTAAAAAAATCGTCATTGTGAAGGAGCGTAGCGACTGCGACAATCTCCCTTATATTTTTATTAAATTAACAGCGGGAGATTGACCTCCGGTCTTCACTGCTCCGCCTCGGCAAAGTCTGCAAGCAGCCTCTACCCTCGGCTTA
>JAZSOV010000135.1:0-5049 GCA_045537095.1 Alistipes sp.
AACTTTGTGATGCCAAATCATTGGGGATTCAAGGCGTGGAAGGCCATGTTTTATCTTCGCACTCTACTGCTTATGACTATGGTGGTAATGCTGCTTTACTTTGCACTTGTTACCCTGCGTGGCTCTCGTACAGGAGTTCTCTTTACAAAGAGTAACCTAAATATTATATATGCACTTGCTCCGATATCGTTTCTCTATCTGCTTGCCAATGATAATTTCTATACATTCAAGCAGTATGCAATAAGCGAACTCTATGCAGATAATGCGTCAATAGCCCTCCACGGTAAGTTTTATATGAATGCTGAGACATTGGTAGTGCCATTGTTGCTTATTATTGTGGCACAACTCTATAAGGTGGCAATTATGATGAACGAAGATGAGGTTATGACCGTATAGAAGTAGAGTAGTATGGCTATTATAATAAATCTCGATATGATGCTTGCCAAGCGCAAGATGACGCTTTCGGAGTTATCCGAGCGTGTAGATATTTCGATTGTTAATCTTTCAATCCTAAAAACGGGCAAGGCACGAGCTGTGCGCCTATCGACACTCGATACTATTTGTGATGTGCTCGATTGCCAACCCGGAGATATTTTAGAATTTAGGAAGGAATAGAAAATGCGGTGAGAAATATCACCGCATTTTATATTACTATTTGTGAAACTACTTCACAAATAGGATTTCTCTGTATTTCGGTAGTGTCCAAATCTGGTCATCAACCACCTCTTCGAGTTTGTCTACCTCGGTGCGAATCTTGTCGAAATAGACCGCTACGGTGTCGTGGTAAGCAATAGCCTTGGCACGAGTATCGTCTATAATATTAGCCCTTTTGCGAGCCTCTATCATCTCGTTGACGAGTTTTTGAATTGAGGTTGTGCGTCTTTGTATAATGTTAATCAACTCCTCATCACTCTTCGACTTCATGCCTATCTGGTGCATCTTCCATACCTTGTCCAGCAGAATATCTTCGTAACGCGAGGCGATAGGTACGATATGATTCATTGCCAACTCACCCAGTACACGCGCCTCAATCTGTATCTTCTTGACATACTGTTCCCACTTAATCTCGGTACGCGCCTCCAACTCCTTCTCGCTATATATGCCCAATTTGTTGAATAGCGCAATTGCCGATTTGTCAAGGTAGCGGTCAAGTACTAACGGAGCTGAAACTTCACAATCCAAACCTCTGCTTTCGGCCTCCTTGCGCCACTCCTCCGAGTAGCCGTTGCCATCGAAGCGAATAGCCTTGCACTCGCGAATTAACTCGCGCAGACGCTCGTATATCGCCTTGTCCTTCTTTTCGCCCTTAGCGATGCGCGCATCAACTGCCTGACGGAAGTCGATAAGTGCCTCGGCAACAGCAGTATTGAGGACAATCATCGCATCGGCACAATTGTCCGAAGAGCCTACTGCGCGGAACTCGAAACGATTTCCCGTAAAGGCAAATGGCGAGGTGCGGTTGCGATCGGTATTGTCCAAAAGGAGCGATGGAATCTGCGTCAGGCCGCCCATACGAAATACATTCTTCGAGTCGAAGCGTATATCTTCGTTGTCGAGCGACTGCTCAATCTTATCGAGTACCTCCGAAATCTGTGTGCCGAGGAAGGTCGAGATGATTGTCGGAGGTGCTTCGCCTGCACCCAAACGATGCTCGTTCGATGCACTCATCACCGAGGCCTTCAACAATCCGTTGTGGCGATGTACGGCAGCAATAACATTTACGAGGAATGTTATAAACTGCAAATTCTCGAAGGCTGTACGCCCGGGTTTGAGTAGATTTACTCCCGTGTTTGTGCCGAGCGACCAGTTGTTGTGCTTGCCCGAACCATTGATGCCCTTGAAAGGTTTTTCGTGTAGCAATACGCGAAAGTGGTGTCGCGTTGCAACCTTGCCCATAATGGTCATTAGGAGCTGGTTGTGGTCGTTTGCAAGGTTAGCCTCCTCGTATATAGGTGCCAACTCGTATTGGTTTGGCGCAACCTCGTTGTGGCGTGTTTTGAGTGGAATACCAAGCTTCAAACACTCATACTCCAAATCCTTCATAAAGGCGAGTACGCGCTGCGGAATAGCGCCAAAGTAGTGGTCGTCCAACTGCTGATTTTTTGCCGACTCGTGCCCCATAAGGGTGCGACCTGTCTGCACAAGGTCGGGGCGAGCCGACCAAAGAGCATCATCCACCAAGAAATACTCCTGCTCCCAGCCGAGGAAGACCTTAACGCGCTCGACACTGCGGTCAAAGTAGTGGCAAACCTCAGTAGCAGCTTTTGATACCGCTGTTATAGAACGAAGCAGAGGTGTCTTGTAGTCAAGTGCCTCGCCCGTATATGATATAAAGACGGTAGGGATGCAGAGTGTTGTATCTACGATAAAAGCAGGCGATGTAGGGTCCCATGCCGAGTAACCGCGTGCTTCGAAAGTGTTGCGAATACCACCACTTGGGAATGATGAAGCGTCTGGCTCTTGTTGTACCAAAACCTTGCCCGAGAACTCCTCCAACATGCCTCCCGTGCCATCCGGTTCGGCAAAGGAATCGTGCTTCTCGGCCGTTCCGCCTGTGAGGGGTTGGAACCAGTGGCAATAGTGGTCTGCTCCATTTTCGAGAGCCCACTGACGCATGCCTGCTGCTACTGCATCGGCAATCTCCGCCGAGAGAGGGGTGTTGTTCTCAATGGTGTCGAGCAGAGCTTCGTATATCTGTTTGTTGAGATACTTACGCATCTGCGAGCGACCAAATACCATAACACCAAAATAGTCCGATGGATTGCGCGAAGGAGCCTTTACCTCGACTGCCTTATGGTCGAGAGCCTTCTCAAACATCTTAAATCGTAGTAACGACATAACTTTTCTGTTTTGCTTGTGATGTCGCAAATATATAGAAAAACTTTGGTTTTTCAATTAAAAAAAAGAAAAATAAGAACTAAAAATTTGTAAAATTACCGAAAAACGATAATATAAATATGAATATGTACAATGGATGCGAATGTTGTATATTGAAAAACGATAAATAATCCAACAGTGAATATGACAGGTGAAAACGCTCGTTTTTTATCTCTCGTCTCTCGTCTATTGTTTAATATGTAACTTTTAACTCTTTTTTGTGCCAATCTCAAAAATTTTTGTTATCTTTACACGATTTTAGAGAGATATGAAACAGAATGATATAAAAAATCATATTTTTTACCCTAAACTAAATTTTTAAAACTATGGCAACAAACAATCGTGAAAAGTTATTCGCCGAGTTCCCACCGGTTTCGACCGAGGCGTGGGAGGCTGCGATAACTGCCGACCTCAAAGGTGCCGACTATGAGCGCAAGTTGGTATGGCGCACAACCGAGGGTTTCAACCTTCGCCCATACTACCGCGCCGAGAACCTTGAAGGTCTTGAAACACTTGGCACAGGTGCCGGTGAGTTCCCTTATTTGCGTGGCGTAAGCACTGACAACACTTGGCTTACCCACCAGACTATCAAAGTGGCTTGCCCTAAGGAGGCTAACGCTACTGCTCTTGCAATGCTCAACTCGGGTGTTGATTCGCTCGGTTTCTGCTTCTGCGATGCTGAGGTTGAGCCTACCGCAGAGAGCATTGATGCTCTCTTGGCAGGTGTCGTACTCCCTGCTGTTGATGTTACCGTTTGTGGCAAGTATGCTGCAAAGGCAGGTGAGTTGATTTTGGCTTATGCAGAGAAGACAGGCGTAGCAAAGGCTGACCTTCGTCTTAACATCGCCCTCGATCCACTCGTTAAGGGTATGACCGTTAAGGGCGCATGCTGCGACTGCGAGGCTTTGGTTTCGCTCGTTAAGGCTACTCAGGAGTACAAGAAGGTGCGCGTAATTACCGTTTCGGGTCACTACTTCTCTGACGCCGGTTCGACCATCGTTGAGGAGTTGGCATTCTCGTTGGCAGCTGCTCACGACTATCTCGTATGGTTAATGGAGGAGGGTTGCACCGTTGATGAGGTGGCTCGCAAGATTCGCTTCTCGTTCGCCGTTACTTCGAACTACTTTATGGAGATGGCTAAGTTCCGCGCTGCTCGTCTTTTGTGGGCGAACATCGTGAAGAAGTATGAGCCTGCATGCAACTGCTCTTGCAAGTTGTACGCTCACGCTCGCACTTCGGCTTGGAACCAGACCGCATACGACCCATATGTAAATATGTTGCGTGGCACTACCGAGGCTATGTCGGCTGCTCTCGCAGGTGTTCACTCGTTGGAGGTTCTTCCGTTCGACCACTCGTACGCAGAGCCATCGGAGTTCTCGTATCGTATCGCTCGTAACGAGTCGCTCCTCTTGAAGCACGAGTCGCACTTCGATCAGGTTATCGACCCTGCCGGAGGTTCGTACTATATCGAGAATTTGACCAACAGCATCGCTAACGAGGCTTGGAAACTCTTCCTCGAAGTTGAGGAGAAGGGTGGCTACGAAGAGGCTCTCAAAGCGGGCTTCATCGTAGAGCGCGTGAAGGCTTCGGCTGCTGCAAAGGATAAGGCTGTGGCTACTCGCCGTCAGATTTTGCTCGGCGCAAACCAATATCCTAACTTCACCGAGGTTGCTGATGCTGCTGTTTCGGCAGAGGCTGTAACCCGCGTTGAGAACGAGAATGTAATCACCCCATATCGTGGTGCTATGGCATTCGAGTCGATGCGTTTGGGTGTTGACCGCAGCGGTAAGGAGCCTAAGGCATTTATGCTCACTTGCGGCAACTTGGCTATGGCTCGTGCTCGTGCGCAGTTCTCTTGTAACTTCTTCGCATGCGCAGGTATCCGCGTAATTGACAACAACTTCTTCAAGTCGGTTGAGGAGGGTGTTGAGGCAGCACTCGCATCGAAGGCTGAAATCGTAGTCGTTTGTGCTTCGGACGATGACTACGCAGAGGTTGCTCCAAAGGTTAAGGAGTTGCTCGGTGGCAAGACTATCCTTGTAGTTGCCGGCGCACCTGCTTGCACCGAGGAGTTGCAGTCGAAGGGTATTAACAACTTTATCAATGTCAAGAGCAATGTCCTCGAAACTTTGAAGGGCTACTTGGCACAGATGGGTATCTAACGAGTAGGAG
>JAZSOV010000108.1:0-9882 GCA_045537095.1 Alistipes sp.
GACTTTGTGAGCTCGAACCAATTTAGACGGAAGAGGTACTGACCTCCTGCAACCGCAGTTACGCCATTGGTTCGGCCGTAGGCGTTAGGGTCCTGACCTGCGCCGTAGTAGCTCTCGCGATTTGTGGCTTGTGCCGATGCAAAGATGCTGTAACGGTGGCGTGAGTTCTTCGATGTGCCGTCGAACGAAAGACCTCCGCTGTGGATAAGGTGGTCGGTAGTCTCGGCAATCAGGGCCTCGTGTGGAGGCTGGTCGAGTCTGTCGCCACCACGACGATACTCGTTTGTAGCGTGGTAGTCGAGTGTCAATTTGCTGTATGCGCTGGTCTTGATATACGCCTGTGTTCCGATAGTCTGCGACTTGATAACGGGAATCTCCATAAAGCCATCGCCATCGTGGTCGTAGGCATCACGCACACGGCTTTGACCATAAATGGTGAGTCCCGCTTTGCGGTCGTCGGTTACGAGCGAGGCGTTGAGTGTTGTGTTGTTGTCGAGTGCGCCTGTTACACCTATCGAGGTGAGCGTGTGTGCCAACTCGCCCGAGTTACGCAATGGCTCCTTGGTGATGATGTTGATTGTTCCGCCTATTGCTGACGAGCCGAAGAGTGCCGAGCCTCCACCGCGAACAACCTCGATGCGCTCTACCATATTCGCAGGGATATGCTCCAAGCCATATACGCCTGCCAATGCCGAAAATACGGGGCGTGAATTGATCAATATCTGCGAGTATTGTCCCGACAAGCCGTTGATACGTACCTGCGCAAAACCGCAGTTCTGACACGAGTTCTCGACACGCACACCCGGTTGGAACGAGAGTCCCTCTGCCAAGGTTGGCGCCGATACCTTGTTTAAAAGGTCGGAATCTACGATATTTACAAGCGTTGGAGCCTCGCTGCGCTTTGTGGCGTTGCGGTTTGCCGATACCACAATGGCATCTACCGAAATCTGCTCCTCGGTGGTCTCGAAGTTGAGCGTGATATCCGAGCCGCACTCTACGTTTATCTCCTTGGTTTGGCTGGCGTAGCCGATAGCCGATACGGTAACTTTCAACTTGCCAACAGGAGCGTGATAGAGTGTGTAATGTCCTGTGGCATCGGTGGTTGTGCCTACGGTTGTGCCGTCAATGGTAACGGTTATGTAGGGGATATGCTCCTTGGTATGGATGTCAGTAATGTGTCCGTGAATTGTAGCTTCGCATTGTTCGCCGTTGGCGTGTTGATGGTTGTTTGCTTGTTGTGCTGTGGCTGATGCGCACATCAACAATAGAACTATTATTGTTGAGAAAAATTTTTTCATTTTGGGCTATATTTATCGTTAATCAATAAGTTTATGGCGCACCTTATGGAGTGCGCAAAGAGGGTAGGGTGTTATTGTTTTACGATAAATATGGAGGACCTCGCTGGGAGGAGAGAGTGATGACGTTGTTAGCCTCTGCGGTTGGGCAAATGGCAAATTCGAACGCCAAAGTTGTGAAAAAAGGGTTGTACTCGACAAACTCTGCTTCGGTGGCCACAGCATCTTCGGCGTGGCAAATCGGACAGTTGCATCGCACCCAATCGCTGTTGCACGACGAGGTGTTTTCTGTTCTGTCGCAGAACTTGTTAAAGTCGTGATTGATAGTGATATACAGCCTGCTCGAATATGCTGTAATCATCAGCACTGCAAGCAGATAAGAGACTAACTTCTTATGTTGAATCAGCTGTTTCACGGCGCAAAGATATAAAAAGTTTGCAATTTTTAAAAATTTATTTTTAATTGAGAGGTTGATTTTTTAGGGTCGTTAGAGTTGTTAGGGGAAAACTACTAACTACTCTCTACTAATTACTATCTAAATGGAAAGTTTTCCGTTTTAACCCTGCTTTGCAGGCTTTTCCTCCTTCGCGCCTCGGCAAAGGCTGCAAGCAGCCTCTGCGCTCGGCTTGGCGTCGGTTGCCCTTTGGGCTTCACCGCTCCGTCTCGGCAGAGTCTGCGAGCAGCCTCTGCTCTCGACTTAATCGCGGCGTTCCGTTTTCCTACTCCAAGCGAAAACCGAAAAACAAAAGTTTTCCGTTTTCTGCTTTCCGCTTTCCGTTTTTTTTCTTATCTTTGTTGAAGGTTTATTCTAATTTTTCAGAAACAATGGCAGAGAAAGAGAAGAAGCAACTGGCAATGGTTGCCGAGGATGAGTGGTTGCAACCTGTTGAAGAGGCGGTGAATGAACGATACGAGATGTACTGTTCGCACCTTGCCGAGATTGAGCGCAATGGCTCGATTGTGGATTACGCAAATGGCTATCGCTACTTTGGTTGGCAGTACGACGAGGATATGTCGGGCTGGTGGTTCCGTGAGTGGTTGCCTGCGGCACAGGATGTCTATATCTTTGGCGACTTCAACAATTGGCAACGCACACAACTCCGTCTGAATAAGGATGTTCACGGCGTGTGGAGCATATTCCTGCCCGATGCGATGTACGAGTTCCGCCTCACGCACGGCTCACTCTACAAACTCCATATCCACGGTCAAAATGGTTGGCACGACCGCATACCTGCCTACGCTACACGCCTTGTGCAGGACGATAAAACGAAGAACTACTCGGCACAATTCTGGATTCCGCAGCCATTCGATTGGGGCGATGACAGGTTGGTAGTCGATAAGAATAATCTGCTCATATACGAAACCCACGTCGGAATGTCCTCCGAGAAGGAGGGTGTAAGCACCTACAAGGAGTTTGAGAAGAGTGTCTTGCCACGAGTAAAAAAGGCGGGCTACAACGCCATACAGGTTATGGCTATTGCCGAGCATCCCTACTACGGTTCGTTTGGTTACCACGTGGCGAACTTCTTTGCTCCGTCGTCGCGCTTCGGAACGCCCGAGGAGTTGAAATCGTTGGTGCGCAAGGCTCATAAGTTGGGTATTGCCGTGATTATGGATATTGTTCACGCCCACTATGTCAAGAACTTCAACGAGGGCATTAACGAGTTGGATGGCTCGCCTTACCACTACTCGAAGGAGGGCGATGCGGGCTACCAAAAGTATTGGGACTCAAAGATTTTTGATTATGGCAAGCGTGAGGTGGAGCATTTTCTCCTCTCGAATGTGAAGTATTGGCTCGATGAGTTCCACTTTGACGGCTACCGCTTTGATGGCGTGACTTCGATGATATACCACCACCACGGCTATACCGACTTCGATTGTCGCGAGAAGTTTTTTGACGAGGGTGTCAATCGTGATGCCTTGGTCTATCTCTCGTTGGCAAATAAACTCGTGCATGAGTTCCGCCCCGAGGCTGTAACCATTGCCGAAGATGTCAGCGGAATGCCCGGCATGTGTCGTACAATCGAAGATGGCGGCATAGGCTTTGACTTCCGACTTGGAATGGCGATACCCGACTTCTGGATTCGCCTTATCGAAGACGAGCGCGATGAAGATTGGAATGTCGAGGAGATTTGGGGCGTATTGACCAACCGCCTGCCGAAGGTGAAGACCGTAGCTTATGCCGAGTCGCACGACCAAGCAATGGTGGGCGATAAGACCATCGCCTTCCGCCTGATGGATAAGGAGATGTACTTTGCGATGAATAAAGGCTCGGAGAACTTGATGGTGGAGCGTGGTATGGCTCTGCACAAGATGATTCGACTGATGACAATATCGGTGGGTGGCGATGCCTATCTCAACTTTATGGGCAACGAGTTCGGACACCCCGAGTGGATAGATTTTCCGCGCGAGGGCAACGATTGGAGTTACTCGCACGCACGCCGTCAGTGGTCGTTGGCAGATAACGGATTCTTGCGCTACGGACAACTCGGAGCCTTCGATAAGGAGATGTTGAAGGTGGTCAAGAAGTATAAGGTTTTGGCGGATGGCTACCCTTACAAGTGGCACTCCGACCAAGAGAATCAAACTATCGCCTACTCGCACAAGGGGTTGTACTTTGTCTTTAATTGGAGCCCTACCAACTCAATTCCGGACTATCGTGTTGAGGTGCCGTGGGCTGGAAAATACACGGTGGAACTCTCGACCGATGAGGAGCGTTTCGGAGGCTTCGACCGCCAAATAAAGGGACAGGAGCACTTCACCGAAACGATAGTCGATGAGTGGGATAATCCGCACTACTTTATCAAGATTTACAATACAGCCCGAACTGCTATGGTGTTGAAGTGGCAGAAATAGATATGAAGGAACAATATAGCAAGTTTGTAAAGCGGATAAAGCAGTTTGTTGCAGAGGATAGGGTGTATACCGATGAACTGCGCCGTTTCGCATGGGGTACCGATGCCGGTTTCTACCGCCTTACTCCGCAAGTGGTTATACGAACAAAGAGCGAAGATGAGGTGTCAAGGCTCTTGGCCGTTGCTTCGGAATTACGCCTTCCCATAACTTTCCGCGCAGCGGGTACTTCGCTTTCGGGGCAGGCGATAAGCGACTCTATTTTGGTGGTTGCCGGCAAACATTGGGAGAGATACTCGGTAGGTGAGGGAGGTGAAACAATCACTCTCCAACCCGGTATAGTGGGTGCAGAGGTAAATCGTATTTTAGCACCTTATGGCCGTAAGTTCGGTCCGGACCCTGCATCGATAAAGAGCGCGATGGTGGGTGGTATTGTGATGAATAACGCCTCGGGTATGAGTTGCGGTGTGTGGGCAAATAGCGACCGCGTACTTCTTTCCGCACGATTGATATTTGCAGACGGCACAATTCTCGACACTGCCGACAAGGCAAGCCGTGAGGCTTTTGCAGTATCGCATAAGGCGTTGCTTGATGAGATTTGCGCTATCCGCGATGAGATTTGTGCGGACAAGGAGTTGTCGGAGCGAATTAAACGCAAGTATTCGATAAAGTGTGTTACAGGATTGAACTTATTGCCGTTTGTGCAGTTTGACGATCCATTCGATATTATTCTCCACTCGATAGTAGGCTCGGAGGGAACGCTGTGCTTTGTCAGTGAGGTTACGATGCGTACCTTGCCGTTGTTGCCATTGCACAGGAGTGCAATGGTCTATTTCTCCTCTATTAAGGAGGCTTGCGAGGCGGTTGTGGCAATTCGTTCGCTGAATGTTTCGGCTGTCGAGTTATTGGATTCGCGCTCACTGACCGCTGCGGGTGATAAGACGGGCGTTGGATTGACAGCACTGCTTATAGAGGTTGAAGATAGCGAGGTGGCTGCTCTTAACGATAAGGTCGAGAAGGTTACGGCAGAACTCGAAAAGTTCAATACCGTTACGGGCGTTCATTTTACCGATGACGAGGCGGAGCGCGCGAAGTATTGGGCGGTGCGTTCGGGCATCTTCCCTATGGTGGGCGGTCTGCGCAAGGAGGGTACAACTTGTATGATTGAGGATATAGCCTTCCATATCGAAGATTTGCCGCAGGCTACGGTGGAGTTGTCGGATTTGCTCGATAAGTTTGGCTACGATGATTCGTGTATCTATGGACACGCCTTGGAGGGCAACTACCACTTTATCATCAATCAATCTTTCTCTACCCCGAAGGAGGTGGAGCGTTATCGCAACCTTATCGAGGCGGTTGCCGAGTTGGTTGTCGATAAGTACGATGGCTCGCTCAAAGCCGAACACGGTACCGGTCGCAATATGGCTCCATTTGTGGAGCGCGAGTGGGGCTCGAAGGCGTATGAGATGATGCGCCGCGTAAAACAGGCTTTTGATGGCGAAAACCTCCTCAATCCGGGTGTTATTTTCAACGAGGATAAAGAGTGCTACCTCAAAAACTTCAAGTCGTTGTCGATTCTTACCCCTGCCGAAGATGCTTCGGAGGAGGTACGCGAAATGTATAAGCAACTCAACCGCTGTATCGAGTGCGGATTCTGTGAGGTTAATTGCGTGTCGTGCGGATACACTCTCTCCTCGCGAACACGAATGGTATTGCAACGCGAAATAGCGCGATTGAGGGTTTCGGGCGAGGACAACAAGCGACTTGCTACCCTATGCAAAAATTATGCATACTATGGTAACGATACCTGCGCAGGTGATGGTCTATGCTCGAAATCGTGTCCTATGGGCATCAATATCTCGGAACTTACGCACGAACTTCGCCGTCTTGAAATGGGTGCCCTTGGAAATGGGGTAGGCAATTTTGTTGCAGACCACTTTGCAGGCGTTAAAGGTGCTTTGCGCGGAGTGCTTGCTGTGGCTGATATTGCCCATTCGGTACTTGGCTCAAAGGCGATGTCGGTAATTGGTAAGGGGTTACATAAGGGGTTGAAAATGCCACTTTGGACTCCATCTTTGCCAAAGAATTATCGCTTCAAAGAGGGTAGAGTGGAGCGCACGGAGCAGAAAGATAAGGTCGTCTATTTCCCAAGTTGTATAAATCAGACAATGGGTACCGAGAAGGCTTCGCGCCACTGCCGACCTTTGGTCGAGGAGATGATGTCGTTGTTCGCAAAGGCGGGCTACGAGGTTATTCTGCCAAAGAATATGGAGTCGCTCTGTTGCGGTACTATCTGGGAGAGTAAGGGCTTGCCTGAAACGGCAGACAAGAAGTTGCGCGAGTTGGAAGATGCCCTTTGGGAGGCATCGGAGCATGGCAAGTACGATGTTGTCTGCGACCAAAGTCCGTGCCTCTATCGAATGAAACATAAAATTAAGAAGATGCGTCTTTACGACTCGGCAGAGTTTGTTTGGGAGAAGATGCGCGACAGATTGGAGTTTGTGCAGACCGACACTCCTATTGCAATCCACCTCACCTGCTCAACCCGTAAGATGGGTATCGAGTCGGCTGTTGAGGGGTTGGCGCGACTCTGCTCTACGAATGTGCTTGTGCCTGAGGGTGTTGGCTGTTGCGGATATGCGGGCGATAAGGGTATGACACACCCTGAGTTGAACGCCTACGCACTGCGCAAGTTGCGTGCGCAAATCGAAAAGGCGGGCGTTGAGGTAGGCTACTCAAATTCGCGCACTTGCGAAATTGGCTTGGCGACAAATTCGGGAGTGCCGTATCGCTCAATCATCTATTTGGTGAATGAACATACGAAATAGGTATATCCCAATGCAATAAAACACTTTTTTGCATATTGAAAAAATTATACTACCTTTGTTCCGTTTAGAAGAAATTTTTAAAACTTTTTTATTAACTAAAACTTATAAAACTATGTTTAAAGGACACCCAAAAGGTTTGTTGGCCGCTGCTCTCAGTAACATGGGCGAGCGTTTCGGCTACTACATTATGAATGCAGTGTTGGTGTTGTTCCTCTGCTCCAAGTTTGGTTTGCCTGAGGAGACTTGCTCGCTGATCTATTCATTCTTCTACGCAGGTATCTACCTGCTCAGCTTGGTCGGAGGTACTATCGCTGACCGTACACAAAACTACAAGGGCACAATCCGCAAGGGATTGATTATTATGGCCACCGGCTACATCTTGCTCTCTATTCCTATCACCGCAACTGCCGGCAATACCTCAGTTTTGCTCGCACTCACTTGCGCAGCACTCTTCCTTATCGCATTCGGTAACGGTATGTTTAAGGGTAACTTGCAGGCTATCGTAGGTCAGATGTATGACAACTTCGAGGCTGAGGCTGCTGCTCAGGGCCCAGAGGCTCTCACTATCGCAAAGAGCAAGCGTGACTCAGGTTTCCAGATTTTCTATGTATTTATCAATGTTGGTGGTCTTATCGCTCCATTCGTAGCGCCATTGCTCCGTCAGTGGTGGTTGGAGACTAACGGTATGATTTACAATGCAGCTCTTCCTGCACTTTGCCACCAGTATATTGATGCAGCTGCTGCAGGTACTGTATTGCCGGACTTGGCAAACTTTGTTAAGGACTTGGGTGCATCGGTTTCGGTTGAGGCTTGTCAGAACTACTTGCAGGTATTTAACGAGGGTATCCACTACTCGTTTATCGCTTCGGTTGTAGCAATGCTTATCTCGTTGGTAATCTTTATTGCATCGCAGAATGGCTTCCCAACTCCTGCAAAGAAGAAGGTCGCTCAGAATGTTGAGTACACCGCGGAGGAGAAGGCTGCTATGGCTACCGAGATTAAGCAGCGTCTGTATGCTCTCTTCGCAGTGCTTGGCGTTGTAATCTTCTTCTGGTTTGCATTCCACCAGAATGGTACTTCGTTGTCGTTGTTTGCACGCGACTTCGTAGACTCTTCGACTGTTGCTCCTGAGATTTGGCAGGCTATCAATCCATTCTTTGTGATTGTTCTTACCCCAATCATCATGGCAATCTTCGGCGCATTTGCACGCAATGGCAAGGAGATCTCTACCCCTCGTAAGATTGCTATCGGTATGTTCATCGCAGGTTTGGCTTACCTCTTGCTTATGGTATTCTCGCTCGTTCACAACTACCCATCGGCAACCGAGTTCAAGACTATGATTGGTGCAGAGAAGGCTCATTGGTGGATTCTCATCGCATTGTACTTCTTCCTCACTGTTGCTGAGTTGTTTATCTCGCCACTCGGTTTGTCGTTCGTGTCGAAGGTGGCTCCAAAGAGTATGCTGGGCTTGTGCCAGGGCTTGTGGCTTGGTGCTACTGCAGTCGGCAACTTGATGTTGTGGGTTGGTCCGTTGATGTACAACGCATGGCCAATTTGGCAGTGCTGGGCAGTATTCTTCGTGGTATGTCTTGCATCTATGGGTGTAATGCTCGGAATGGTTAAGTGGCTCGAAAGAGTAACTAAATAGTGAAACTATAAACTCACACAGAGGGGGTTGTTCAACGGGAGCGTTGAACAACCCTTTTCTGTTATTCTATGCTCCAAAACGGCAGGAGCAATTCGATATTTATCAATTTTTACTAACTTTGTATCGAAACCGGAGTGGCGCAATGCCTACATGATAATTTCGAGAGACTATGACAAAGAGAGAGTATCAACTGACGGAACGCTCAGGGTTAATCCTTGAAGGTGGCGGTATGCGTGGAGTCTTTACCTGCGGAGTTCTGGACTGCCTGATGGATCGCGGAGTTAGATTTCCTTACACTATTGGCGTGAGTGCCGGTGCCTGCAATGGACTCTCCTATCTTTCGGGACAGAGAGGCCGCGCCAAGTATAGCAATATCGACCTGCTCGAAAAGTATCGATATATTGGACTCAAACAGCTGATTTTTAAGGGGAACATTATGGATTTCGATCTGCTGTTCGATGACTTCCCAAACAAGATCATCCCCTATGATTATGCCGCGTTAGCGCGTTGTGAAGAGCGATTCGAGGTGGTTGCGACCTCATGCCTTACGGGAGAATCGTGCTATTTCGAAGAGAAGCACGATGCGCAGCGAATACTCGATATTGTCAAGGCTTCGAGTAGCCTTCCTTTTGTCTCGCCGATAAGCTATGTCGATGGTGTTCCGATGCTGGATGGCGGAATTTCAGATTCTATCCCGTTGTTGCGCGCGAGGGAGTTGGGGTTCGATAATAATTTGGTGGTGCTAACACGCAATAAGGGGTATCGTAAGAGCGAAAAACCGCTTCGACTGCCGCGATTTATCTACCGAAAATATCCACTTTTGCGCGAATCTCTCGAACGGCGTAATGCGATGTATAATAGGCAGATAAGGATGGTTGAACAACTCGAAGCGGAGGGCAGATTAACTGTTCTGCGCCCTGAGCAACCAATCGAGGTTGATCGTATCGAGCGCGATACCGGCAAACTTCTCGCTCTTTATAACGAGGGCTACGCTTGTGCCGAGGCATTGGAAATCACTATGTAGTTTTCGGTCGTAGCAACAAAGTTCTTCTATTCTTTGTTTTGTTACTGTTCGCAAGAAAAAACGGAATTATATAGTTTAGTGTTGTTGATAATAAACAAGAGCGTCATTGCGAGAGCCGATAGGCTCGTGGCAATCTCCCGCTGTTAATTTAATAAAAATATAAGGGAGATTGTCGCAGTCGCTACGCTCCTTCACAATGACGATTTTTTACAACACTAAACTATATAATTCCGA
>JAZSOV010000122.1:0-8317 GCA_045537095.1 Alistipes sp.
ATCGGTCTTTACGCCAAACTTGCGCAGGGCATTTACGGCAGATTGTCCAATTTCGTGAGTTGGGAGCTTGGTTACGAAATATGCGTCGTGTCCATAATTGGCACAGCTTACGGCAACATTTGCCTCGCCACCGCCATAGACCACATCAAAAGAGTCTGCCTGCACAAAACGGCTGTTTCCCGCGGTGCTGAGGCGAAGCATAATCTCTCCAAGCGTTACAATCTTCTTCATATATGGTTGTATATCTTTGTTTTAATTCAATCCTACATAAACAGGAACTTCGACTGCAATCTTTTTGCAGCACTCTCCCGCTAATCCACTCTCGGTATCGAGAGGGTAAATCTCTACCGTATTGCCATCACGACACGCAACGACCAGGTATTTTCCATCACGGCTAATAGCGAAATGACGAGGATGACCTCCCGTAGGCAGGTAGTGGAGAGACTCCAACGCTCCATCGCCCATACGCTTAAATATAGCAATGCCATCAGGCACTGTACATCTCTTGGCTCCCGCAGTACTGCTCACTCGCGAAGAGATATAGAGATAACGCCCATTGGGGCTTAATGCGATATGTGAACCGCCATTTGGATTTCCGGCATTAACAACATATCGGTTTTGTAGAGCGAAGTCGGTTGTACTATACACCAAAACCTCGTCGCTCAACTCTGTTACAACATACAGATAATCGCCCTCCGGAGCAAATGCACAATGACGAGGGCCACAACCTGCCGGCAGTGATATTGTAGCCACTTCGGGAAGGGCAAGACGACCATCTCGTACATCAAAACGATAAAGACAATCACCACCAAGGTCTGCCACAATCAACATCTTACCATCGGGCGAGAGTGTCGAGGAGTGAATGTGCGATGACTGCTGTCGTTTAGGGTGAATACTGCTACCATTGTACTGTATCACCTTCGGATTTGGCAGAGGTAACCCCTCCTCCGTAAGGTCGAACAACGAGAGTGTGCCACTCGTATAGTCGGCAACCACTGCCTGTCGGGCAAGTAACACTATATGACAAGAGTGCTTGCCCGCAGTCGAAACCTCGGCCAATGGTTTGCCGAGAGAGTCGAGAGTTGCGACAGAGAACACCTCTTCGCTCGTATGTTTTGGTTGTTCAAAAACACAGAGCGAAGATGAGTCCGCAAGAGAACGGAGGGCATAGACTTTGCCGTTGCCCTCCGCAACAAATGTGTGCCCCCAATATGGAGTGTATGCCCCAATCAAAAGGCTCATAATCACACTTTTAATAGTCGTTGGCATGGTTTAGAAGTAACCTCCCTTGTCCTTAATCTCCTGAACAGTCTGACCCTCATGTACCCACGAGAAGATTTTTTTCTCATTCTCCTTAATCTCCTCCGCACGCACGAGAACTTCGTATGCAATCTCGCGAGGGACAACCAAAACACCATCGATATCGCCAAGGATAACATCGCCCGGCTTAATAGTTACATCGCCAATCTTGATTGGAATCTGGTAGTGAGTGATAAGGCAACGACCAAGTGAGCCGTTTGAAATACGATACTCGTAGAAGATTGGGAAATCGGCCTCCAAAATCTGGTGTGTATCGCGGATACCGCCATCGATACAAGCAGCCTTAACCTTCTTGCCCTTTGCGGTTGATGTCATCACGCCACCCCACAAGGTAGCCTCTTGGTCGCGGCTGGTGTCCCACACTACGAAGTGATCTTCGCCGAGGTCGTCGAGCATCTGTGTACGATACTCCATCTCGCCTGTAATCTTCACATTCGGAGCACTCTTAACAGTAAATGCAAAACCTGCAACGGTCTGATACTCGCGCAAAGACTTAATACGATTTGGCAGAGCCTGATTGAGCAAACAGAACTCGCGCATAACATCGTTTACAGCGCCGAGATACAACTGCTCAAAACGCTCCAACAACTCCTTGTCCGGAATTGGGAATGGCTTTGTGCAAATACCCTCACGGGTCTCAATAAGTTTGTCGAGGTTCATCATACCAACCTCTTTCTTGTACTGATCTACGCTCATTTCTCTCTCTTTATTTAAATTAAACTACTTCTTGGTAAAAGGTATAGCCATACCACCATCAACAGGTAAATCTGTTCCTGTGATATAGCGTCCTTCGTTCGAGCAGAGCAATAATACGGCAGGTGCGATGTCCGCAGGTTGTCCTACGAAGCCAACAGGAATTGATCCCTCAATTTTTGCTCTGTAAGCTGCATCTGCAAGCACCTTCTCGTTGCGCACGGTTTCAATAGCTCCGGGAGCAATGTTGTTGATGGTAATACCATCACCTGCCAACTCTATGCTAAGAGTCATTACGAGGTTGCGCTGTGCAGCCTTTGTTGCAGCATATACTGCCATAGCAGTATTAGGACGATACTGCTGTACGCTACCGATAGTTACGATGCGCCCCCATTTGCGCTCACGCATAGCAGGTACACACGACTGAATCAAGGCCAACGATGCTCGCAAATTGACATGCATCTGTTTGTCGAACTCCTCGAATGAGATATTCTCCCACTCGTTGCGATATTGTACCGAGGCGTTCAAAACAAGGATGTCGACAGCGAGATTATTCTCCTTGACAAAAGCTGCCCAATCCTCCTTGATAGAGTCTGATGCAAGGTCGTACTTCCAAGTGAGATACTCTCCACCAACGGCTTTAATGCCATCGAGTGTCTGCTGTGCTACCGCATCGTTCGAACACCAGTTTACAATCACGCGAGCACCATGCTCGGCGAGCAGCAGGGCAATGGCTCTGCCAATGCCCTGACCGCTACCGGTAACAAGTGCCGTTTTTCCTTTAAGGTCGAACATACTAAATACCTCCTACGATTGGATACCAATCCGGACGATATGGATCCTGGTGGAAACGAGCATAGTAATCGCCATGCTTCTCGTAATACTTCTCGTAGAACTTCATCTTGTCCTCATCGAGCGATACGCCCAAACCCGGACCTTCCGGTACCTTGATGCAGCCGTCCTCGTACTTCATCAAACCACCCTCGATGATATCATCTTCGAGATAGTGATAGTGAGCATCTCCCGGCATAGTCATCTGTGGGATTGTGGATGCGGTGTGCAACATAGCAGCCAACTCGATACCGAACTCAGCGCCTGAGTGCATTGCAACACCGAGGTTGAATGTACGACATACCGCTACCAAATCCTTCACACCACGAGGTCCCTCCCAGTAGTGGAGGTCGGTGAGGATGATGTCGATAGAGTTCATGTGAATAGCAGGACCGAGGTCATCGAATTTGTTAGGATACATGTTGGTAGCCAATGGGATATTTACCTTCTCACGAACGGCACGCATACCCTCCAAGCCCCACGATGGGTCCTCGAAGTATTGTGGCTCCAACTCCTCCATACGCTTACCTGCCTTGATAGCGGTAGCCACGCTCCATACTCCGTTAGGGTCGATACGAAGACCGAAGTCATCGCCCAACTTCTTACGGCAGAGTTCGAGTACACGAACCTCCTCCATAGGGTCCTTTACACCTGCCTTCAACTTCATTGCATTTACACCGAGTGTCTCGTGCAACTCAACGCAGAAGTCGGCCATATCCTCAGCAGTCTCATCGTGGCCGCCTCCCGGACGGTCGTAACGCCAGAAGAGGTATGCAATCATAGGAATACGGTCGCGCAATGCACCACCGAGCAAACGGTGCATAGGCACGCCTGCCACCTTACCCTGAATATCAAGGCAGGCAATCTCGATTGCACCATAAAGACGAGCATTCGACATGTAGTAGATACTGCGCAATACCTTCATCTTGATAGTTTCCAGATCGAATGGATCGAGGCCGATAATTCTTGGTTTAAGTTTCATCAATGCAGCCTTGGCATCACCGCCTCCGCACTCACCCAAACCTACGATACCTTCATCGGTGAAAATCTCCACGATGTTGCGGAGAAGATAACCCGGGTGAACACCCGTGTTATGGCGAAGTTGCGCATTCATCGGAATCGCAACAACGCGAACTCTCATGTCTGTAATTTTCATGATACTGTTATTGTTAAAAGGGTTTTATATAAGTTTATTCAAACCAATTATTCTTCGTAACGCTCCTTCAAGAATGTATATTTGGCGGCAATGGCAATCAACAATCCTCCTACCAAGAAGAAGAGGCCGAGCGAAGATATGCCCCAGCCGAAAGCATCTATGCTTGTACCATCGCCCTGCACAGCACCAAGATATATAGGAGCCAAGCAACCTACGATAAATGCAAATGCAGTGAGAATACCCACTGACGAAGCGCGCAACTTCGGATCGATAACATCGAACATTGCAGCGTAGAGATTCGAGTCGTAGATACCGCGGAAGATGCCGTAGAATACCATTGCGATACTTGCCACCCAGATATTGGGAGCGAAACCGACCATTGCAAGGAATGGTGCACCACCCAACAATCCTATATACTCTGTGCGCATGCGTGCCAACTTATTCTTCTGAGCCAACTTGTCCGAGATACGACCGCCGAGCATTACTCCAAAAATTGCAAATCCGCAACTTGTGAGCATTGCTATCGAACTTGCCATAGTAAGGTTCTCACCTGCATAGAATTTAAGGTTGAAGAACTTCGCGGCCCAAGTGGTTATACCTATATTTACAAAGACCTGACAACCGAAAGCAAATGCCAACAGCCAAATGGTTTTTTTCGAGAAGATGCCTTTGAGAAGCTCCATAAACGGAATACGCTCGGTCTGCTCCTTGATCTGCGGGGTATCCTCCATGCGGAAGATGCAGTAGGCTGCAACGAACAGGCCGAACAGACCAAAGCCTATGAAAGCATACTGCCAACCGAATGCCTTTGAGATCATCGGTGCAACGATAGCACTTACGATAACTCCAATGTAGAGTGCCGATTGATGCATCGAAATAGCTGTTGCACGGGTCTTTTCGTGATACTGCGTGATAAGCGAGATGGCAGCAGGGTTGTAGAATGCCTCACCTGCACCGGTGGCTACACCTCGCATCACAATAAGATATACGAGGGCTCCGGCACCCATTGCACCTGCAAAACCGGTAAAGAGAGTGCCCAAGCTGAAAATAATAAGACTGATAATCACAATCCACTTGCGGCGCAAGAAGTCGCCAACATAGCCTCCGAATGGAGCCAAGCAACCATACACCACCGTAAATACAGTAACTACCAATCCGGCCTCGAAGCCACTCAAACCAAGACTGCTCTGAATGTCTTCCACAATTGCACCATAGACTTGACGATCTCCCTGATTAAGGAAGAAGGCGAACCAGAGCATCACTATCAGCTCCCATTTGTAAACAGAATTTCTATCTTTCATCTTTGTTGTTTTATAATGTAAAATAGTAGAATTATTCCTTAACTTATTCATAACAAAATTATAAGTAAATTTTGTATATTGTATAAAATTTGAGAACTTTGTTATGCAATTTTATAATATAAACTACGAGGATATGATTCAGAGTATAATGAGAGCGATGGATATCATCGAGTTCTTGGCAGTAAATGCCAATCGCGAAGTGCCATTAAAAGAGATTGCAAATGCCGTTGGATTGGATCATGCAACTTGTGCAAATATTATAAAGACGCTTGCTTCACGAGGTTATGTGCAGCAGAGCGCACCTCGTTGCGGATACAAGTTCGGATATATGTTCTACAAACTCACCGGAAGTGCAATGGTGCATGATGAATTGACAAAGATTGCACACGAGGATGTAGAGAAGTTGGGCCGCGAGACTAACGAGAGTGCAATTCTCTCGGTCATCAAGAACGACAAACGAATTGTGCTGTTCTACACAACTCCAAATCAAGAACTTATAGTGCGTCCCAATATCGATAAATCGGTATATTCGGCCAATACGGGACGAGTCATATTGGCAAACTACACATACGATCATCTCGAAAAGTTTGTCATACGCAACAATCTGCCTACGCAAAAGGAGTGGCCGGCGATCTATAAGTCCGAAAATCCCGATTTGGAATTTAGGCGCAGCTTGAATAGAATTCGCAAAATGGGCTATGAAGTCGATTATGACTCAAATGGAATTGTTGGTTTTGCGGTGCCATTGTGGCGTAAGAAGCATGTTGTTGGAAGTGTCGGAGTATATTTGCCATCGATACGATTAACATCCGAGCAGGAGATGCTCGACAAGGTGCTTAGTACGGCCGAATCAATAAACAGAAAGCTCAGCCTAACGGATGAAATTGGCCGATTGGAGTAGGCCTGTAACGCTATATATAATTTCGTTTTACATTAACAAACCAAAGGGCTTGCAGCGATGCAAGCCCTTTGGTTTGTTAGACGACTTCGTTATGCCCAAGTGTCGGGGTCTTCGGTGCCAAATCCCGGCAAACCGAATGAAGTGCTATTCTCGTAGCCGCGCTCAGCAACTACCTCATACGCCATAATCTCTGGAACAATATATGTCTTTTTCATAACTCTAAATTTTTAACGGAACTATATAATTCTGATCCTTAATTCTTAAATTCCAAAATTCCCCCAAACGATTTCGTCCTCGCTTGTCAATAGAGAAGCACCCGTGTATGCAACACCGCAGTTGCGGTTGCCAACTACATAATCTGCGTAGTTTGTAGCATCGATTGTCAGCCAACTACCGTCATTGTTAGTTGCGATGCGGCCTCCAATTTTATTGCTTTTAGAACCCGTGCCGATTTTTCCAGATAACGAACCTGTAAGCAATCCGATAGTATAAGGTGAAGTTACAGTGTTATCGTCTGCTACACAATATGCAGTAATATCGCAATAAATTTGACAATTGCTATATGTACGCGTGCTTGTATAGTTGCAATTTCCCAAATATCCACCTATTCGATGTGTCTTTGAAGCATTAACTTTACCAGTTGCATATATATCTCCTACATTGATTGAATTAGAAGATGTTCCTGCCCATAACTGACCATAGATACCGCCAATAAGACAATTACCTTTGACCTCGCCTTCAAATTTGAGATTTCCCTCATTAACGATCTGGCCTGTTCCAGAGATGGAGTTACCGTTCATATATCCGGCTACTCCACCCATGCATATATTCGAATCAACAACTGCATCGCTGGAAACGCTAAGAACACCAGTATTGAGAACTCTTACATTATTTGTCATATTATGTGTTGTGTTATGCGAGAAACCAAATATACCTCCAATATAACAAGATGATTTTCCGGTGCCATTCACAGTAATAGTTGCTCTATTCCAAATCTTATAGCCTTTGAAATTAACTTTGTTTGCGGAATAATTATCCTTATCGTATTCATTATAGCCATACAAACCTCCCATATAGATAGTAGACGATGCGGTGCCATTTACAGTAACCGTTCCGCTTTCGGTGTTGGTAAAGCCACTGTTAATAATTAATCCACTCGAAGAGTATATTGAACCTGTGAGACCACCTAACCAGACTCCTGCGCCCGAACCATCAAAGGAGACTGAACCGGAGTTGGTAACTGCACAGTTGAAAGTCGCCGTTACATTTCTAAGAAGATATCCCAATACACCTCCCATGCGCGCTGTTGAAGTAGAGGTGCCTTCAAATTTTATTGCTCCGGCATTGGATACGGAATTCTCGAATGTAAGAGTCTTTATATCACTCTTTGAACCTAATGCGTGTCCCATAATGCCACCCATATTGCATGACTCGACAATGGCACCCTGGCTCACTGTGATATTGCCATGGTTACTACAATTGTCGAATGTAGCAACTGCATTTACGCCAAAATAGATACCTAAGATACCTCCAAGGCATCCATATGATTTACTTGTTGGGTCACTAAGTGTTATACTTCCGTAGTTTGTACAGTTGGTAAAGTGAACAAAATGCTCTTCTGCAACATTCGCTACTCCTAAAATACCACCCACATCTGAGTATGTCGCTTTTGTATCCGAAAGTGATTTTACAGTAATTGTGGCATTGTTTACGCAATTACAGAAGTCTACACCTGCTGCCATACCTACAAGACCGCCAGTTGCACAATTGCCATTTCCATGATCCCTGTCTGTTTCAGGAGCGATATTCGTGTTGATAGCAATAGTACCACTTACCGAGCAGTGCTCAACCGTTGGAGCATTGCCATTTGCAATAAGCTGACGAGCAAATGCACCGAAGTTAGGGTTCTCGGTCTCCTCAATGTTCATATCCATATGCAAGCCCTTGAACGATGCTGCTGTCTTGTTGAACAATGGTCCTGGGAAGTTCTTGATAGCAAAGCCGTTACCATATACGGTTCCCTTGTAGTTAGGCGCAGTAATATTTGAGTTGTTGCCCTGGAATACTATAGCATTCGGATCGATGACGACGTCATTAACAACAACTGCATTCTTG
>JAZSOV010000075.1:0-5773 GCA_045537095.1 Alistipes sp.
GGCTCATCGACCATCACCTTCTGGAAGCGGCGTTCGAGCGCCTTATCCTGTTCAAAGTACTTCTGAAATTCGTCAAGTGTAGTCGCTCCGATGGTGCGTAACTCGCCACGCGCAAGCGCAGGTTTCAAAATGTTGGCAGCGTCCATCGCTCCGCTTGTCTTTCCTGCACCTACAAGGGTGTGAATCTCATCAATAAAGAGCAGGACTTCTCCCTCACTCTCAATTACTTCGTTGATTACCGCTTTGAGTCGCTCCTCAAATTCGCCCTGATACTTTGCACCTGCAATCAATGCGCCCATATCGAGCGAGAATATGCGCTTCGAGCGTAGGTTTTCGGGAACATCGCCATCGATAATTCGGTGGGCGATACCCTCCACAATGGCAGTCTTTCCGACACCCGCTTCACCCACGAGTACGGGGTTGTTTTTGGTACGGCGCGAGAGAATCTGCAATACTCGGCGAATCTCCTCATCACGACCGATTACAGGGTCCAATTTCCCCTTTTGAGCCTGTTCGTTGAGGTCTATTGCATACCGCGATAGAGCCTCGTGCTTTTGATTGTTATTCATAGCTTTATATATTTTAGTTTTTTACTCTTTCGTACACTTCTTGCCCCAACAAATCTTCTGCCAAGTGGTTTTGGGTGTCGTTTTGACGCTTTTTGACCGTAATGATGGCAAAAATTGTGACATACGGGCGACATTTTGGCGTAAAATTGTCAAGAAATAGACAAAGTTTATTAACTTTGTGGCGATTATGGAGAAATTTATCGTATCGGCACGAAAGTATCGCCCTGCCACCTTCGCAAGTGTGGTAGGACAGAATCATATCACCTCGACATTGAAAAATGCAATCGAGCGTGGTCAGTTGGCGCATGCCTACCTCTTCTGCGGACCTCGCGGAGTGGGTAAGACAACCTGCGCGCGTATCTTTGCCAAGGCGATAAACTGCCAGAATCCCGTAGGTGCCGAGGCGTGTGATAAGTGCGATTCCTGCTTGTCGTTTAACGAGAATCGTTCGCTCAATATCCACGAATTGGATGCTGCCTCGAACAACTCGGTCGAAGATATCCGCCAACTTATCGAGCAGGTGCGTGTTCTTCCGCAAATCGGTCAATACTCCGTATTTATCATCGATGAGGTGCATATGCTTTCGCAAGCAGCGTTCAACGCCTTCCTCAAAACTTTGGAGGAGCCACCGAAGCATGCGATTTTTATCCTCGCAACTACCGAGAAACACAAGATTATTCCAACCATCTTATCGCGTTGTCAGATATACGATTTCAACCGTATCCGTGTAGAAGATGCGGTGGGATATTTGCGCTACATCGCTCAAAACGAGGGTGTAGAAGCAGACGATGAGTCGCTCAATCTTATCGCCCAAAAGGCTGATGGAGGTATGCGTGATGCGTTGTCGATGTTCGATAAGGCGGTGTCGTTCTGCGGTACAAAGTTGGAGTATCACGCCGTAGCAGCGACCTTGAATGTTCTCGACTACGAAACATATTTCCGCTTTACGGAGTTGCTCCTGCGTGGCGACTATGTAAATGCACTGTTGGAGTACGATGCGGTGTTGTCGAAGGGTTTTTCGGGACAGATATTTATGAGTGGATTAAATCAACACTTCCGCGACCTGCTCGTTGCAAAAGGCCCTGCGGTGTCGTTGATTGAATATACGGGTTCATTGCTCGAAAAGTATCGTCAGCAGGCGGCAGTGTGCGAACCTGCATTCCTATTCGGAGCGATATCGTTGCTCACTGAGGCGGACTCGAAGTTACGCACAGCGTCATCGCAGCGTCTGCTTGTCGAATTGACTTTGATGAAGATTTCGACACTCGGCGAAAAAAAAAACAATGAACTGACGGCTCCAATCGAAGCTAAGTACGCCTTGCCCGACTTGGATGCACCAAAGCAGCAGCCCGTTGTAGCGGTTCAACAGCAAGTTACACCGGCTCCGCAACCTGCTGTAACACAAGAGATAGAGCAACCTACGGTAGCACCTGCGCCAACTCCTCAACCAACAACGGAGCAGGTGCCAACCGTTGAAAAGCCGGCAGAGCAGACACCTGCTCCTAAGTCGCAAGCAGAGAGCAAACAAAAGAGGTCTGTAATACTTGGAGGTTCGTTGTCTTCGCTGCTCACCCAGGTTTCTAATCCTGGCGAAGAGGAGGGCAAAGGCTCGCATCAGACGATAGATCCTGACAGTGAGGCAAAACTCTCACAAGCAAAGGAGGCGATAGTGGCGCGTATGTGCAAGGAGCGCCCGCGCTTTGTGTCGGCATTTGAGTTGATAGAGTTCGACAACAATGTGGTAAAGTTGGCTGTGCCTTCCGAGTCATTGCGCGATGAACTTCTCGGCGAGCGATTTTGGATTTTGAAGGGCATTGCCGAGGTGGCCGGAGTAAAAGGCTCGCTCGATATGCACATAGATGTCAAAGAGATAGACTTCAAATTGAAGCCTACGAGAATTGAGGACCGAGAAATTTATATGCGCGACAATGTGAAGGATTACGACTATATGCAGAGTGTATTCGACACCATAGCAGAGGGATAGAATTGGACAATAGTAATAACGATATATACACAAAAGAGAGATGGAGAGAAAAAATTTTGTTGAGGAGTTGCAGTGGCGCGGTATGATTCATACTATCATGCCGGGAGCAGAGGAGCAACTCGCAAAGGAGATGACAACCGCTTACCTCGGTATTGACCCAACGGCAGATTCGTTGCATATCGGTCACTTGGTAGGCGTAATGATATTGAAGCACTTGCAGATGTGTGGACACCGCCCAATCGCCTTGGTTGGTGGTGCTACAGGTATGATTGGCGACCCTTCGGGTAAGTCGCAGGAGCGTAACCTGCTGAACGAGGAGGCTTTGCGTCATAATCAAGAGGCTATCAAGGCGCAGTTGGCTCGCCTTATCGACTTTGATTCAGATGCGGAGAATGCCGCTGTTATGGTAAATAACTACGATTGGATGAAGGAGTTCTCGTTCCTCGACTTCGCACGCGATATCGGTAAGTGCATCACCGTAAACTACATGATGGCAAAGGATTCGGTAAAGAAGCGCTTCAATGGCGAGGGCGATGGTATGTCGTTCACCGAGTTTACATACCAGCTGTTGCAGGGTTACGACTTCTTGCACCTCTACCAGACTATGAACTGTAAGTTGCAGCTGGGTGGTGCTGACCAATGGGGTAATATCACCACTGGTACGGAGCTTATTCGCCGTAAGCTCGGCTCGGAGGCTGAGGCATTTGCTATCACCTGCCCGCTTATCACAAAGGCTGACGGAACAAAATTCGGTAAGACAGAGAGTGGTAATGTTTGGTTGGATGCCCGCTACACCTCGCCTTACAAGTTCTATCAGTTCTGGCTCAATGTGAGCGATGACGATGCAAAGCGTTATATCAAGATATTCACTCTGCTTGACCGCCAAACTATCGAGAGCCTGATTGCCGAGCACGATGAGGCTCCACACTTGCGACTCTTGCAGAAGCGTTTAGCAGAGGAGATTACCACGATGATTCACTCGCGCGAGGAGTATGAGAAGGCTGTCGAGGCTTCGCAGATTCTCTTCGGACAATCGACCTCGGAGGCGTTGCACCGCCTTGACGAGCAGACCTTGTTGCAGGTATTCGATGGCGTACCGCAGTTTAAGGTGTCGAAGGAGGAGTTGGGTTGCTCGTTTATCGACCTCTGTGCCGAGAAGTCGTCTATCTTCCCATCGAAGGGCGAGTGCCGCAAGATGATTCAAGGCGGTGGTGTATCGCTCAACAAGGAGAAGGTCTCGGATATTCAGCGCGTGGTTACCGCTGAGGATTTGATTGCCGGGAAGTATATCTTGGTACAGCGCGGTAAGAAAAACTACTATCTTGTAATTGTAGAGTAGTGAACGAAAAGAGATTATATACAATCGAGTTGGAGGGCATGGATTTCCACGCCCTCCACGGTTGCTATGAGTTGGAGCAGCAGACAGGAAGCCACTTCGAGGTGTCGCTACGCCTGACAACCGAACTGGGAACGGTTGCCGAGGAGGACGATGTTACGCAGGCGGTGAACTATCTGACGGTGTACGAGGTGGTGCGTGAGCAGATGCAGCACACACAGCACACCATCGAGCGCGTAGCAACCAATATTATTGAGGCTCTGCACAACCGCTTTCCGCAGATATGCGAAACGGAGTGCCGGGTTACGAAAATCGCCCCACCGCTGGGAGGAAAGGTGGCGAGGGTAAGCGTAGTGCTGAAAGGTTAAAATTGGCTAATGGCTAAAAACAGGTTAGGTTATGAAAGAGCAAAACAATGATTCATTTGGCAGTAAGATTGGCGCAGTACTCGTTGCTGCTGGTAGCGCAATCGGTTTAGGTAGTATTTGGCGATTTCCATATATCGCAGGCGAAAATGGTGGCGGAGCATTTGTGCTGCTCTACCTCGTATGTGTACTGATTCTCGGTATCCCTGTGATGTTGTCTGAATTTGCTATTGGCACACACACTCGCAAAGGCCCCGTAAAGGCATACGCACAATTCTCGAAGTGGTGGAAGCCACTCGGCTACAATAGTTTGATTGTCTCAACCCTTATTCCGGGTTTCTACTACATCGTTGCAGGCTGGTCGCTCTACTACTTTGTGGCATCCGTCAATGGAACGCTCTATTCGGGCGAGGAGTTCCACACCATATTTGAGAACTTCTGCAACTCGTGGCAGGAGCCGTTGTATACCGTATTATTTATCGTCTTGACACATATTGTTGTTGCGCGTGGCGTGCGTAAAGGTTTGGAACGCACAGCAGAGTGTGTTATGCCGATACTCTTTGTTATGCTGTTGGCAATGGTGGTGCGTGCCGCAATGATGCCAGGAGCAAAGGAGGGTTTTGAGTTCTTCTTCAAGCCCGATTTCAGCAAGGCCTTCTCAATAAAGACTGTCATCAGTGCCATAGGTCAGGCCTTCTTCTCGCTCTCGATAGGCTTGGGATGCCTGATAACTTTCGCCTCCTACTTCAAGAAGGGGACAAACCTCTCCACAACGGCTTGGTCGGCATCGATGATGACCTTCTTCGTGGCGGTATTGGCGGGTATGGTGATATTCCCGGCCGTATTCAGTGTCGAGGGTTTGAAGCCGGAGCAGGGACCTACGCTTATATTCGAAACCTTGCCGTTTGTATTCAAGGATATGTCGATGCCGGAGTTGTGGTCGGCAACTTTCTTCCTGTTGATTGCCTTGGCAGCACTCACTTCGACCATCACTTTCCACGAGGTTATAACCGAGTACTTCCAAGAGTATCACAACATCTCGCGCAAACATAGCGCACGACTCTCCACTCTGATAGCTGTCGTTGCATCGATATTGTGCCTCTGGTCGGGCAAGATTTTCGATTTCTTCGATATGATTACAGCCGATGTGCTGATGCCGCTCGGAGGTCTGCTGACCTGTATCTTTGCCGGTTGGTTCCTCGACAAGAAGATTCTTCGCAAGGCTCTGTCGAACGATGGCACACTCCGTGTTCCACTCTTCGGTGTGTTGGTGTTTCTGCTAAAATGGGTTGCCCCGATAAGTATAGGAGCTACCTTTATATATAATTTACTTTTTTAGCGAATAATTCAAAAAAAAGTACTACTTTTGCACTGTTAAACAGATAACAAACTTTATTTCACAAATATAAAATAAAACAGCTATGATTTCGTACAAGGAATTGGGACTTGTGAACACCAAGGAGATGTTCGCAAAGGCAGTTGAGGGTGGCTACGCTATCCCTGCATTCAACTTCAACAA
>JAZSOV010000015.1:0-10546 GCA_045537095.1 Alistipes sp.
GTTAAGCCTGCCGCTAGCGTTCATCCTGAGCCAGGATCAAACTCTCCATTGTAAAAAAATTATAATGTATTGTTAGAGTCCTGACTACTTCATTTTCCATTAAAGGAAATTGACAGATAAATACTACATTTTCTCTCTTAATATAACCAGTAAATCAAAGAACCGTTTTCAAATCTCTCGCTTGTCATATTTCAGACGCGAAAGTGGTGCAAAGGTAAAGCAAATTTTCCTAACCACCAAATTTTGAAAGAACTTTTTTGCAATTTTTTTGAAAAAACCGTGTTTTTCTCGTTTTTTACCTCATTTCGAGCTATCTTTCAAGAACCACAAGAGTTATTATCTCTCAATTGCGGATGCAAAGGTAGCGACTTTTTTTTAATCTGCAAATCTTTTTGAAGATTTTTTTAATTTTTTTTAATAATTCTTTTATACCTATATTTATATATATAGGGAAAACCGCATAAAAAGTGCCTACTATTGAAATAGCAGGCACTCAAAAAGCCTAAAACAAGGCAATTTTACAATCTCGCCTTAATAGCTTTGCTCTCCTCCTCGTAGCCCGGTTTATCCAAAAGCGCAAACATATTCTTCTTGTAGGCCTCAACACCCGGCTGATTGAATGGATTAACCTCTATAAGGTAACCGCTGATACCGCATGCCTTCTCAAAGAAGTAGAGCAATGCGCCGATTGCCGTCTCCTCGATAGCCGGAATTTGAATCAGGATATTAGGTACTCCGCCATCAATATGCGCAAGTTGAACTCCCAACTCAGCCATTTTGTTAATCTCGTGCAGACGCTTACCAGCCAAGAAGTTCAAGCCATCCAAGTTTGCATCATCGCTATCCACTTTAACCTCGCGAGCAGGCTTCTCGACCGAGATAATAGTTTCAAACAAGGTACGCTCGCCCTCTTGAATATATTGTCCCATGGAGTGAAGATCAGCAGTAAGAGTTACTGATGCAGGGAACAAACCCTTGCCATCCTTACCCTCACTTTCACCATAGAGTTGTTTCCACCACTCGCTGATATTCTGCAACTTAGGTTCATACGAACCGAGGATTTCAATCTTCTTGCCAGCCTTATACAATTCGAAGCGAGTTGCTGCATATTGAGCCGCAAGGTTATTCTCGAAAGCTACACCATCGGCAGTAGCCTTCTCCATGGTAACTGCGCCTGCAACCAACTTCTCAATATCCACGCCACCAACAGCGAGTGGAAGCAAGCCCACAGGGGTAAGTACCGAGAAGCGGCCACCCACATCATCAGGAATAACAAATGTAGCATAACCCTCGTTTGTGGCGAGAGTTTTCAAAGCTCCACGAGCCTTATCTGTGATAGCCACAATACGCTCACGAGCCTCCTCCTTGCCATATCGTTTTTCGATCTCCTCCTTAATAATACGGAAAGCGATAGCAGGCTCGGTTGTAGTACCCGACTTCGAGATAACGACTGTAGCTATCGAATGCTCTTTTAGTGCATCCAACAACTCGGCCATATAGTCTTCCGAAATGTTCTGACCAGCGAACAAAACGGTAGGATTCTTACGCTCTGCGTGGAGCAACTCGAATGGATTACTCATTGCATCAAGCACAGCCTTTGCGCCAAGATACGAGCCTCCGATACCAATACATACAACCACATCGGCCTTTGCGCGAAGTGTTGATGCACAAGACTTTATAGCATCGAGTTCTGCCTTACTAATCGAAGATGGAAGATTTACCCAACCCAAAAAATCATTACCCGCGCCTTTGCCCGAATGGAGCAATTCGTTAGCAACCAACGCCGACTGCTTCAACTCATCCGAAAACACAACGCCACTCTTGGTGGTATTCAACTTTAAAATTTCCATTGTTCTATACTGTTTTGTGTTAAAAAAAATAGACATTGTTTTAATTCGTTGTCAAAGATAATAAAAATTTTGGATAAAAATAGGAAAAGTTATATAACTTTTCACTACCTTTGTCGTGTATTGTATTTTGTCAAAATGTAAATATAAAAATATAGAGATTTTATGGGACTTTTTTCATTAACACAGGAGTTGGCTATCGACCTTGGAACTGCCAACACTCTGATTGTTCACAATGACGAGGTGGTAGTCGATGAGCCATCTGTCGTAGCAGTAAATGTGCAGACCAACCAGTTGGCTGCACTCGGTCGTGAGGCTCAGCCTTATATCGGTCGTACTAACCCCAATTTGCGTACCATTCGTCCATTGAAGGGTGGTGTTATTGCAGACTTCAACGCTACGGAGTTGATGTTGCGAGGAATGATTCGCAAGATTAAGACTCGCAGTTCGCTCTTCTCGCCATCGCTCAAGATGGTCATCTGTATCCCTTCGGGTTCGACAAATGTCGAGATTCGTGCGGTGCGCGACTCGGCAGAGCATGCAGGAGGTCGCGAGGTAGCAATGATTTACGAGCCTATGGCGGCAGCTCTCGGTGCAGGTATCGATGTAGAGGCGCCGGAGGGAAATATGATTATCGATATAGGTGGTGGTACTTCGGAGATTGCTTGTATCTCGTTGGGAGGTATCGTAGTGTCGGAGTCTATCGATATTGCAGGTGATGTATTCACTAACGATATTATGGAGTATGTTCGCCAGCAGCATAGCGTACGCATCGGTGAGCGTACAGCCGAAGATATCAAGTGTAAGATTGGTGCCGCTATCCCTGAGTTGGAAGATGAGCCGGAGGATTATGTAGTGACAGGCCCTAGCATGCTCACAGGTCTTCCACAGACCATCACTCTCTCGTACAACGAGATCGCATACGCACTCGATAAGTCGCTCGTGAAGTTGGATGCAGCCTTAATGAAGGTGTTGCAGGAGATGCCTGCCGAGCTCTATACCGATGTTGTTCGCAATGGTATCTACCTCGCAGGTGGTGGTGCTTTGATTAAGGGATTGGACCGCCGTCTTTCGAAAAAGACCGGCATTCCGTTCCATATTGCAGAGGACCCACTGCGTGCAGTAGTTCGCGGAACTAACATTGCACTCAAAAATATAAATCGTTTCTCATTCTTGATGCGATAAAATACCTATAATTGTCACCGCTGCGATTATGCCGAGGGCAGAGGCTGCTTGCAGGCTTTGCCAAGACGGAGCAGTGAAGACCGAAGGTCAATTATCAATTTGCGATTGCAATGCAGAAGCTGTTGCTCTTCATACGCAAAACAGGCGTGGCGATACTCTTTGTTATCTTGGAGATTATCGCCATTCGCTGTTACGCCTACTCCACTCCCTACACGCAGGCGCGCCTGCTCGTATGGTCAAATGCAGTAGTCGGGTATGTACATTCAGTCTTTGCAGGTGTATCGAACTACTTTGTACTGCGCAAGGAGAATACCCGCCTGACCGAGCATATTGCGATGCTCGAAAATCGCATTCGCGCTCTCGAAGCCTCTCTTCCTGAGGAGCAACATTCGGTCGAAGGGGTGATTCAGCAGTACGAGTATCTTTCAGCCAAGGTTATCGCATCGACCACCAACCGCAATCGCAATTTCATAACCCTGAACAAGGGTTTTCGTGATGGCGTATCGGCCGATATGGCGGTTATGACTCCTGAGGGGTATGCCGTGGGTGTAGTGGTCGATTGTTCTGAAAACTACGCCGTAGCAAAGACACTTCTGAATGTCGATTTTCGCATAGGAGGTATGCTGGCCGAGGATGGCAGTCACGGCTCGGTGGTATGGAGTGGTGACGACACGCAGGTCATTGACTTTGTTGAGTTGTCGAAGTATGCCAAGGTAAAGGAAGGTGAGCTTGTTCGCGTAGCGGGATTCTCGCACTACTTCCCACGCGAGACGGTTATTGGTAATATCGAGAAGATCTCATTAGCCGACAACGGCACATCCTACAACTGCAAGGTGCGTCTTGCAGCCGATATGGGGCGACTCTTTAATGTGGTGCTGGTACGCAATACAGGTGCAGGTGAGGCACAGGCTCTCGAAGAGAAAACCTATTATTAGTGAGTAGTGAGTAGAGAGTAGTGAGTAGTTGAAAATAATTTTTAATTCTCAATTCTTAATTTAGCCAAAAACTATGAGGGCAAGAGTATATACAATGCTGACCTTGGTGGTGCTTTTCGTGCAGGTGTTCGTGCTGAACAACCTCTCGATATCGCCACTCGTTGCCCCTATGGTCTATATAGTCCTGATTTTGATGCTACCAATAGAATTTCCACAGTGGAAGATGCTCTGCGTGGGATTGTTGATAGGTGTTGTTATGGACTTGACAATGGGTACCGCAGGACTGAATACACTCGTTACACTGCCGACAGCCTTCTTCCGCAGACCTATGCTATACGCGCTAACGGGACTATCGCAGATGTCGAAGGAGGAGGGAATACCTTCAATTAAAAGACTCGGAGTGCGATTTCATCGCTATTTCGCCATTATGATTATACTCCACTCGTTGATATTCTACTTTGTGGAGTGGCTCTCATTCGACAACTTCGGAATCCTCCTGCTGCGAATATTGTGCAGCACACTGATATCGTTGTTGCTCGACTATATTATCGTTATGCTCTTTATGAAACGCCTATCGGCATAGTATAGTTATGAAAGAGGGAGGAATGTCGCCTCGTACTCTGGCGACACGCATTATCGTAATTTTCATATTTCTTGTTCTTGTACTACGCTTAGGCCATATCCAGCTTGTCGATGACCGCTACAAGGATTGGGCGGGCGATAACTATCTCCGTAATGTAGTGTTGTACCCTCCTCGTGGCGAGATTTATGACCGCAATGGCGAATTGCTGGCGCAGAACAGATTGTGCTACGATGTCTCGATTGTGCGCAAAGATATGCCAAAATCGGGATTCGACACCACGCGTGTAAGCGAGTTGGTCGGGATGTCGCGCGAGGCACTCGTAAAGAAGATTAAGCAGTCGCCATATCGCCGTGAAAGCCGCTTGACGCGCTACCCTATCACCGTGGAGCAGAAGCTGTTGCTCGATGAGATGAATATCGGAGGCTTCTACACCTCGCAGCGTACCGTGCGACAATACCCACGCAAAATTGGCGGCAACCTCTTGGGAAGCATCAACGAAGTTACAAAAGCTAAAATCGAGAAAGACGACTCCTACTCCGTAGGCGACTATATAGGTATGGAGGGTTTGGAGCTTGCCTATGAGAGTGTTTTGCGTGGCGAAAAGGGTTTGGTCTTGCAGGATATATACGCTCCGCAGGCGGAACGAAACACCATCTTAAAGGAGCCTGTGGCGGGCAAGTCGATAGTCTGCACTATTGATGCCGAGTTGCAGCAATTGGCTGAGGAGTTGATGGAGAACAAAGTAGGTGCAGTGGTCGCTATCGAGCCATCTACGGGAGAGATTTTGACGATGGTGTCATCACCCACCTTCAATCCCGATGAACTTGTGATAGGTCGTGAGCGTGGCAACAACTACGCCAAGGAGATACAAAATCCCCGTATGCCGTTGTGGAACCGCGCCGTAAAATCTCGTTATCCGCCCGGCTCAACCTTCAAACTTGTAACGGGACTTATCGGTATGCAGGAGGGAGTACTCCGACCACACTACATGTACTCGTGTAATATGGGATATCACCTTGGCGGAGAGCATATCGGTTGCCACGAACATCGCTCTCCACTTGGTCTGCACTACGCCATTGCCACATCGTGCAATGCCTACTTCTGCTATGTTTTCAGAAATATTCTCGAAAATAAGCGCGAATACGAGATTGCCAAAGACGGTTTCGAGGCGTGGCGTGATTATGTTCTTTCGTTCGGTTTTGGCCGCAAACTCGAATCGGACTTCTTGGGCGAGGGTTCGGGATATGTTCCTACGCGAGAGTTTTACGATAAGCGCTATCGCAAATCGTGGAATGCGCTGACCATCCTATCGCTCTCGATTGGTCAGGGAGAGTTGGGTTGTACACCTTTGCAGATGGCAAACTTGGCAGCGATAGTGGCGAATCGTGGCTACTACTACATTCCGCATATTGTGCGTGAGATTGAGGGACAGGATTCGCTCGACACCCGTTTCTATCAGAAGCAATACACGAAGGTCGACACCAAACACTTCACTCCGATTGTAGAGGGTATGTGGCGAGGAGTGAATAAAGATGGTACTTGTCAGGGAGCCTACCTCAAAGGCTACGATGTGTGCGGTAAGACGGGTACGGCGCAGAACTCGAAGGGCGAGGACCACTCGACCTTTATCTCGTTTGCGCCCCGCAATAATCCGAAAATTGCCATCGCCGTATATGTCGAGCATGGAGGTTTTGGTGCCGAGATGGCGGTGCCTATCGCCTCGCTTATCGAGGAGAAGTACCTGACCGATACGATAAAGCGACCGCATCTTGTAGAGTATATCAAGGGACGCAAGATTGCATACCCGATGTATAAAAAGAAAAAGTAATGGAGTACGGACACGGAAAGAAGGAGTCTTTGTTCGGTAGTGTTGATTGGGTGGCATTACTACTCTATCTGCTGCTTGTAGCGGTGGGTATAGTGGCTGTCTTCTCGGCATCGTGGGTGGAAGATAGCGGTAACTTCTTCGCCTTCTCGCACAACTACATCAAGCAGATTGTGTGGCTCGTAATATCGCTTGTAGTAGGGATAGTGATAATGCTGCTCGATCGCAGTTTATGGCACAAAATCGCCTACTTCCTCTATGCCGCAGCCATATTGGCACTCGTAGCCACGCTCCTCTTTGGTCGCACCGTGAATGGCGCAAAGGCGTGGTTTGAGTTTGGCCCGATACGCCTGCAAACGATGGAGTTTGCCAAGATTGCTATCGCCTTGGCTACGGCTCGAATAATGAGCGAGTACGCCTTCTCGATATCGTCATTCAAGAGTCTTGTAAAGGTTGCACTACTGTTGCTTGTGCCTCTCGCTATTACATATATGCAAAACGATACCGGTTCCGGATTGGTGCTGTGCTCCTTTATCTTTATGCTCTATCGCGAGGGATTAAACAGATGGCTTTGCATACCTATCATATTTATAGCTGCACTATTTCTGCTCTCGTTTCTCTACTCGCCTACGATACTGCTCGTGGCACTTATATTGGTATTTACAATCTCCGCGATATTTGCGAATAGGAATTGGAAGCATGGTATAATATACCTCGCTTCGCTATTTGGGGTAAGCACGCTACTCTTTCTCGTTCTGAATGCGTGGCCTGCAATATCGGTCGATTACTATATTATCCTACTCTCGACCGCCCTGCTCTCGATGATTGGAGTCTGCGTATATGCCTATCGCACACGCCTGCGTAATATATATATAATGGTATTACTCTTTGTGGTGTCGGTGATGATTACACCAACCTCGAATGCGATGTTCAATGTAATGAAACCCCACCAACAAAACCGCATTAAGACCTTCCTCGGTATTACCGATGATGCCTCACTCAACTACAATGTGCGTCAATCAAAGATTGCTATCGGTTCGGGAGGATTTTTCGGCAAGGGTTATCTGCAAGGCTCACATATTCGCTATGGCTTGGTACCTGAGAAACATACCGACTTTATCTTCTGTACAATAGGTGAAGAGTTCGGATTTTTGGGCGCGTTTGTGGTACTGATGTTGATTTTGGCGTTTATCTTCCGCCTGATGCGCATGGGCGACAATCAGCGCGAAACCTTCGGACGAGTATACTGCTACATCGTAGCCTCGATTCTGCTATTCCACACCCTGATAAATGTGGGCATGACCATAGGCGTTGTTCCTGTTATGGGCATTCCACTGCCGTTGATATCCTACGGAGGCTCCTCGCTGTTGGCCTTCTCGATAATGATATTTATAGCGTTTGCCTTCGATGCACAAACCACTCGCGACCTGCCTACCTACTCGAAATGGTAGGTCGATTGCGGCCATCTCCCTATAAAAAAAGAGTTCCGCACATACGCAATGTATGGCGGAACTCCCTATTTAGTTGGGAACACAAAGACTACTCGTATATACGCGATTGGCGAATAACCTTACCCTCCTGCTCAATGAAGTAGCGGCGCGACTTGATAAGGTTGCGCGACTGCAAAATCATCGTCTTGGTCTCGGATATAATACCGAGGAAGAGCATTCCGACACGGGAGTTCGACTCGCCTGCTGTGATGCGGGCAAGTTCATCCTTGGTAGCCTGAGCAAGTCGCTCGAAGAGATTGTCGCGCATGATCAATACCTCGTCAATAGTCGAGAAGTCGTTGGAGGTGAACATATATATAATACGCGAATAGATCTCGTTCACATCGGCATTTATCGACATCAACTCGTCCGACTGCAAGTGGCTCAGACCTGTGTGGTTGTTGTCGATATGCTCATAAGATGGACGAGTTATATGCAACAACGACTTGGTCATTTCGTTCAGATAGTCGAGAATCTGCACATAGTAGAGCGAGAGGTTCAAATCCTGACCGTAGGTACCACGCAGAGTTGTCGCTATGGAGTACTTCAAGCGGCGATTCTCCTCGTACATCTCCGAGGCCTCGGCCGTAAGCTCCTTCAAAGCCTTGCGGTTCTCCTTCATCAAAGCCACGATAGTACGGTTGTAGATGCGTGTTGAGGCCTTGATGGTCTCCGATACAGCAGTCATCGTATTGTCTACAAGGTTTTCGCGCACCTCGGCATCGTCCTTCTTCTTCTCCTCCTTCTTTTTCTTAGGCATAAAGTTGCTGTGAATAAACATATAGAGGCAGAGGATTGTGATAGCACCAAATGCCCATACATCGCCCCACATAAGGAGCAATCCGAGTGCGAAGGCGATGATGAAACCGCCAAAGCCGGTAACGAACCAACCCATAACCACGGTAATCACACCTGTAATACGATATACGGCACTCTCTCGTCCCCACGCCTTATCGGCTAACGAGGAACCCATAGCGACCATAAAACATACATAGGTGGTCGAAAGTGGCAACTTCAACGATGTACCGAGAGCTATAAGCAACGAAGCGGTTGTGAGGTTTACGGTCGAGCGAATCATATCGTAAGGTGCGCCGCTATGCTCAATATCTGCCCACTCGAAACGCTTCGAAACGAACTTCTTGACAGGAGCAGGTGTAATCTTGTCGAAGAAACGCGATACGCCCACTGCTGCACGCACCAAAGCACGCGAGAAGAGCGAAGAAGAGAATTGCTTCTCGCCACCGCCATCGGCCGAGGAGAGCGACAACTCCGTCTGCGACACATTCATAGCCTTGCGCGATGTCCAGAGTGTAGCCACCATAATAAGGCCTGACAATACTATATATATTACATTGTTGTTGGCACCCGTAGATGGCTGTGCCAACGCCTCCATCAACATACTCTCATTGCCATGCGACACGGTAAAGGCCTCCAAGCCCGCAATTGGCACACCGATAAAGTTTACGAGGTCGTTACCTGCAAATGCCAATGCCAACGAGAATGTTCCCGCAAGGATTGTGATACGCAAAATATTCACACGGAACAGCTGCAAGAAGAAGAGCAAAAGCGAGCAAAAAACCCAAGACGCAAGCAGTGCAACCAGCAGATGTTCATCCACCCATGCCACAAAAGCTGTACCTCCCAACTGAGTCTTCAACCCCTTGAACAGAGCGAAGTAGAGAATCGAAGTGAGCGACATTCCACACCATACTGCACCCAGACGGCGCAACATCTTCACATAGCGGAACGAGAAGATAAGACGCGAAAGCCACATCACTATCGTTCCCATTGTAAAGGCCAAAATAACCGAGAGAAGAATACCCGAAACGATACCCATCGCCTTGGCGGTATTGATATAGTTGCCCAACTCCAAATAGGAGATATTAGGATCTGCACCTATCTTGTAGAGTGCCACGGCCACAGCCGAACCCAACAGACAGAATATCAACGACACGGTGGTCGAAGTCGGCAATCCGAGGGAGTTGTAGAGATCGAGCAGTATGACATTGGCAAACATTACTCCCACATACAAGAGCATCACCTCCTTGAATGTAAATAGCTCAGGATGGAACATTCCGTGTCGCGCCACATCCATCATACCACTCGAAGTCAATGCTCCGATAAGGATGCCTATCGAGGCAACGATAAGGATTGTTTTGAATGATGCGGCCTTGGAGCCAAGAGCCGAGTTCAGGAAGTTGACAGCATCGTTTGTAACGCCGACATAGAGTCCTGAGACTGCAAGGAGCGCAAGAATTGCGACCATTACATAATAGATCTCTTCCATACGAAGTCTTTTTTCAGGTTATTACAATCACCACAAAGGTAAAATTTATTGCCCTAACAGACAATAGCATTATTAAAATTTAACAATTATTTAACATGGTTGATGGTTTTAAAAATTTTTTTATACCTTTGTATGCGATAAATACAAAAACTAAACAACAATGAAACAATTAGCTAAAATTTTCATGGCGGTAGTAGCAATGGCGGCTGTAATAGGCTGTACCACAGACACTACCGAAGACCTCGCCGTTAAGGGGGGGGGGTAAAATTACCTTAACACTTTCGTTGGATAGCTCGCGTACTCAGTTGGGCGACAAGGCAAATGAGGCCTATCCACTCACTTGGGCCGAGGGCGACCAAGTGTCGGTAAATGGCGTTGCATCTGACGCTTTGAC
>JAZSOV010000025.1:0-2162 GCA_045537095.1 Alistipes sp.
CCTCGCAGAACTCACCGCCTATACACTCTAACTTAATGTGAGTTTCGCGTTAATTCATCATTGGCAATCGGTGGTTGGTACCGCCGATTGCCTTTTTTCGATAAATTTGCGAGTATGTTAAGTCTTTTTCGAACTTTGAGCGTTATATATTCGGAAGCGCGTTTCCAACAAACGAAAACAAATTATGAAACTAACAACCGAAAACAAACAACTCACCCGCCTTGCTGAGCTGATGCAGTCCGAGCGCGACCATCTGTTTCGATACGCCTGCTATCGGTTGGGGTCTGCCACCGATGCTGACGATGTGGTGCAAGACCTTTACCTGCGGCTCTCGAAACAAGGCGCACGACTTGCCGAGATTGAAGACCTGAAAGGTTATGTTTATCGTTCATTGACAAATAGTTGCACCTCAGCTTTACGCTCTCGACGGCAGTTCGCGACCACCGAAACGCTCGATACATTGAGTAGCGACGACCTCGCTCCGAAAGATTTCGAACAAGAGTTCCGATTGATCGAACGACTGATGGCGCTCCTACCCGATGAGCAGAGCGAAGTGATCCGATTGCGAATCTATGGCGGTCGTCAATTTGACGAGATTGCCTCGATTTGCAACATTCCTCTCACAACGGCCAAATCGCGTTTTCGCTATGGCATTGATAAGTTGCGCGAAGCCCTCGAAAAGCGCAAACTAATTTAACGCACTAGAAAAAAAGACTAACATTATGAAAACTAACAACAATTTAGACAGTTTTTCGGACAATCGCGTTGTGAATCTTCTCACGCCGCGTTTTGCCCCCACCACCTCACTCAAATTCAAAGCTCCCACACCGCGCCGACGCACGCTGTGGCAGGCGGTACGCATTGGAGCCGTTGCCGCTATGGTCGCAGTGGCAGTTGTCATCGGCATTAGCGGAGTGCAGACCAGCACCGCCAGCGAGGTGGTCGAGCGAGCAATGACTCAACTGCTTGAATCGGATAATTGCCTCGTCCAATTCACCGCAAATGTTGCCGAGAACAAGAACTCACAGGAACTCTATGATCTTGATTTCGATGGCACGCCGACGAAGGGCACCGTCGAGATTCGCAAAGAGGAGTCGAAGGTCAAGATGGCTATCAAATGGCAGGACAAGGCTCGTTCTATGGAACTCTATGACGGCAAGAGTTATCAACGCTACCAGAACGGGCAATTAGTACTTGAACGACCCGATGGAGGAATCGACCTCACTCCGCTGGCTACGATTGATAAATTGAAGGAGTACGCTGTGTTATCGGGTCTGCTGCTAAAATTCCGCGAGGAGGGCGATATAATCTCGGTTAGCACCAGGGGTGACAAGGTCGGGATTGTTGCTCGTTTCTCAAAGAGCAAGGGTCGCCTGCTTGGTGCAGAGTGTTCAGGGCTATACAACGGGCAGCAGGTTACGGTACTCTCCGTCGATCAGATTGACTTTGATGTACCACCCACCGAGTAAGAGCTGCATATCCTTTTATAACAACAGCAGCACCCCTCGCAGAACTCACTGCCTATACACTCTAACTTAATGTGAGTTTCGCGTTAATTCATCATTGGCAATCGGTGGTTAATTCTGCCGATTGCCTTTTTTCATACCTTACGCGTGGCGGCAATTTCTTTTATTGACATATCCGTATCGGATAGCAAATTTTATTTCGCGAATTCTACATTATCTCTTACCTTTGTACCCGAAAAACCAATTGACAATGAAAATAGAAACATTTACCGAAGAGGATATTCGTGAGGCGGCACGGCTTGCTTATCCCGTCTGGGGTATCGGTCACGCTGCTAACGGTCAGGGCGAGGAGTTTGGGCTGCTGATGTGCGAGTATATCATCCGCTATGGGTGGTATGGTGCGCCATATGCTTTCAAAATTACCGACGAGGGCAAGATGGTGGGTTGCATCCTTGCGGGCAATATCGAGCAGGATAACGGTTACAACGAGTGGTTGGACGGCGTAATGCCATCGTTCAATGAGCAGCAGCGCGAGGAGGCGTTGGCTCTGCGTGACTACTTCGGCAAGACCTCGCCAAAGGTCTATCGCCATATGCGGGCAGATAAGGATTTGTATTTGTCGTTCTTTATCTCGGCGGTGCAGGGTTGCGGGAAACAACTGCTTGCGGAGGTCGTGGCATTGGCAAAAAGCGAGGG
>JAZSOV010000019.1:0-1965 GCA_045537095.1 Alistipes sp.
TCTGCTGTGGCGACCCGTTGCAGGGCAGGCGAGTGAGCCGGATACCTTCCAACTCTCGATGCGTCTGCAAGCCCTCACGGCCGACAACCTCAAAGCCTTGGACAAGGTGATCAAAACGCACTATCCCTCCGATTGGGAATATACGATTGTCCCCTATGCCGACCGTGTCAAGGAGCGTTTTGCCTCCCGCGACAAGCTCCGCAACAACGTGTTGCTCGTTACGTTGGTTGCGCTGCTCATTTCGCTCATCGGACTTGTGGGCTATGTCGGCAACGAAATGGCTCGTCGCCGCAAGGAGATTGCCATCCGCAAGGTGTGTGGGGCTACCACTTCGCAGGTGTTGCGCCTGTTGAGCCTGAACCTTTCGTGGATTGTCTTGCCGGCCATCGCGGCGGGTATTGCAGGAGCCGTATGGGGTGGCCGACACTACCTCTTGATGCTCGAAACGATGTGTAAGCCGATGTCGGGATGGTTGTTTGCGCTCGGTGCAACGGCAGTCGTTGCGACTGTCTATCTGATTCTCGTTGTCCGCACCTGGCGCACGGCCAATGCCAACCCGATTGATATGATTAAAATAGAATAAGAACAGCATAATTATTAACTCAACGCGGTCTGCCCGCCCATGAACCATTAACAAAAGATAATTAAAAACACAAACAATATGAAAATCGCGTTTAAGAATTTTTTAATGACATTACGTCGTTACAAGGTCGCATCGCTGCTTAATGTGCTCGGTTTGACCCTCGCCTTCGTGGCGTTCTACATCATTGCATCGCAGGTGTGGTTTACACTAACCTACAACCACTCTCTGAAAGATGCCGACCGCACCTATCTTATCTCGCCTAACTTCCATGGCGAAAAAGGTGATATGAAATGGAATTCCAACTCGCCGGGCAATTTGGCTTATGTGGCTGCCGAGCAATTTCCTGATGCCGAGGAGGTAGCCTCTTACGCACCTTATCCGGGAATTAACCGCGTGTGGGTAAAGCAGAACGAATATCATTTCGAGTCATTCAATGATTATGTGTATGAGGCTACGGCAAATGTCCCCGACTTTTTCGGTTTTGAGTGTTTGGCTGGCAGTTTTGCCGAATTTAAAAAACCAAACACAGTTATTATGTCGCGCTCCGAGGCCGAGAAATTGAGCGTAGGCGTAGGCGATGTTATCTATTTCGAGGGCGGTCACCGCTTCGATGATGGCAAACCGACACATCCTCAGACCATCGTGGCTATCTACGAGGATATGCCCGATAACTCTGTATTCGGCCATTGGGGTATTGTGCGGAATGACGAGGGAGTCTATACATTGGGTAACAACAATTGGAATTATACCAACTATGTGCGTATGCGTGAGGGTGCCGACCTTGATACCTACATCGAAATCTTCAAAAAAGGTTATGCCGATTGGTTCCTCGGCATGGCCGAGGAGTGGATTGCCGAAGATCCAGAAGAGGAGGAGTTGCTAAAGGAGGAGATTGAGAACGGTGCTCATATTCTCGCTACACGCCTTGTGCCGGTCAATAAAATGTACTACACCGAGTTTGACCAGGCATATAATTTCCAAACGGGCAAGAAATCGACACCGATTATCCTATCGAGCATTGCCTTTATCATCGTGTTGATTGCATTTATCAACTTTATCAACTTCTTCTTTGCCCTTGTGCCTGTGCGTATGCGTGCAGTGAATATCTGCAAGGTCTTCGGCGCGAGTCAGGGCACACTGCGTTGGAACTTCCTCTTTGAGGCTATCGGATTGGTGCTTATCTCAATGGCTCTGACGCTCTATCTGATGGTGGTTATTCAGGATAGTTTTATTACGAACTACTCGATTTGCTCACTTGCCCTATCGGATAATATACCCGTGATTATTATGGTGGTTGTGCTGATGGTATTGCTCGCTGTTATTGCTGCTCTCTATCCCGCATTCTACATCACTCGCTTCAACGCTTCGTTGGGTGTTAAGGG
>JAZSOV010000098.1:0-19673 GCA_045537095.1 Alistipes sp.
TTTACAAACTCCATAATTTTGCGTTGGTTTGCCTTGCTCAACACCTCCACCTCCTGCCTCTCGCGTTCCGTTGGAAAACGGATATCGATCTGACGATGTGCAATTAGATTGTACTTAACGCCAAACCGCAACACCATCTTCAACACAATCAGAATATCCTTAACGGACTTCTGACTCAGCCCTTCATCGAGTTTCGCAAACACAAATTGTTGAACATTCTCCTCTCGAATATCCGCATTATTAGCAAATGCAGGAAGGAGATGGTTGGTAATCAATAGCGCGTATGCCGCAAAAGTTGACTTCTTAACATACTGCTGCTTGTCGGCTTGCCACAGCTCGACCACTTTCTTAAATTCTGTGTAATTTTCCATAGTACTAATGTTTTGTAAATCCCCCGAATATTAAGAAACTATTTGAAATTTATTTATCTCATTCTTTTATGCTCTTTACGACTCTTTTCTCTTCTAATTATCGTTGTATAGGTACCACTATACGCTTCAAATTAGAAGAGGAAATAACCACAAAATAGGCTGAAAAATAATTTCGCAAACAAATTCAAAGAGTTTCTAATAAGAAAGAGCGAAGTGGAGTCCTCAATGTTCCGAATTTGAGATTCCCAGAGTTCAGCGGAGAATGGGAGAAATTTCGCAATGACTCTCTGTTTAATGTGGTTTCGGAGAAGAATAAGGGCAAACAAATTACATCTGTTTTGTCTGCCAGCCAAACAGATGGAATGGTATCGAGAGATAGCCTTGGTATAGATATTAAATTTGAGGAGGATAGTATTAAGAACTATAAAATAGTCCGTGAGGGAGATTATGTAATCCATCTCCGATCATTCCAGGGAGGATTCGCGTTTTCGGACCGAGTTGGCGTTTGTAGCCCAGCATACACTATTTTGCGCCCAACGCAACAAATCTCATATGGATTTCTTAAACCATTTTTTATGTCTAACAAGTTTATTGATTCTTTGAGACTTGTAACATACGGTATTAGAGGTGGAAAATCTATATCTGTAGAAGAATGGTTGAAGTTAAGTACAAGTCTACCATCGGTGGAAGAGCAAAAGAAAATTTCAGCCTTCTTATCGTTACTAGACGAGCGCATAGCAACCCAAATTAAAATCATTGAGAAACTTGAATCCTTAATTAAGGGGCTATACGAAAGGCTGTTTAATATTGATGGTGCTGCGTATATTCAATTGGGGAATGTCGCCAAAATTCAGAAAGGACAACAAATCAATGGCGAGGAGTTGTCAGAGATAGGGTCGTACTATGTAATGAATGGAGGAGTCGTTCCGTCTGGATATTTGGAGGACTTCAATACGCCAGCTAACACAATATCAATAAGCGAGGGCGGCAATTCGTGCGGTTATGTACAATACAATGGTGTGCCATTTTGGAGTGGAGGACATTGCTATACACTAATAGAGCCTATAAACTCTTTCAATTATAAGTACCTATTCCATTACTTAAAATTCAAAGAACAATCTATTATGGCTTTGCGAATTGGCTCTGGTTTGCCAAATATCCAAAAGAAGGATCTTGAGCGTATTCCTATATTGAATGTCAGCAAAGAAGTGCAAGACAAAATGGCGTGTATTTTTGACGACATACTGGATAGAATCATTTGTGAACGCCAGATTGCCCTAAAATATGAAGAGCAGAAACGCTATCTGCTCTCCAACTTGTTTATATAAACATTGCCTGCAATAAGAATCGCTTTTGTGAGTATAACTGCTCCAAGAGCGATTTTTCTATTGCTATTTTCAGTTCAACCTTTGATAGCGCATCTGCTATGCGTTGCTGCTCATCAAGCGATGGACACCACACTTTCGCTTTCCCGTAATCTCTAAAATAGATGTGTGGAATTGCAAGACCTGTACGATATGGTGCAAAGTTAAAGACCTTAAGACAATAATATAAGTATCGTAAAGAATATCCTCTCTTTGCAGCAAGTCTATTCAGAGTCCCAATAGCTGAGTATTTACCCGAAGCATAGTAGGTAACACCGACACTTGCACCGTCCTTGATTATCAGAATGGAGTCGCTATCAACTTCGGGGGCATCTGTATAACCACATACGCCAGTTGCTCCATAAACGGGATAGTCGCCAACTTCTTGAACTGAACTTTCTTGCAAAATTGATGAGTGGCATACGAGAGCCTCGTTCAATGCCGTATTCGGATTGCCCTGTTGCGTTAGCTTTTGACAAAGCCCCTTAATTAAGGATTCAAGTTTCTCAATGATTTTAATTTGGGTAGCGATACGCTCTGTTATCAGATTGAGCAAGGCTGCTATTTTCTTTTGTTCCTCTTTGCTACTAGGTTGATGGGCTTGTGTCGTTTGTCGCACTGCCGGGTAAGATGCTATACCGAGAGTCCGACCTGCGTGCCGCATTGGAGAAAAACCATGTTGCTCCATTCGCCCACCGCAACGCCGAAGACTTCCCAGCGGTCTACGGCAGACGATAACAGATTACAACACACTGCTTCAAAACGAGAACTTTTTTGGGGTTCTCGTTTTTGTTTTGGTCTAAATGCGTTGTTTTTCCTCAAAATTTATGATTACAGCAAAATTTTTCGCCCAAATGTTTGTTTATTAATTATCAACGATATATCTTTGTATTATCAATGATAATTTTATAAGTATGCAAGTATCAAAAATCAAGCGAGTTAAGAGCTATATTGAAACCCTGAGGGGTTTTGATGTTGGAGATACCAAATATTATGAACTTGTAGATACGGACTATACGGGTTTTCATAACGCCCGCAAGCGATTGCAAGACAAAAAAGTCGGTCAATTCTCATTCAAAAAATACGAGGAGAATGGCAAAAAGTACTTTATGATAACAAGAAACGAATAAGGATATGGCAAAGAAATCGACTCAATCGGTAGAGCCAAATATTGCAGATCTTGCTAATGGTTGGCTAAGAAAATACAAATTGGATTATAAACTTGAGCAAGAATCGTTAAACACGGAGATAGACAAGGCTCTCGACGATTATTTTTCAAAGAATGGCGGTGCAGGTGGTAATCGCCCTGATGCAAAACTGTTACTGCAAGATAGCAAGTTAAATTTCTATCCTATACTTATTGAATACAAGGGCTATAAGGATAAGTTGGTAAAGCTTGATGAAAATGGTCAAGTTGAAAATTCAACTGCCAAAAACGAGCCAAACTTTAAGCATATCAATTCTTATGCAGTAAATGGCGCAGTGCATTACGCAAATGCAATTCTACACCACACAAGTTATACCGATATTATTGCCATAGGTATTACGGGATATAAGGATGATTTCGGTACATTGCAGCATCAAATAGGTGTATATTATGTTTCAAAGACAAACTTTGGTGTAGGTCAAGAGGTCGGACAGTATGATGATTTGTCTTTTTTATCACCAAAAAATTTTGACGCTTTTATTGAGCGCGTGAAAACCCTAAATTTAAGCCAAGAGGAAATCAACAGAATTAAGGAACGCAGAGAGCGTGAAATAACCAGCAGCCTCACAAAACTAAATAATGATATATATCAGAACGAGAAAGGTCTGGGGGAAAATGATCGTGTATATCTCGTAGCTGCATCTATTATTGCCACATTAGGTATTCCTGGGAAGGTAACACCTTTGGAGAAATCTGATTTGAAGTCGTCAACAGAAAAGGGAAATACTGATGGCGATATTATTGTACGCAAGATTAGAGCGTTCTTGAATGAGAAACAATTACCCGAAGAGAAAAAACAATTAATAATCAGAACACTTGAGAATACATTAACAACAGACAATATCAACAAGGTAGAGAACGGCGAAAGTCAGTTAAGAAGGGTATTTGTTAAAATTGTTGATGACTTAGGCATCTACTACAAAATCGGCCTAACAACTGACTTTACAGGCAAACTATTTAATGAAATGTATAGTTGGCTCGGATTCTCTCAAGATAAATTAAATGATGTGGTTCTCACCCCGTCTTATGTTGCTACGCTTCTCGCAAAATTGGCCCGTGTAAACAAAGATTCTTATGTGTGGGACTTTGCTACGGGCTCTGCAGGCTTGCTTGTAGCCGCTATGAATGAAATGCTTATTGATGCGAAAAACAGCATACATTCACCAGAAGCTCTTGCTGTAAAAGAAGCATCAATTAAAGCAAATCAACTGCTCGGCTTAGAGTTGCTTTCAAGTGTTTATATGCTCGCTATACTCAATATGATTTTAATGGGTGACGGTAGTTCAAATATCTTGAATCAGGACTCACTAAAAGACTTTGATGGAAACTATGGATTCCGTACAGAAAAAACAAAATTCCCTGCTGATGCTTTTGTACTAAACCCACCATACTCTGCAGCTGGCAACGGAATGGTATTTGTTGAAAGAGCATTAAAAATGATGGATAAAGGCTATGCTGCTATCATTATTCAAAATTCAGCAGGTTCTGGCAAAGCAAGCGAATACAATAAGAAAATTTTGAAGAATAATACATTGTTAGCAAGTATTAAAATGCCGATTGACTTATTTGTTGGTAAGTCAAGCGTACAAACTAATATATATGTATTTAGAGTACACGAGGCTCATAAGGCTGACGATATTGTTAAGTTTATTGATTTCTCAAATGATGGATACGCTCGCACAAATCGTAAAAAGGCAAGTTGTAATCTTCGAGATACCGACCACGCAAAAGAACGATATGAGGAGTTAGTAAATGTAGTTCGTTTTGGCAAGGAGAAACTTCATTACATAGAAGCTAAAAATTATTTCGAGGGGCATATTGACCCCAACAGCGGAGCTGATTGGAATCAATCTGCCCCTGTAGATACAACTCCAACATTGGCAGACTTCAAGAAAACCGTTGCAGATTACCTTGCTTGGGAAGTTGGCAATTTGTTAAGAAACAAAAAAGTTGAGGAGGACGGCTTGGGAAAATAGATGCCCCACTTAATAAAAAATTGCAACAAGTTAAGTGGGGCGAATATAAAATTGAAGACTTATTTAGTATCAGCAACACATTAAGCTTTAATTCAGATGTTCTTGTTGATGGCTATGAATATGATTATATCACTAGAACATCTTTTAATCAAGGAATCCTTCAAACAACTGGGTTTGTAAATAAAGAGAATATCAATTCTGCGGGTAATTGGAGTTTAGGCTTACTTCAAATGGACTTCTTTTATCGAAAGAAACCTTGGTATGCAGGACAATTTGTAAGAAAAGTTACACCTAAATTTGAACTATCTGATAGTGCTATAGTATTCTTCACAACAGTACTTAATAGGTTGAAGCCGACTTTATTATCTGTACTTGTAAGAGATGTTGATAAGACATTCCTAAATAGCACTATTCAAGTTCCCATTACAGCGGATGGCAAAATTGATTTTGGGTTTATAGCTGAGTTTGTCGCTGAGTTGGAAGCTCAGCGTGTCGCTGAGCTGGAAACCTACCTGCAAACTACAGGGCTCAAAGACTATGTTCTATCCAATGAGGAACAAGAAGTTTTGAAACAATATAGCAAATGGAATTGGTCTAATTTTAATCTTGAAGCGTTGTTTGGCAAATCAACACGAGGCAAACGACTAAAAAGCGCAGATCGAGTATCTGGAGAGCTTCCATTTGTTACAGCAGGAGAAACAAATGAAGGCATATCAGATTTTATCGGAAACAATGTTGATATATTTGAAGCCAATACTACAACAATAGATATGTTTGGCTCTGCTAAATATAGAAACTATAAATACGGAGGTGATGACCATATAGCAGTTGTTCATACAGAGGATTTACCAAAACACGCGTCAATTTTTGTAACAACTGCAATACATAAGTCATCTCACAATGGACAATTTGACTACTCAAATAACTTCTATGCTTCCGATGCAGACGAACTTAATATTATGTTGCCAACAAAAAATGGCGTACCAGACTATGATGCCATGGCAACATTAATCTCGGCAATACATAAACTTGTTATTAAAGATGTTGTTCTGTATGCTGACGAGAAGATTTCCGCAACTAAAGAAGTAATTGCATCAAACAAATAACTTTATGACCAAAATATCCATTCGATTTTATAATGACCGTGAGGTGCGAGCTGTTTGGGATGAGGAGAATTCCAAATGGTGGTTCTCTGTGCTTGATATCGTCGGAGTGCTGAACGACCAAGACGACTACCAGAAAAACCGAAACTACTGGAAATACCTCAAAACAAAGCTGCGCAAGGAACAAAGTCAGTTGGTTAGTGCCACTAACCAACTCAAACTATTGTCGGCTGACGGTAAGCGATATGCCACTGACACCCTGGACTACGATGGCGTTTTGCTCCTCGCAAAGAGTTTTCCAAACGCCCGTGCGATGCGTTTTGTTGAGTGGTTTACCAATAGCGACGAGACGATTGACGGCAAGAGCAAGTCGAAGGCGTATGCCCTCTTCGAGAGTAGCCTAATCGACAATATCGAGGTCGGCACAGTCAAAGGCTTGCAACAGATTCACGCCTACCTGTTTGGAGGTCTGTACGATTTTGCCGGTCAAATACGCACGGTGAATATCGCAAAGGGTGGCTTCCAGTTTGCGATGGCGCAATTCCTTCCGCAGACACTCGCAACCATCGAGCAAATGCCCGAAACGACTTTCGAGGAGATTACCGACAAATATGTCGAGATGAACATCGCCCACCCGTTCCGTGAGGGTAATGGCCGTGCGACTCGTATTTGGCTCGATCTGATTCTCAAAAAGCAGTTGCAGAAATGCGTTGATTGGAGCAAGATTGACAAAAACGACTACCTGAATGCGATGCAAAAAAGTGTCGCTGACTCGTCGGATATCAAGCGACTTCTGCAGTCTGCTTTGACCGACAAAATCAACGACCGTGAAACCTTTATGAAGGGTATAGATTACTCATACTATTACGAGCAGGAGGATTGATAATATTGCTCAAAACGTCCCTAAAAACCACACAAAATCACCCCTCGATTTCGATGCAAAATTGTGAAAAAATCGAGTAATACAATTATGTAAATGGCTTTTTTGAGCCGTTGCCAAATCATAAGTAATTGAAACTTTGGGTATTAACGCTCTGGTTCAAGGATTCTGGTGGCACCACTTGAAGAAAACGACAATTTAAGCAAATCCCTGAATTTCAATGAAATTCAGGGATTTTAGTTTATTATTATCTCGAATAAGCAGTGAAGCAATAAGCCGCAATAAGTGCATTTGATCTTCATTCGCAAAGAGAAGAGATTCTTCCTTCGCTATGAAATCATAAAGAAGAGCGTATTGCTGACAAAGTACTCACATAGAATTCAACAAACATCACTCTATCGCATTGTATTCATGCGGATGCTCGCCTTGACCAAGGCGATAGCCCTTACTCGGCTCAATGCAATCTCCTTGTCGGCATGGTGCGCGTTCTGCGACACCAACTTTATATACCCCTCACGCTCTGCTCGCTGGATATACTTAACCGTGATATACTCCTCTCCATCAATATCTATCGAAAGAAGATACATATCGCCCCAGAATATATCATTCAAATCGTGCAACTGCTTGTACAACACGATATCGCCACTCTTCAATAACGGATACATCGAGTCGCCGGCTACATAGACCGCACCATCGCACTTTGGCAGGTTGGGAATATGTATATAGTTCACAGGCGTATGGGAGGACTGCTGTTCAAAAAGAGGTACCAAGCCAGCAGTCGCCTCTATCGAATAGAGAGGTACCGACTGCAACGGCATCTTCATCTCCAAGCCTCGACCAAAAGAGGCCGACAATGCCGGATCGGCATTAAATATCTCGCCTCTACCCGACTCCAACCATTCGGGGTTTACATTCAATTCTTGAACAAGAATATTTCTGTTTCGAGTCGAAAGTCGCGCCTTGCCTGTTTCAATCATAGACAATGCCGTCTTGCCAACTCCAAGTCGCTGTGCCAATTGTTCTTGCGTCAATCCAAGAGTTTTGCGTATAAGTTTTACTCGCCCACCCATATATTTTATTCAATTCTTTTTATACAATTTTTGGACTTTTTAAGTATCAAAAATCATTTGTTGGACTATATTTGCACTCGCAAAGTTAAACATTTTATCTTAAAGTTGCAAGAAAATAATCAAACCACAAACTAAAATTTATATGAATAGCACCATTTACAAACTTTCTGACGAGGATTATGCTGCGCTTGCAGACGAAATCAAGAATAGGTTGCTCACTCCTTGCTACTTCACGGGGGTAGTTGAGGCACTTGGGCGCGAAGATAACATTCTGCGATTGACGGCATCACTCATCCTCTATCGCCGCCGTCCCGACCTGCGTAACAGCAACAGCTACGACACTATTTGTGGCATATCGGCCGTATGGTGGGATTTTGTTTGCGAAGGAGAGGAGGGCATCATCTATGATGATTTCGACTTCGAGCGATTTACAAAACACCTAATCGAGGAGGAGTAGTCATGCAGAACGATTTATGTTTCACTAATTTTGCCACCGAGATATACCCATTCTTGGAGGTACAGCCATTTCATTCGGTCTACTATCGTGTGCTTGACGCCTTTGCGCGAGGCGACATTCGCCGACTGATTATCACCATGCCGCCACAGCATGGCAAGTCGGTAGGTGCCACCACCCTACTACCGGCCTATATGCTTGGATTAAACCCCGACATCCGCATTGCAATAGCGTCATACTCAGGCTCGTTGGCCTCGCGCTTCAATCGCCGTGTGCAGCGTATATTGGAGAGTCGTGAGTATGGCAACATCTTCCCCGACACAACGATTAAACGGGGTGCAAAACCCGCCAACTATATCCGCACGGCCGATGAGGTGGAGATTATTGGGCGCGATGGTGCGCTTCTCTCGGTAGGTCGCGAAGGCTCGTTAACGGGCAACCGCGTGGATTGCTTCATCCTCGATGACCTCTACAAAGATGCTATGGAGGCAAACTCTCCCATAATTCGCGAGAATTGTTGGGAGTGGTATACCTCGGTGGTGCGAACGCGAATGCACAACCTCTCGCAGGAGTTGATAGTATTCACCCGTTGGCACGAGGAGGATTTGATTGGCACAATCACGCGCAAGGAGCCGTGTCGCGAACTGCGTAGCTTCCGCGATCTGCAAGAGGTTGGCGAGAACGAATGGCTCTATCTCAACTTCGAGGCTCTCAAATCTTCGCCTGCCACCGAGATAGACCCTCGCGATTTGGGCGAGGCATTGTGGGAGGAGCGGCAGTCAGCATCGCTGCTGCAACAGAAACGACAGCTCGACACCCTGCGTTTCGAGTGTATGTATCAAGGTCATCCATCCTCACGCGAGGGATTGCTCTATGGCGACTCCTTTGCCGTATACGACCATCTGCCACGCGACATTGTTCGCTACGGCAACTATACCGACACGGCCGATACGGGCGATGACTACCTCTGTTCGATATGCTATGCCGTGGATACAGACGGTATAATCTACATCTGTGATGCAGTCTATTCGCGTGAGCCTATGGAGGTTACCGAGCGCGAAGTGGCGGAGATGTTGTGCCGAAATCGCACCCGCATAGCCGCTATTGAGAGCAACAACGGAGGTCGCGGATTTGCCCGTGCCGTACAGCGCATTGCCATCTCGACAAAGGTCGAATGGTTTCACCAATCGGGCAACAAGGAGGCTCGCATACTCTCCAACTCGGCCACGGCATTGCACCTGCTGCGCTTTCCGCGAGATTGGTCGCAGCGATGGCACGAACTCTACTCGCACCTGACAACCTATCGCCGCACCTTCCATTCCAATCGCTGGCACGATGCCGCCGATGTTATCACGGGCATAGTAGAGCGCGAAACACAGAGCTCTTTTCGCGCAAAAGTGTCGTTTATAAGGTAAAAAGATATTTTTTTTGCTTTTTTCTTGTTATTTTTTAAATATAGGTGTATATTTGCATCGTGAAAGGAGTAAGGGGACAGCGAGTCCCCTTATTTTTGTAAGATACAAAACGCATACAAATAATAGTTAAATATATGGATATCAAGGAAGTAGTCTTAGTAGCAGAGAAAGCATTGGAGGGTACGGATATGTTTATTGTCGATTACACAATCGCACCCGACAACACCATAGAGCTCGTTTTGGATAGCGACACTTCGGTTTCGATTGATGCTTGCGCCATGCTTAACCACGCCATTGGCGAAGCGTTCGATCGTGATGTGGAGGACTACTCCCTGACTGTTGCTTCGGCCGGCATTGGCGAGCCTTTGAAGTTGGTACGCCAATACAAGAAGCTCGTGGGCGAGAGCGTAGAGATACTATTGAAGAGTGGCGTAAAGATTTTGGCTACACTTGACGATGTATCGGATGAGGCGATTACTATCTCTTACGATGAGGCAGTAGTTGTAGAGGGCAAAAAGAAGAAGCAGATGCAACGCACCTCCCACACCTACTCCTATGACGAGATAAAGTGGGCAAAAGAGTACCTTGACTACAAGTAGTTGAGAGTTGAGAGTTGAGAGCTAAAACACTAATAACCCCTAACGACTCTAACGACTCTAACGCCACTAAAAAAAAGGATACAACAAACAAAAACAATATAAATAAACAGACAAAACAATGAACAATCTTAATCTTATCAGCAATTTTGCCGAGTTCAAGGAGTTAAAGAACATCGACAAAGCAACTATGATTGGTGTATTGGAGGATGTATTCCGTCACGCATTGCAGAAGCAGTACGGCACGGATGAGAACTTCGATATCATCATCAACGATGACAAGGGCGACCTCGAAATCTGGCGTAACCGCGAAGTTGTAGCAGACGAGGATTTCACCGATGAAGTATCGCAAATCTCGCTTTCGGAGGTATTGAAGATTGACGACTCGTACGAAGTGGGTGACGAGTATACTGACGAGATTCCATTCTCGGCATTTGGTCGCCGCGCCGTATTGTCGTTGCGTCAGAACCTCGCATCGCGTATTCTCGATTTGGAGAATGCAGGTATTTACGAGGATTACTCTACAAAGGTTGGCGAGTTGATTTCGGGTGAAGTATATCAGGTATGGAAGCGCGATATGCTTATTCTCGATGAGGAGGACAACGAGCTTACAATGCCTAAGAGCGAGCAGATTCCTAACGACTTTTACCGCAAGGGCGACACCATCAAAGCTATCATCAAGAGCGTAGAGATGGTTAACAACAAGCCTCGCGTTATCCTTTCGCGTACAGCAAATCTCTTCCTCGAAAAGTTGTTCGAGCAGGAGGTGCCTGAGATTTCGGACGGTTTGATTACAATCAAGAAGATTGCCCGCATCCCCGGCGAGCGTGCCAAGGTGGCTGTTGAGTCGTATGACGACCGCGTAGACCCTGTAGGAGCATGCGTAGGTGTTAAGGGTGCGCGTATCTACACTATCGTTAAGGAGTTGCGTAACGAGAATATCGATGTTATCCAGTACACTGCAAACACCTCATTGCTTATTCAGCGTGCTTTGTCGCCTGCAAAGGTTTCGTCAATTACACTTGACGAGGAAAAGAACACCGCATCGGTATATTTGCAGCCTGACCAGGTATCGCTTGCTATCGGTAAGGGAGGTCTTAACATTCGCCTTGCCAAGCTCCTCACAGGCTTCGATATCGATGTATTCCGCGAGTTGGATGAGGAGGATGTTGCTCTCACCGAGTTCGCAGACGAGATCGAGGGCTGGATTATCGACAAACTCCACGAGATCGGTTGCGACACCGCAAAGAGCGTACTCGAAATGAGTGCCGAGACCTTGGCTACTCGTGCTGACCTCGAAATTGAGCAGGCCGAGCAGGTTATCGAAATTCTGCAAGCGGAGTTCGAGGAGGAGTAGCCAATGGCTACAATTAATTGACAATTGATAATTGACAATTGATAATTGACAATTGACAATTAAAGGTATTATGTTGAATAAGAAAAAGAAAAATAGATAATGGGAAACGAAAAGAAGATACGCCTAATACGCGCAGCCAAGGAGTTTAATGTGGGATTGAGCACAATTACCGACTTCTTGCACCGCAAGGGCATAGATATCGATTCGTCACCGAATACACCGATCGATGCCGACACCTATACCATTTTGGAGAAGGAGTTTGGTAAGAATCGTCCAAGCGGTAGCGAACTCGACACCATTCGTGAGAAGATTAACAAAAAGTCATCCGTAAGCATCGAGCCTACACCTGCACCTCAACCAAAAGAGGAGAAACGCACTATTGAGGTTAAGGAGGAGATTGTACAGCCGAAGGTACTCGGCAAAATTGACCTCGAACCAAAAAAGAAGGCTGAGCCTACTCCGGCACCAAAGCCAAAGGTAGAACCTAAAAATGAGGTTGTAAAGAGTGAGCCAAAACCTGCTCCACAACCAAAGGTAGAGCCGAAGGTTGTCGAGGAACCAAAGAGAAGCGAAGAGCCAAAGGTTGAGCCAAAGAAGGAGGGAGTTTTCCGTGCTACCGAAGCACCAACTTTGGCGGGCCCGCAGATTCTCGGCACAATGGATGTATCGGGAATGGTTGCAGGTGGCAAGCGTCATCGCAAGCGTTTGGATAAGGCAAAGGTCGATATCTCGAAACAGCAACACAACGCTCCAAAGGGAGGCAACAACAACCAGCAGGGCGAGAAGAACAACAAGTTCAACAAGCAGAACAACCAAAACCAGCAGAATCAGGGTGGTGGCAAGAAGAACAAGCAGAAGCCACAGCCAAAGCCTGTTGTTCGCCCTGAGGTGAGCGATGAGGAGGTATCGAAGCAGGTTAAGGACACCTTGGCTCGTTTGACTGCCAAGGGTGCAAAGAATAAGGGTGCGAAGTACCGCCGTGAGAAGCGTGAGGAGGTGCGTGAGCGCATGAACGAGGCTTTCGAGCAGGAGGCAGCAGAGAAGAAGATTCTCAAAGTTACCGAATTCGTAACCGTAAGTGAGGTGGCTACAATGATGAATGTGTCGCCTATGGAGGTTATCTCTGCTTGTATGAATCTCGGTTTGATGGTTTCGATTAACCAGCGACTCGATGCCGAGGCATTGGTAGTGGTAGCTGAGGAGTTCGGCTTCAAGACAGAGTTCGTTTCGGCTGAGATTCAGGAGGCTATCAACGATGAGGAGGCGGACAGCGCTGAGGACTTGCTCCCACGCCCACCAATCGTAACCGTAATGGGACATGTCGATCACGGTAAGACATCGTTGCTCGACAATATTCGTAAGACAAATGTTACCGCAGGCGAGGCGGGAGGTATCACCCAGCACATTGGTGCATACTCCGTGAATTTGAATGGTCAGAAGATCACCTTCCTCGACACCCCTGGTCACGAGGCGTTCACAGCGATGCGTGCCCGTGGTGCGAAGATTACCGATGTTGCGATTATCATCGTTGCAGCGGACGACAAGGTGATGCCACAGACCGTAGAGGCTATCAACCACGCACAGGCGGCAGGCGTTCCGATGGTGTTCGCCATCAACAAAATTGATAAACCACAGGCCAACCCTGACCACATCAAGGAGCAACTCTCACAGATGAACTTGCTCGTTGAGGATTGGGGCGGTAAGTACCAGAGTCAGGATGTCTCGGCAAAGAAGGGATTGAACCTCGACAAGTTGCTCGAAAAGGTGTTGCTCGAAGCCGAGATGCTCGACCTCAAAGCCAACCCTAACAAGAAGGCGAAGGGTACCGTTATCGAATCGACTTTGGATAAGGGACGCGGTTATGTTTCGACAGTCCTTATTCAGGAGGGCACGCTCCATGTAGGAGATGTTATCCTTTCGGGTATCTACACAGGTCGTGTTAAGGCGATGTTCGATGAGAATGGTAACAAGGTTAAGGAGGCAGGACCTTCGACACCTGTACAGTTGCTCGGCTTGAACGGTGCGCCACAGGCGGGAGACTCTATCAATGTGATGGACGATGACCGTTCGGCTCGTGAGATTGCCAACAAGCGCGATCAGTTGCAGCGTATGCAGGGCATTATGACTCAGAAGCATGTAACGCTCGATGAGATTGGTCGCCGTATCGCTATCGGCTCGTTCAAGGAGTTGAACATTATCGTTAAGGGTGATGTGGACGGCTCGGTAGAGGCTATGTCGGGCTCACTCATCAAGCTCTCGAAGGAGACCGTTCAGGTGAATGTTATCCACGCTGCCGTAGGTCAGATTTCGGAGAGCGATGTGTTGTTGGCTGCTGCATCGAACGCCATTATCGTAGGCTTCCAAGTTCGTCCATCGGCTGCTGCGCGTAAAGTTGCCGAGCAGGAGGAGATTGAGATTCGACTCTACTCTATCATCTACGACGCTATCAACGATATCAAGGATGCTATCGAGGGTATGTTGGAGCCTGTGATGAAGGAGGAGATTGTCTGCTCGATTGAGGTACTCGAAACCTTCAAGATTTCGAAGGTCGGCACTATCGCCGGAGGTATTGTGCGTGAGGGTAAGATTACCCGCCACACCCCTATCCGCGTAATTCGTGACGGTATCGTTATCCACACAGGTCGTCTTGGCTCGCTCAAACGATTCAAGGATGATGTGAAGGAGGTAACTTCGGGTATGGATTGCGGTTTGAACATCGAGTCGTACAACGATATCAAGATTGGCGATATTATCGAGGGATACGAGCAGGTTGAGGTTAAGCGCAAATAATGCGCTTAACTCAACCTGCTAATTGACAATTTACGAATTGACAATTGATAATTAAAGAATTAAGAATTACAATAAACCCTAAAACTAAAAGGATTATGGCAATTAAATTTGTTACTCCGGAAGAGGCCGTCAAAGCGATTAAGTCGGGCGACCATATCCACCTTTCATCGGTTGCTTCGGCACCGCAGTGTTTGATTAAGGCTATGTGCGAGAGAGGTCGCGCAGGCGAGTTGAAGGATGTACACATCCACCACCTCCACACCGAGGGTCCTGCACCATACGCAGAGGCAGAGTTCGAAGGCGTATTCCAGCTCGACTCGTTCTTCGTGGGCGGAAATGTTCGCAAGACCACACAGGCAGGTTTTGCTGACTATATTCCAATCTTCCTCAGCGAGACTCAAAAGTTGTATCGTTCGGGCGCAGTACCTTGTAATGTTGCGATGATTCAGGTTTCGACACCTGACCAGCACGGTTATGTTTCGCTCGGTACTTCGGTAGATGCAACCTTGGCAGCTGTTGAGTGCGCCGAGACCGTAATTGCAGTTATCAACAAGTATGTTCCTCGTTCGTTCGGTGATGCGATGATTCACTCTTCGAAGATTGATATCTTCGTACAAGACGACCAGCCACTCGAAGAGGCTCACTTTGCAGAGCCAAACGAGGTGGAGACCAAGATCGGTAACCTCTGCGCAGGTCTTATCGAGGATGGTGCAACCTTGCAGATGGGTATCGGTGCTATTCCTAACGCCGTACTCGCACAGCTCGGTAACCACAAAAACCTCGGTGTTCATACCGAGATGTTCGCTGATGGCGTTCTCCCACTCGTTGAGAAGGGCGTAATCAACGGCGAGGCAAAGAATATCGATAAGGGTAAGATGGTTTCGACCTTCTTGATGGGTTCGCAGAAGGTTTACGACTTTATCAACGACAACCCGGGCGTATTGATGATGGATGTAGGCTACACCAACGACCCATTTATTATCGCAAAGAACGACCGCGTAACCGCTATCAACTCGGCATTGCAGGTTGATTTGACAGGTCAGGTTTGCGCTGACTCGCTCGGTCGCAAGTTCTACTCTGGCGTAGGTGGTCAGATTGACTTCATCTATGGTGCATCGTTGTCGAAGGGCGGTAAGGCAATTATCGCAATGCCTTCGATTACCAACAAGGGCGTTTCGAAGATCTCGGATGTTCTCACCGAGGGTGCAGGTGTTGTAACAACTCGTAACCACATCCACTGGTTTGTAACCGAGAATGGTGCAGTTGATTTGTATGGTAAGAGCTTGCAGGAGCGTGCCCGCCTTATCATCTCGGTGGCTCACCCATCGGCTCAGGAGGCACTTGACGAAGCAGCATTCAACCGCTACGGCTCGCACCACCACTATATTAAGGGGTATATGAAAAAGTAATCGGGTTACCGAGACCTATCGTATATGCAAAGCCTTCCCATTTGGGAGGGCTTTCCTTTTACCCCTTAATATAGTGGTGGTATGGCCTTTGGCCTCCACCACCCTTTGTGTTACCCACCCCTGCACTCCCTCCTGTGAGGGGGCTTAATCCTGCAAAGATGGCTTAATAATTACTATGATTAAAATTTGAGCGCATTCAACTTGTCCTGTATATCTCCGAGAGGGTCTTGCGGACCATCGAACATCTTCATTCGGCGTTTCTGACCGCCAAGATTACGCAAGTTATAGGTAAAGCGCACAAGATAGGTGCGACCAATAACCGAGTTGTAGCGCAACTGCGAGTAGTTGGCAATAACATAGCGGCTGAACGAGGCGTTCTGGTTCAGCACATCATTCACACACAGCTCTATCTCGCCAAGGCTATTTAACACCTTCTTACCCACCGAGATATTCCACAGCGTAAAGTGGTCGTTAAACTTGTTTGTTATGGCTATAAAGTTTGTAAAATTAACAGACGAAGTGATTGTAAAGCCTAATGGTAACACCGCCTTGATATTACCGCGCAGATAGTGCATAAAGTATTGGTTGTCGGCCATTGCAAAAGAGGAACTATTGTAGTTGTACTGGCCACGCCAAGTAATCGTGAAGTCTACATTCTCGGATATGTTACTGCCGAGTGTAACTTGTGCATAGGCATTGGTGTTGTGCATCATAACTTTGTCGCCTCGCACCGAGAACTTGCCATTCTCGTCAATAACGGGAATGTTGTTCGCATTCAGATACTCCATATTGATAATCTCGGTCGGAATATCCGAATATGTGGCACCAAGCACAAAGTTTACATTCGAGCGTATATACTTCAACGGTAAGCCCAACGAAGTACGGAACTCATATGACCAATAGCCATCGAGATTTACCTGCTGCGAGAGTTGCAGAGGATTATAGGTTGCATAGTGTTCCGAGCCATCGGGATTTATATAGTCTAACAACTTGATTTTTCCCGGTTCGTAGGCGATTTTCGAGCCTACATAATTCGTCACATGCATAGCCTTGGCCATAACCATAAATGTCGTTCCGAAGCGTGGTGATACATTCGTATAGCGAATAAAGCCGCTATGTTCCTGCGCGGGTTTGAGATTAGGGTTACCGACCGAGATGTAGGAGGTATTGTTGGCATCGTACATCTCCGTAAGGCTCCACATTCCCGGAACACGCATCTTCGAGTTGAAGGCCATACGCATACTATGCTTGCGCTTGGCCGACAGATTGAATGTTATGTTGTAGAGGAAGTTGTTGTATGTACGCACCATAGGCTTCTTATCCTCTGACCACAAGTTGGTATTCGAGAGAGTCGTATTGCGATATTTCAAATTGATAGAGAACCAATTTTTGCCTCGTCCGTAGCGCACACCTGCACCTGCCTCGTGAAATATATACAATCCCTCGTACGAAGAGGAACTCTTCGGCTTCAACTTCTCCTGCAACAACTCGTAGGTGTCGTCCGTAGTATAGTTTCTCACATTGCGATCACGCATCTGATATTGGAAGTTGTAGGAGAGGTTCAGCACCGTACGGCGGCCAATCTTATCACGATAGGTCGGATGAATATTGAATGTTGTAGTCTTGCTTTTGGTATCGTTGTGCGAGTAGGAGTATTTTCTCAACGCATCCACCGCCTGCGAGCCCGAATAGGATTTGTAGTTTCGCCAGCTCTCGCTTTGGCTGTGTGAGGCACTTGCCGCAAGTACCAAGGCGCGCCCCTGCCTCAAAAAGCGATAGGAGTAGTGGCTACTCAACCCTGCATTATGCGAGCGCGAGCGCCCCTCATTGTAACTCGGATAGTAGCGCACCCCCGACTCCGAGCCGGGCAATCGCATGGTGGTTGTATCCTGCTGATTTATCGAGAAGTTATCCTGAAAACGATAGGTCGGATTTAGGTAGAGAGACTGTCGCTTTGCCACCTTCCATGTCAGACGACCACGCAGACGAAGGTCTAACTTGTTGGGGTTGGCATATTGGTCGTAGTGTATGGTATCAATCTTCGATGGTGGATTATACCAGCGGTCTACCGTAAATTGATTTTGAGAGTTATCATGATTGAACGATATATTGCCATCGAACTTAGCCCTTTTGCGCTTACCCCACCTATCTGCATAGTTCACTGCCAATATCTCTGTTGCCGTAATTCCCGACTGACTATTCACAGAGAAAGAGGAGGAGCCTCTCGAACGATTTGTCGAGCCCGACATCGAGATTCCCTCATCCGAAAGATTTCTTCTGTTCAGGTTATTCGCCAATGCCATAATCGCAATACGGGTATCTTCGCGGAAGATATTCATCGAGCCACCAACCGAATACTTACCCTTCAAGATATCGTTGTAGCCACCCATATAGGCGGGCTTTGGTGTTCTGTCGTTGCCCACACCACCCGCAGCGTGCATCTTTCCGAACTCACTGCGCGAAAGCGAACTCTTGGTGATAATATTGATAACCTTACCTCCATTTCCATCATCCACGCCCGTAGCCTGCGACACCTCGCTCAAACGATTGTAGACCTCAATGCTCTCGACCGCCTGCGCCGGAATACTCTGCAACGCCTGCTGGATGCTTCCACCGAAAAACTCCTTGCCATCGACATATATCTGTCGTACAACCTCACCCTGCGCCTCGATACGGCCATTATTGATGGATATTCCCGGCATCTTGCGCAACAACGATTCCAGCTCTGCATCGGCCGTAACCTTAAACTGAGTGGCCTGATATCGCAATGTGTCGCCCATAATCTGTGCGCGAGGCACGACTATCTCCTTCACTACTACTCCGACATTGATAGCTGCCTGTGCAACAGCCATATCGCCAATATTTATCGGCAGAGCTTCAACCTTGAAATTGCGCTCAAACTCCTGATAACCAAGAAATGTAAATGATAGTTTATACTCACCACGAGGCAGTGGCGAGGTTTTGAAATAGCCACCATAACCGGTGGTAGTATGCCTTCTGTAAAGCGAATCCTTTTGCGACACAACCTCGATTATGGCACCTGCGATGCCCTCTTTCGTCTCAGCATCAAAGAATCGACCACTAACCGTAGCTCCCTGTCCCCATGCCACAAGGCAGGAGATAAGTGCGACAAAGAGGGTTAATAGACGGCGCATATATCGTTTTCTGGCTATTGATTAGCCATTAGCCATTGGCTTTTTATTTTCCACTTATATATCAAGACAAAGTTAAAAATAAAAAGTTAAATTACAAAATGTAAAATTTTAGACGAAAGACAAGAGATAAAAACACAATTCTTAATTCTTAACGGAATTATATAGTTTAGTGTTGTAGAAAATAGAATATTATACCCCACCGCCCTAACGGGCACCTCCCCTAACTTAGGGGAGGAATATAAAAAGTAATAGATAACTATTGTCCCCCTAAATTAGAGGGACGAGCGTAGCGGAGGGGGTATGTAAAAACAACAACACTAAACTATATTCTTAATTTTTAATTTTTAATTTAACTAACGGTCAATAACAAAAAAGATGTGTCCCGAAAATTTGTACTGACCCCAAAAAGTTGGACAGATTATTAAAAGAATTTATAGGTAAAGAGTTCGGTATTGTACCGGACTCTTTCCGTTTAATTTTAGTTTAATACGGTCGTTATTATAGTAGTTAATATACTTTCGTAATT
>JAZSOV010000053.1:0-9529 GCA_045537095.1 Alistipes sp.
ATTGCCGGGTATCGTTTTCGATACCCGTGTTGGCGGAGGAAGCTTTCCTATATGGGTGCGTTGCCCTTTGGTGTGTCGGGTATTGTTTTCGATAAGTCGGAGGCCAAGCGGTCTTAGGAAGACAAGCTTTATAGTCAACTCCTTGGCTCACAGAACGACATGGCTACGATCCGACTTCCTTGATTGCCGGGTATCGTTTTCGATACCCGTGTTGGCGGAGGAAGCTTTCCTATATGGGTGCGTTGCCCTTTGGTGTGTCGGGTATTGTTTTCGATACCTATGGCTATGGAAAGGGCGTTTCTTTGGAGGGTGGGTATTATTTTCGATACCCATGATTATGGGGGGGGGAGGTGGCGTCCCCTTTTTGTGTGGGGGTATTCTCCCTTGATTGCCGGGTATCGTTTTCGATACCCATGAGGGCGGAGGGAGCTTTCCTATATGGGTGCGTTGCCCTTTGGTGTGTCGGGTATTGTTTTCGATACCTATGAGGAATAAGGGTTAGTAACGGCAAGTAAAGAGTTTATTACTTTAATTTTCGATTCATCAATTGTCAATTGTCAATTGTCAATTAAATCCCTTGTATACCACCCTACTTGCCCTTACTCGCCTTTATTAGTCCTTACAAACCATTAAAAATCGCAAAAAACAAACCCTCCGCAAAAAGACTGCGGAGGGTAAAAGTTTGAAAGCCAAAAGCCTAATTTCTAAAAAGCGGAGACAGCGCGCACACAGCTGTGGGAGCCCTTAGTTTCGTTGCTGGTGTAGCCAGTTAGCAAAAAGACACCCCACGCGCAGAACCAAAACAAAAAGCGTTCAGCTTCCGTTGATGACCAATAGCTATAACCGTCTTTTATTAGCGCCGACTTCTTGCCTTTAACTTGCGACAAAGTACGATTTATTGCATCGCGAATTTCGCCATTGAGAGTAAATAGTTCTAACTCCTCAATAGCCGGCAGATACCAGCCTTCGCCCAAATTGGCGCACCAAGCAAATGCCGGATACTTCTCTCGCCAATCAGCAATCTGCTTAACCTTTGCCATATTGTAGGCTCCATCGTGTTTGCTATCGGTACCGATACAACGAGTGGTTTCTGACGACCAGATAAGCGCAATTGACTCCTCTAAACTAACTATCTTTCCATGTTTACCATCGGCTGACACTTCAAACACCACGCCCTGCTTTTTGCCATCATCGTAGTAATCACCAACTTTGTAGGTCTTTGCAGGGGCTGATATTGCCTGCTTGGGATTAACTTGATTGGCGGTGTCATTTTTTAGTGTTTTGTATGTCTTGTATGCGTAATATGGGACAGAAACAAGAGGGCTTATTGTTGCAGCTGCACCTACGACTGAATCAATAAGCGTGCCTGTTTCTTTTGTTACTTCAATGTCTTTGTTCGGGTTACAAGACTCTTTTGGCTCTTGGACAGCACATTTGTTATTTAATTTGACTTCTATATACTCTTCATAATCGAGATCCCGTATATCAAGCATGTAGTCGAATATATTCGCGCTATTTTCTATGTTGACAAATGAGAGTTTTTGTTTTCCCTTTGGCAGATGCAGTTCAGATACTCCTTTGTCAATAATTGCAAGTTCATTCCCGAATCGCAATACGCGACACTTTGTGTCAGAGTCTACTCTTACCAATGCAGTTGATGCTTGTCCTTTTGAAACAGTGCGTTTGGATATAGGTTTAATATCTTGTTTCAGTGCATCTGATAGCACTTCACGCACAATATTGTCTATGGAGAAATTTGCAGCTTCTCGATAGTGATGATTTCCTAAAAGGAGATCTATATCCTCTGGTAACTCCGTATCATCAATGCGATATTGGTGTATGAATACATTATGCTTATCAGCAAAAAGCAACTCCTTTGTACAAAATTCCGACTTCGTTGAATTTCCGCTTGCTAAAAAGAGTATAACTTTGCTTTTTGAGATAGCAGTTGAGATTCGTTTTAAGTACTCGTGACGGCTTTTTATCTCATCCATATCAAAGAAATACTCAAATTCATAGTGCTCCTTGTAGGCATCAAAAGTGGTGCAAACTTTTTTTGCAAATTCTAAATCTTTGCGTGAATAGCTTATAAAAACATCGTATTTCATTTGTTAGGGTATTTTCGAAACACAAATGTAGCACATAATTTTGAAAAGCGCAAAAAAATCAACGCTCCGTCATTCCGAGCGAGTGCAACGAGCGTGGGAATCTCCCACTTTTTAATTAAAAATAATAGAGAAGATTGCCGCGTCACTTCGTTCCTCACAATGACGATTTATTATTTTTTTCAAGAAATACAAAAAAATACCGTTAATTGTCAATTGTCAATTGTCAATTGTCAATTTTATTTGCTATCTTTGCGCCCAATAATAAGAAATAGAAAAACAGCAGATAAAATGAATATCGAACAACACATTACAAGCGTGGTGAAGGCTGCCGTAGAGGCTCTCTATGGCGAGGTTGCCGACTCGCAGATACAGATTCAAAAGACTCGTAAGGAGTTCGAGGGCGACTATACGCTCGTGGTATTCCCACTCGTCAAGATGGCTCGCAAAGCGCCCGAGGCGGTGGCTACCGAGATTGGCGAAAAGATCATTGCTTCGGCTGCCGAGTTCAGCACATTCAATGTTATCAAAGGTTTCTTAAATCTCTCGCTCGACCAGAAGTTTTGGGTAGAGCGTTTCGAGGAGGTTGCAGCCAACGAGAACTATGGCGTAGCAGAGCCAACAGGTCGTACAATTATGATTGAGTACTCCTCGCCAAACACCAACAAACCACTCCACCTCGGACATATCCGCAACAACCTTTTGGGTTACTCGGTGGGGCAGATTTTGGCGGCAAACGGACACAATGTCATCAAGGCAAACCTTGTGAACGACCGAGGTATTCACATCTGCAAGTCGATGGTTGCATGGTTGCGCTATGGCAATGGTGCAACTCCGGAATCGACCGGCAAGAAGGGCGACCACCTCGTAGGCGACTACTATGTGGAGTTCGACAAGCACTACAAGGCCGAAATCAAAGAGCTCGTTGCCGGCGGAATGAGCGAGGAGGATGCAAAGAAGCAGGCTCCGATACTCCTCGAAGCGCAGGAGATGTTGCGCAAGTGGGAGGCAAAAGATGCAGAGGTGCGTGCATTGTGGGAGAAGATGAACGGCTGGGTTTATGACGGCTTCGATGTAACCTACAAGACTCTCGGCGTTGATTTCGATAAGGTATACTACGAGTCGCAGACCTATATTCTCGGCAAGGGACTTGTCGAGGAGGGCTTGGCGAAGGGTATCTTCTTCCGCAAGGAGGATGGTTCGGTTTGGATTGACCTCGAAAGCGATGGACTCGACCAAAAGTTGTTGCTTCGTGGCGATGGCACATCGGTATATATGACGCAGGACCTCGGAACGGCATTGCAGCGTTTCGAGCAGAACTCGCTCAACGGCATTATCTATGTCGTAGGTAACGAGCAGAACTACCACTTCCAAGTTTTGAAGTTGATACTCAAAAAGTTGGGTTACGAGTGGAGCGATGATATCTTCCACCTTTCGTACGGAATGGTGGAGTTGCCTGAGGGCAAGATGAAGTCGCGTGAGGGCACCGTAGTCGATGCTGACGACTTGTGCGAGGCGATGATTTCGACCGCACGCGAGATGTCGCAGGAGTTGGGCAAACTCGATGGTTGCAGCGAGGAAGAGGCTTCGGCAATCAGTTCGATGGTCGGCTTGGGCGCTTTGAAATACTTCATCTTGAAGGTCGACCCAAAGAAGACGATGTTGTTCGATCCTCGTGAGTCGATTGACTTCAACGGAAATACGGGTCCGTTTATCCAATATACCCACGCTCGTATCTGCTCTGTATTGCGCAAGGCTGCCGAGCAGAATATCTCGTTCGAGGGCAAGAAAATCGCTTGCGAGTTGTTGCCGGAGGAGGTTGAGTTGGTGAAGATGCTATGCGACTACCCTGCTACCGTAGTGGCTGCGGGTGAGGCGTTTGCACCTTCGATGATTGCAGCATACACCTACGAGTTGTGTAAGGCGTTCAACGGCTACTATCACGACCACTCTATCCTTCGTGAGGAGAACGAGGCTGTAAAGAAGATGCGCCTTCAGTTGGCACAGCAGGTAGCACGCGTTATCAATCGCTCGATGCGCTTGTTAGGCATCGATGTACCTGAGCGAATGTAATTCGCAAATTAAAAATTAAAAATTGAAAATTCCGTTAATTGTCAATTATCAATTGTCAATTGTCAATTAAAAAAGATATGGCCGGATCAAATTTCGTAGACTATGTAAAGATATTTGCCCGTTCCGGACACGGAGGAGCAGGCTCGGCGCACTTTCGCCGTGAGAAATTTGTCGCTTTCGGTGGTCCCGATGGCGGCGATGGCGGTAAAGGTGGCTCGATAATCTTGCAGGGCGACCAACAATATTGGACACTTATCCACCTCAAATATCAGCGTCACCAATTTGCCGAAGATGGCGAATGTGGCTCTGGTGCGCGCTCACACGGCAAGGATGCGAAGGATATTATTATCCCCGTACCACTCGGCACGGTAGCGAAGCAGATTTTCACCGATGAGGAGACAGGCGAAACCCGCACCGAAGTTGTAGGCGAGGTAACCGAACACGGAGAGCAACTCGTACTGCTGAAAGGTGGTCGCGGAGGTTTGGGTAACTGGCATTTCCGCACCGCCACAAATCAAGCCCCGCGCTACTCGCAGCCTGGTGAGGAGGGCGCCGAAGGTGCATTTATCCTCGAATTGAAGGTATTGGCAGATGTTGGTTTGGTGGGATTTCCAAATGCAGGTAAGAGTACTCTGCTCTCGGTGGTATCGGCTGCAAAACCGAAGATTGCAAACTACGCATTTACCACCTTGGAGCCAAATCTCGGCATTGTGGAGGTGCGTGACGGACACTCATTCGTTATGGCGGATATTCCGGGCATTATTGAGGGTGCGCATGAGGGCAAGGGTTTGGGAACTCGCTTCCTTCGCCATATTGAGCGAAATTCGAGTTTACTCTTTATGATTCCTGCTGACAGCGACGATATTCAGAAGGATTACGAGATATTGCTCGGCGAGCTTACGCAATACAACCCTGAGTTACTTGATAAAAACCGCATTTTGGCTATCACAAAGTGCGATATGCTTGACGATGAGTTGATAGAAGAGATGAAAGCACATCTGCCAGAGGGCGTTAAGTCGGTGTTTATATCTTCGGTTGCAGGTCTTAATATCGCCAAGTTGAAGGATATGTTGTGGGAGGCTTTGCACGAGTAATGCGAGGTCTGCGATACATACTCGTTGCACTATTTCTGATATGTTGTAGAGGTCTCTCCGCGCAGGAGTTCGACCTCTATGATTTTAGGTACTACAAGCGCTTCGAGACGGTCGAGGAGTTGCTTGCACCAGACAAAGACACTCTGCAAGTTGCAACCCGACAACTCAACCACCACTTCACAACCCACGCGCTCGACTACAATCTTTCGGCCGTACGCTTTGCAAGGCGAGGCATTTTACCGCACCGCCGAAAAAGCCTTCTGAATGGCATTGAAATACCATTTATAAGCAATAGTACGATTCGTGCATTGCAGATTGAGACCATTCGTTCTACGAACAATATCGAATTACATATCGACACCTTGCGAGAGTCGTACACATCGGTCGGGTTTTCGTTCTCCTCACGCAACATGCCATACTCCTTGCAACTATCCACGGCGCAAAGATTGGAGAAGGCTTGGTCGTTGGCGACTAATGTAGATGCACGAATAGGGCACGATCTACATATTGACGGGCTGTTTGGCAAATCGTTCGAAGTAGATGCCGTAGCATCCAAGCTATTCGATAACAAGCATCTACTCTCATTTGGTCTATTCGCAAAACCATCAATGCGTAGCAGTCGTCTTGCCTCTACCGCAGAGGCATTTAGACTTACGGGCAACAATCTCTACAACCCCGCTTGGGGCTATCAAGCGGGCAAAATGCGCAGCGCGCGTATTCGCAGAGAGTTTCTTCCGACCGTATTTGTGGGCTATGAGGGAGCTATCGGAGATCGAACAAAACTCAATCTTACAACCGTAGCAACAGCGGGTATTGAGCGATATAGCGTGCTCGATTGGTTCGATGCGCAGACCGCTGCGCCAGACAACTACCGCTATATGCCGAGTTATTTCTACGATGAGGACGACATCTTCTCCGTGGTTGAGAGTGCTTGGTTAGCAAACAATCCTCGCTATACGCAGGTTGATTTCGACCGCTTAACGGCTACCAACCAACTCAATGGTGACGAAGCTGTATATGCCATTTCCGACCGTGTGGAGCGTATTGTTAAACTATCACTTCGTGGCGGAGCAACCACCTCTCTCGATAAGGGGCAGATCTCTTACGGCATAGAGGCAACAGCTACTAACAACCGTAACTACAAGCAAATGCGCGATCTGCTTGGTGCTAAATTTATCATAGACTTAGACTACTTTCTGCGCGATGACGACACCTACGGCAACTCGTTGCAAAACAACCTCGCATCGCCAAATCGCCGCGTAACGGAGGGCGACCGCTTTGGCTACGACTACGCCATAAGGGAGTATCGCCTATCACTATTCGGCATCTACAACTACTCCACCTCTCGGCTCGACCTCAATATCGCAGCCAAAGTGGGCTACTGCGATATTTCGAGACGCGGATTTTACCACAAAGAGCTATTTTCGGAGAACTCATTCGGGGTGTCGCGTCATTTGAAATTTTCTCCATACGCAGGGCGTATCGCAGTCGGCTATTTCATTACAGACCACCACTTTATACGCGGCATAATCTCCTCCGAAGCCACTCCTTGCGAAGCTGAAGATATGTTTCTGCAAAGCCAATACAACAACCGCACAATCGACTCGCCGACCATGCGATCAGCGCATAGTGCCGAGATGCAATATATATTTCATCGCCCAAAATTAGATCTCTCGGCAACGCTATTTTTTTCGACTGAGTTAAACGACATATCGGTACGCCATATATACGATGATTTATCGGGAGAGTATGCCGACATCGTTACAAGCAACCTCGACTATATGCGCTACGGATTGGAAATCGAAGCTGAGTACCGCTTTGCCAACCACTTTCGTGCCACAGCAGCCTTGACCGTAGGGCGCTACAAATACTCCGACTGCCCTTATATAACGATTTACAGCGACAGTTCTAACATTCTGCTTGCTGACCACATCGAGAGCAAAATCAGAGGTTTTTCACTCGGAAATATGCCGCAGATAGCTGCTACAGCAGGGGTGTCGTACTATAATCTCGGCTGGAATGTTAACCTGAATTTAAACTACGCAGGCTTGCGTTATATTGAGCCTTCGGTGGTGATGCGCACCGAGCGTGTCTTGTCGATGGCGACCTCGACCGAACAGCGCAACGAGTTGATAAGGCAGGAGCGACTGCGCGATGCCTTCACGATAGATTTGTCGTTATCGAAAAGCTTATATCTAAATCGTATAAGCAAGAGAATTTACAGAACCAAGGCCGCACCGCATTTCGAGGATAAATACCCTCGCAGTCGCCTTGCATTCAGAGTTGGAGTGCGCAATCTATTAGGTTCAACCAACATTGTATATAACGCCTACGAATCTTCTCGTTTACAGAGATATAAGCTCGCGGGAGATTACATCTACAATCGTCAGGCCTCGCGCTATATGTACGCTTACCCACGCACTTTCTACGCCTCGGCAGCCTTTATATTTTAGTGGATATCGCTCTTTTGATAGGCCACGCGAGGTGCGCCCGACTCCATAGTTACTACACCACAATATTTGTAGCCCAACTTTTTCAGCATGGAGCGCATTGCAATATTAACTTCATGAGTATCAATGCGGATATCGTTAATACCTCGCTCTATACACAGTTCCTCGACAAAGCGCATAATCTCACTTGCTATACCCTTTTTGCGATACTCGTCAGCCACCGCAATTCGATGCACTACGGCGTACGGATTATCGTTCAACCACCCCTTGCCTGTAATCACTTTATAGGTTGGCTCTTCTCCAAAAATAATCACAACCATAGCAGCAACAACTCCGTTGTACTCAACAAGGTAATTCACGCCACATTCTATATCACTTAATATAATTTTTTCGGTTGGATAGCCATCCTGCCACTGATCAATATTATTTCTACGGAACCAACTTTGCGCATCGGCAACAAGCTCCATTATGCGACCAAAGTCAGCTGTCGTACCCTTGCGAAAACGGAGGCTTTTGCGAATACCTTTCAGTTGGCGATTTAGCTCCTTCTCGCGACCGCCCGTAACTTTGTCCAGTAGCGCGTGAAACTCCGCCGAATGGTTGTGATGTATCGTATGGCACAACTCATGCAACACTACAAACTCCTGCAAATGGGTTGGTAGAGTTATCAAAAACAATGAAAGCGACAGATTATTTTTCGAGGTACAACATCCCCATTTTGAGCGAGTTGCACGAATTGTTACACGCCCATACGAAAAGCCGTATTGCCGAGCCAATCTTTCGACCATTGCGGGCAAAACTTGTTTTGCCTCTCGGCGCAACTCCTCAATTTGAGCAGGCGAATATTCCGAGCCCTGCATTGCATGCTCCGCAACCTTTTTGCGCATCTGCAACACCCACTCCACCTTCTCTTCCAAAAAGCGCAACGCCTTGGCGGTCGAAACAAGGCGCGGATAGGACAATCGCACCTCGCCCGTAGGTTTTACCGAGAGCGAAATGCGACTTGTGGTCCAGCGTTGGCGCAACACGATATCGCCAAGACGAGGGTGTTTATATATCTTATCCATCAATTTAGATAAGGCATTGTAAATTTCTAATCTCCAATTCGTTGGCGAACAACTTCGAAAAGCATAATTGCCGCAGCAGCCGAGACATTCAACGACTCTATTGCGCCAATCATCGGAATTGCAAGTTGCTCATCGCACAACTTCAAAACCTCCTTCGAGATTCCATTCTCCTCCGAGCCCATAACAATAACTGTCGGCTTGGTCAGGTCGGCATCATACATCAACTTGCGGCTATGCTCCGTAGCGGCTACAATCTGGAAGCCATCGGCCTGCAACGACTTCAAAGTGTTACGAATAGAACCTACACGAGCCACCGGAATACGAGTCAGCGCACCCGCAGATGAGCGAATTGACTCCGCATTTACAGGAGCCGAATTTTTCAACGAGGAGATAATGCCGTGAGCACCTGCGCACTCCGCAGAACGAGCAATACCGCCAAAGTTACGCACATCGGTAACATTATCAAAGACAATAATAAGCGGAGTCTCGTCTTCGGGCACTCGGTCCAGAATATCCTGCACCTCAACATACTCGATAGCGGCAATCACTGCCACTACGCCCTGGTGGTTACCACGAGTCATACGATTCAGTTTCTCGACAGGCACCTCCTGATAGTGGCGGCGATGGCGATAGCAGAGGTCCTTCAAGTCCATCATCAACTGACCTTCGGCACCCTTGCGGATATAAATTTTCTCAATCTGTTTACCCGACTCGATAGCCTCGGCTACGGGGCGAATACC
>JAZSOV010000057.1:0-3203 GCA_045537095.1 Alistipes sp.
ATTCGAGTGATGGCCTCTTTAATTTTTGAGCCAGGAGCTACAACCACCTTGTGGTTGGCTTTCACTGCGTTTCTAATTCTCGTCAAAAAATCCGCAATTGGATCTGTCATAACTGTAAAGAATTAAAAGTTAAAAATTAAAATTAGTTAATAAATTTGTCTGTTTTGCTCTTAAATTTCTCTCGCAACACCCATCTCTCACAACCGAAAGGCAGAAACTTCGACCTTTCGTATCCAAGTATCCCCCTCGCTTTCCGACCCTGAAAACGGTTTTTCGCTCTTTCTCAGACGCAGTAATTTGCGCCTATCACCTGCACGAAACCCTTTTTCTGCAAAGCCGTAACCCCGTAAGCACCAACACCTTAGCACATTCGGCGGTTGTTAGAATGTTGTGATGTCTTGCGACAAAAACTCACTTTCGAGCCTGCAAAGATAAGTATTATTTCTCACACTACCAAACAATTACACAAAAAAGTAGGAAGATGAAGGTTGAGGTGCAGAGCTTGTCGGGGGTTATCGGGGACGGGCGTTCCGCCCTTACCGGAAATTACCGGTGGTGCTCACTCCGTTTGCTTACTGAGGTGCGCAGAAACTTTTAACTCTGGCATTATATGGTTTAAAGTTGTGGTTTTTCATACCCCCTCCGCTACGCTCGTCCCTCTAATTTAGGGGGGATAATAGTTGTCTATTACTTTTTATAATCCTCCCCTAAGTTAGGGTAGGTACCCGCAAGTGCGGTGCTCCTGTCGCTTTTAATTTTTAATTAACCCCTCTTCGAGGGCTTTTCCTCCTTGCGGCTCGGCATAGTGTACAAGCACCCTCTGCTCTCGCTCCGCAGCGTCGGTTTTGCATTCTGCATTCTGCATTTTGCATTTTGCATTAAAAACCAAAGGGCCTGCATCGCTGCAAGCCCTTGGTTTTTGTTATGCCCAAGTATCCGGATCTTCGGTGCCGAAGCCCGGCAAACCGAATGAAGCACTATTCTCGTAGCCGCGCTCGGCGACCACCTCATACGCCATAATCTCTGGAATAATATATCTATTTTTCATAGTTCTGTAAACTCCTAATTTTTAATTATTGTAAATTGTACAGAATATCATCTGCAGACGAGAGGAATGTTAAACCTTCGGCTGTCAGATTTGCCTCGGTTATAGCAGTTGGATAGACCGTTGTGAGGGCAGTCGAAGCGTTTACCTCCTCGATAATCTCATTGCCATCAGCATCCAAGCCACGGCATATCTTACCGCCCACGCGGCAATTCTGCGAGTATACAGAGGAGCTGCGCGCTGTTCCGGACAACAGACCTACGCAATCTCCGTAAGACTTCTTGTTGGTCTTGTCGTAAGCCTTGACGGTACAGTAGCACTGTGCATTCAAAATAGGTGCGTTAACATCTGTTCCGATAACGCCACCAACTTTATTGGCAGCACTCTCATTGATTGTGCCTGTGCAGGTGATATTGCCGGTGCATACAACATATATATCATCCTGGAACACTTTACTCAAATTTGTTCCGCCGATATATCCTCCAACGGTAAGACGACCGCTCTCAACCGTACCACCAAAGTTGATATCGCCCGTGTTAATAACATATCCCTTGCTGTTAACACTTGGATTTCCATTTGTCCACCAGCCAATTACACCGCCCAATGCCAATTGATTTGTGTTCGTCGTATTGGTTGTACAGTCGATATACATATCTCCATTATTGGTAAATGTATCTACCGTAAGCCAGCATCCGGAAGTAGCATAGCCCATTAAGCCTCCAATAGTCATCAATTTAGTTTTGCTACCCTTCTTAGCGTAGAAATCCCCTTCATTACAGCAATTTGTAAATATTATACTATAATCACCAGTTGTTGTTAATTTTGATATGATGCCACCAATTTGAATGCCCACATTGTTAGCTTCAAAATTTTCACCAAGGGTTATTGTTCCGTAGTTGGTGCAATCTTCGATTGTTGCAGCTTTCTTTGCAACCGTCCAACACATAATACCTCCAACTATCAAATTGCCACTACTGCCAACCTTCTTCAGAATACTAATATTGCCTCTGTTAGAGCAGTTCACCATAAGGCAGTTATCGACTTTTACCTGTCGTACAACACCGCCAATATACACACTACTACTACTATCAATATCGCTATCCAGAGTTATATCTCCGTAATTGTGGCAGTTAGACATACCCGATATTTCGCCTGCAACACCAGAGATACAAGGAGTAGTTGTTACATTACTTTTAATAAGTATAGAACCACGCTTTGTCGTTGTTCCGGCCTTTACGGTACCATCTCCATTGTTGCAATTGTTGAATATGGTGCCATAATAGCATACACCTGCAAGATAGATAACACCGGTAGCAGATGCATCGTAAGTGATAGTGCCAAGGTTGGTTGCGTTTTCGAGTGCGCCACCTGTGTTACCTACCACGCCGCAAACTGCGTACTTGCCATTTATGGTTCCTGCTACTGTGATATCCACAGCACTGCGGAGGTTGGAGAATGTCTGTGTCGAAGTGGTGTAGCCCACAAGACCTGCGGTGTAGAAGGTATCTGCTGTAAGCGAACCATCCGAGTTTACCGAGATAGTACCCTCGGCCGAGCAGTGAGATACCACCGCCTCGGCGTTGTCGACAACGCGAGCCAAAGCACCCACATTCGGATTGGTTTTTTCGATGATATTTACATTGCGGAGGTGGATACCCCTGATAGATGTTGCCACGGTGTCGAAGAGAGGCTTTGTAGGCTCGTTATTATCAATAAAATTCTTGTCGAAGATAACAGCGTAGCCGTTGCCCTCGAAACCTCCAGTGTAGTGCGGAGCATTGATTGCAGACCAATCGCCAACCAACGGACTCGATATAGGAATATTGATATCTGCTACCACAACGGCAGGCTTCGACAATGTTGCAGTTGCAGCTGCCTTCTCCTCATCGGTAGCATCGGCATTTGCAAGAGTTGCCTCGGCTGCCTCAACATCCTGCTTGAACATCATAAGGTCGCCGTAATTTGCGATAATAAACTTATCGGTGGTGCTCATAGGCTCGTAAACAATATCCGAAGAGAACTCACGAACATTACCTGCTGTAAGTGGCTTGCTGTCGCCAGCCTTTACGGTTGCGTACATCACACCGAAATTATCGTCATTCAAGGTTACATACAACTCGTCATAAGTGCCGGCAGGAACTGCTACATAGATATATTT
>JAZSOV010000124.1:0-19690 GCA_045537095.1 Alistipes sp.
AGCGTAAGTTGCGAAAGTATATTAACTACTATAATAACGACCGTATTAAACTAAAATTAAACGGAAAGAGTCCGGTACAATACCGAACTCTTTACCTATAAATTCTTTTAATAATCTGTCCAACTTTTTGGGGTCAGTACATTTTTGGACACTCTTATTGTTTTTTTTGGAGGTTAAAACTTTTTCACTATCTTTACATTGAATTTACTAAAATTTGCACATGAAGAGATTCCTTATCATTGTTATTTTGGTAGTAGCCGTAATAACAAGTTGTAATTTCCAAAAGAAGGCACAGCCTTCCACAGGGGAACAGATGCTTGAAATGCTCAACGAGCAGGGATTGAGCCTTCTTGTCTACAACAACGACTCGCTCACTACCCACACCAATCGTGGAATAGAGGATTTGCTCACATTGGTAGCCTCACAACCCGAACGCCTCAAAGGTGCCATCGTGGCGGATAAGATTATTGGCAAGGCTGCGGCATCGCTGATGACCTACTGCGGAGTGGTCGAGGTACATACAAATGTTTTATGCACTCCCGCACGCAAGATATTTGAAAAGGCGGGAATAAAAATCTTTGCCACCAAGGAGGTCCCGATGATTCGCAATCGCGAAAATTCGGGTATGTGTCCCATGGATACCCGATTGGAGGGCATCGAAAGCGTTGAAGAATGTGTAGAAATTTTACAAAATATACCGCGCGTATTATGAAATACAAATCTAATCTACTGCGTACAACACGCATCGCGTTAGCTACGCTCTTTTTTGCAGCAGTTACCCTGCTCTTTCTCGGTATAGGGTGGCAGTTTAACTTATGGTTTGCCTGGGTAGCAAAGGTGCAGTTCCTACCCGCTTTGATTGCCTTAGATTTTGCGGTCTTGGTCATACTTATTGTGCTGACGCTCATCTTTGGCCGCCTCTATTGTAGTGTTGTCTGCCCATTGGGTATAATGCAGGACATCTTCGGTTGGTTCGGTAAGAAGCAGAAGAAAAATCGCTACTCCTACTCCGCGGAGAAGAGGTGGTTGCGCTACTCGGTATTGGCTGCATTTATCGTCTGCCTTATCGTAGGCTTTGCCCCTGTAACAACGCTGCTTGCACCATACTCGGCTTACGGACGCATCGTAAATTCTATATTCAGACCTCTTTACGACCTACTCCAAAATGCCTTGGCATTGGTAGACACCCATTTTGAGTGGTATCTTATACCCAAAGCGGAACTTTGGTTGCGAAGTGTAACTACACTGGTTGTAGCGTTGCTCACTTTGGTACTTCTCGGCGTATTGGCGTGGCGCAATGGAAGAACATATTGCAATACCGTCTGCCCCGTAGGAACAATACTATCGTTTTTTGCTCGCTTCTCGCTACTACGCATACAGGTAGACGAGGAGAAGTGCAACAAATGCACTCTGTGCGAGAAGAATTGCAAGGCAGCAGCGATTGATGCCAAGTCGGGAAAGGTCGATTACTCGCGTTGTGTAGCGTGTGGCGACTGCATCGACAAGTGTAACCGCGATGCACTACACTACAAGCCGTTTAACTTACGAACCAAGAAGGTTGATAAGGTTAAGGACACAACAAGCGATAAGCCCGCCTCGCCCGAAAGGCGTGCTATGCTGACCGGAGCCCTTTTGGCTGTCAGCTCGGCAGCTATGGCACAAGCTAAAATCAAGGTAGATGGAGGATTGGCAGAGATAGAGGATAAAAAGGCACCTCGCCGCACAACATCACTTACACCTCCCGGCTCAATATCGGCTCGTAATATGCAAAAGCACTGCACAGCGTGTCAGCTATGCGTGAGTGCTTGTCCAAACAATGTTTTGCGTCCATCGTTGGACCCTATGCGTTTTATGCAGCCTGAGATGTCGTTCGAGCGCGGTTTCTGCCGACCGGAGTGTAACCGCTGCTCGCAGGTGTGTCCGACCGCAGCCATTCGCGCCATAGATGCGGAAGATAAGACCGCTATCCGCATTGGTCGTGCCGTATGGATTGCTGAAAATTGTATCCCTGTAACCAAGGGCGACAAGTGTGGTGCCTGCGCACGCAATTGTCAAGCCGAGGCTATCTTGATGGTGGATTACACCACCTCTGATGGCCGCACAGTGAAGGTTCCGACCATTGATGCCGAGCGATGCATTGGTTGTGGCGAATGTGAATATATATGTCCTGCTCGCCCATTCAGTGCTATTTATGTAGAAGGTTATACCACCCATCACAAAGAGTAATTATGGACAGAAGAGAATTTATCAAACATATTACAAGTGCAGTGGCCGGCACATCGTTGCTACTCACTGCCTGCAAAGATAAGAGTGGCTCTGCTGCCGAGGGTGGCAATGCAGAGATGACCACACGCTCAAATCCTAACTGTGGCGACAAGGTGTCGTTGTTGGGATATGGTATGATGCGTCTGCCACAGAGAGAGGTCGAGGAGGGTGCTCCATACGAATTAGACCAAGAGCGCATAAACGAACTAGTAGATTATGCTCTCGCTCACGGAGTAAACTACTTCGACACGGCTCCTGTATATTGCAAAGGACTATCCGAGAAGGCGACAGGCATTGCCCTCGCGCGACATCCTCGCAACAGCTACTTCGTAGCTACCAAGTTGAGCAACTTCTCGCAGAGTGCTTGGCCTCGCAAAGAGTCGATAGCTATGTTCGAGCGTTCACTCGAATATTTACAGACCGACTATGTAGATTACCTGCTGCTGCATAGCGTTGGTGGAACATCGAAAGGGAAAGATTCGATGCAGACCTTCTATGGGCGATATATGGACAACGGTATCCTCGATTGGTTAGTCGAGCAAAAAAAGGAGGGGCGTATCCGCAACCTCGGTTTTTCGTACCACGGCGATGTAAATATCTTCGATATGTTGCTTCGCTGGCACGATGAGGGCAAGTACCATTGGGACTTCGTGCAGATACAGCTCAACTACCTCGATTGGAATCACGCCAAGGTGCAGAAGGCTCGAAACACAAACGCCTCCTACCTCTATGCTGAGTTGGAGAAACGCGGTATACCTGTCGTAATTATGGAGCCATTGTTGGGTGGTCGTTTGGCTAAGCAGCCAACGCATATTCTGCGCGAGATGAAGCGTATGGATATCAACGCTACTCCTGCCGAGTGGGCGTTCCGCTATGCCGGTACTCCCGAAAAGATTCTCACCGTGTTGAGTGGAATGACCTATATGGAGCATCTGCAAGAGAATTGTCGTACATTCTCGCCTTTGCGACCTATTACGCAGGAGGAGAACGATATGCTTATGCGATTGGCCGATGCTATTTGCGACTTGAACGCCATACCTTGTACGGGTTGTAACTACTGCATGCCTTGCCCTTACGGAATTGATATTCCATCGGTATTCGGCTACTACAACAACAGCATTGCCGAGGATTTGCTGCCTAATAGCGATAACAAAGATACCGAGTTCCGCAAGGCTCGAAGAAGGTGGCTTATAGGCTACGACAAGAAGGTGGAACGAATGCGACAAGCCGACCACTGCATTGGCTGCAACCACTGTATGTCGCACTGCCCGCAGCGTATCAACATACCGAAGGAGATGCGCACAATCAACGAATTGGTCGAAGAGTTAAAACAAGCATAAGTAATTCAAGAGCTTTATGAAGCACTTTGCACTGATAGGTTTTCCACTCGGACACTCGCTCTCTGCCAAATACTTTGCCGAAAAGTTCTCGGCAGAGGGCATTGATGCGGACTACACACCGCTGCCTATCGAAAACGCAGAGGAGGTATTGCCACACTGCGAAGAGCTTTCGGGTTTCAATGTTACCATTCCCCACAAGCAGGCCATTATGCCGTTGCTCGCCGCTATCAGCGAGGAGGCGCAGGAGATTGGTGCGGTAAACTGCGTAAAGGTTACACCCGATGGTTTGGAGGGCTATAACACCGATGTTATAGGTATTCGCAAGTCGCTCGAAGGGGTTGTGCTCGAAGGGGCAAAGGCGCTCGTTCTCGGTACGGGAGGAGCATCGAAGGCGGTGCAATATGTGTTACGCACGGGTGGTGCAGCGGTTAAGGTTGTATCCCGCACGCAGGGCTCGGCCGATTTGACCTACAACAACCTAACAGAAGAGTTCATCGCAGAGTGCGACATCATAGTAAATACCACGCCTCTCGGAATGTTTCCAAATGTGGATAGTGCGCCAGCACTACCCTACTCGGCACTCTCTGCCAAACACACCCTATTCGACTGCGTCTACAACCCTCGTCAAACCAAGTTCCTACAACTCGGAGCCGAGAGAGGTGCTCGTACAATTGACGGTTTGACAATGTTTTACGCCCAAGCAGAAGCCTCGTGGGCTATTTGGAACAACTAATCGAAAACGAATAGCCGAGAGATTGGCTCGTATTTTGCGCTATACCCTGCTATTATGGGTAAGTTGCGCTACAACATAGCCCTCGTGGTGGCAAATATCCTCTTCGGAGTGTCGTTTTCTATATATGTATCGCTATTGCACGGAGCATTGCATTTCGAACAGCTCTTTGCGATGCAGTTGCTCTTCTCGGTAGTTATCTTCACCCCCACAGCACTACTGCAAGGTCGTTTCTTCCGCCTGTCGCTCAACGACTTCGGCTCGATATTTATCGTAGCTCTGCTCGTAATCTTCGGGTGGTGGTATATGTTGATGATGGGCGCATCGTACAGCAACCCCATAGATGCTTCAACTATAGCAACCATAGGTCCCGTATTCACATTTATAACCGCTATTATTGTACACTCGCGCCGTGCAAGACGGGGCGAGAAAGTGGGTATCTTCATCGCCCTATTAGGTGTTGCTGTAATTCTGTTCAACCGAGGGCGCACACTTGTTGACGAGGGTGGCGAGGGATATGGCAATGCACTCGTGTTGTGCGGAGTGGTGTCGATTGCGGTAAATACAGTTCTCATTACCCCTGTACTACAACGGCACGGAGTTGTCAAAGTTATGGGTTGGTACTATCTTATTGGCGTTGTACTCGCACTACCTCTATTGGTCGATACGATACCGACAATCAGCCGACTACAACTATCGTACGCCAACCTTATTGAGGTGGGCTATATTCTTCTCTTTGGCTCGACACTGCCGATGTATCTGCTCTATATTGGCTCGGAGCATCTCACCGCTGCGCATACAGCCATCTATCGCTATCTGCAACCTATCGTTGCCTCTGTTTTGGCATTGGTGCGCGGACAGAGCATAATAGACCGCACCAACATTGTCGGTGCGGTCTTGATATTTTCGGGTATGTTAGCTATTATTCTCTCTATGCCTCGTGCAGAGCGCACAGCCGAGAGCCCTACTACTCGCGAATAATCTTCACCTCGCCTCGCTCGCCAAAGGCGATAATCGAGCTTGGCTGTCCAGTAGGGCGACCTTGAAAACGAGGATTCACCATAAAATCGACACCCTCGATAATCTCCTTCGAGATATCGCGCACGCTGCGTGGTGTAGGCTCGCCCGATATGTTTGCCGAGGTCGAGACAATTGGCTTGCCGAACTTACGCAGTAGCTTGTAACAAAATTCGTGGTCGGGAACGCGCACGCCGAGAGTCTTTGCCTCTGGGATAAGGTTTTTCGCCAACCCCGTAGCACCCGGCAGAATAAGCGTCAGCGGCTTGGTCGCCATCTCCATAACCTCGAAGGCTATACCCGGAGCCTTATCGACATAGCGCACCACCATATCGGCATCGCGACACAAAACCAACATCGCGTGTTTATCCTCGCTACGCTTCAAGGCGTAGATTTTAGCAACAGCCTCCTCATTTGTTGCATCGCAACCTATACCCCACACAGTATCGGTGGGATAGAGAATGATACCACCCTTACGCAGTACCTCAATTGCCAGCTCAATCTCTCTATCCATTGTTTAGTGCTTCTTTGGCAAAATCTCAATCCAATAATCGTCAGGGTCATTTATGAAGTACAAACCCATCTTGTGATTTTCGTAGCAGATACATCCCATCTCACGATGGTACTCGCGAATAGCATCGTAGTCGCCATCCACACGCAAGCAGGGGTGGGTTTCGTTGTCGCCCAACTCGTAGTTACCCTCCTTGTCGCGCAACCAAGTGAGTTCCAAGAAGAAACGACCACTATCATCACCCAGATAGACAAGGATAAACGAGCCATCAGCGGCCTCCTTACGCTTTACCTCCTTCAAACCGAGAGCCTTCTCGTAGAAGGACATACTGCGATCCAAGTCGGTAACATTTATGTTCATGTGGTCGAATGTGCTTTTAATCTCCATAACACCTATATATTATTTGTTTTGTACTACCGTAATATCCGTAAATCTATTATCTATCGCACCATAGACCACCAACTTACGCTGCTTGCCTGTTCTATTTGGCAATGCGATAAGGTGAATTTCATCAGAGCCCTTCACCGCAGTCGCTGTGAGCCAATCGTAGGTAACAGTCAATACGCCTGCAACCTCAACAGCATTTTTCTCATCTCCGCCATAGGTACCAATCGAGAGGTTGTAAATTGCAGCATCTCCATCAACATCCTCCTCGCCTCCGGCTGCCGAAAAGACAACTTTGTTATCGAAGCCCCATCTGTCCTCCTCGCAGGAGTTAAATGCCAATGCCGACAATACAAGTGCGGCAATAATCATAAATCTCTTCATCGTTTTTAGTTAAAAATTAAAAATTAAAAGTTTTTTCAACTACTCTCTACTCTCTACTCTCTACTCACTCTTCTAATTTTGGCGACCGATGCTCTTGTGCAAAAAGAGCTCGTCAGAACGATTTTAGAACGATTTTAGTGACTCCAACCACTCAATCGTTTCATAAGTCAATGTATCGGTACGATCTCGCCATTCGTGTCGGCGGATATAGTCGGCTTTGCGTTGTTGCAAAAGAGCGTTGATAGGGAATAGCGGCTTGCGAAGAGCGCGCTTCTCTATTCGCTGTGAAGGGTGGATAGTACGAGTAAATACACTATCTTGCGATGGACGGCGTGAGGCCTCCCAAGTGAAGTTTGGTAACTTGGTAGGTTGCGACTCCGGAATCTTGTCCATAGGATAGAATGTGTAGGTAGGACTACCACGATAGGTAATACCCACAACCTGCTGATTCTCGATATAGGAGGTCATATCGCCCGCCTCGATATATGCCATCAGAGTAATCTCAGGAGAGTTATCCTCCTGCATATAGTAGATGGTCTGCACATTACCCTTAACATCGTTGCGATAGATCTGATTATCGCGGAAGAGGGCTGTCATCTCTTTACCTGTTACCTGATTGTAGTGAGCCGTATCAATTTCGGATACGGTGAGTGGCTTACCCTCGAAATCGGCCTGAACAAGCTGGCTGTTGCGAGTGATAAGGTGCATAATCTCAGCCGTTATTTGGCTGTTACCATTCCACAATACAGGTGCTTTATAGAGGTGCACAATCGAGTCCACAGAGGTCATGGCGAGAGAATCGCAGACAGATTGGAAATCCTTGCGATAGATCTTCACTCGGCTGTAAGCCTTGACCTCACGATAGAGCGAATCTATATTTTCGGCCTGCTCCTTAGCTATCTCGGTAGGCGATGGAAGAGCCTTTGGATAGAGAATCGCGATTATGGAGTCGAGGCGATAACCTACAATGCTGTCGAGTGGTCCAAACTCTGCCAACAATATCGAATCGACAATACGCAACTCGGAAGAGTCGGCCATCTGGATAAAGATACCACGCTTCTCCTGTCGTGCCAACTTACGGCGCAACTGCTCATCGGCTCGCTCCTGCGCCTTAGCCATATATATCGAGTCGCGGCGAGCCCACTTCTTGTACTGCTCGGTACGCTTGGCCTGACGCGCCAAACCTATACGGTCGAGTTTGGCTTCGAGCGAATCCTGCTTTATGCGCTCCTCCTCGGCCTTCTCCTTGTCGTATATTGCTTTGAAGTATGCCTTAACCTGCTTGACTGTCATGGTGTCGAACTTAGCAAGCGAATCGACCTTTGTGGTATCGACCTTGACAGAGTCAGTTTTGATGCTATCAATCTTCACAGAATCTGTTTTGATAGAATCTACTTTGACAGAGTCAACTTTGACACTATCAACTTTCGCTGTATCAACCTTTATGCTATCGACCTTAACAGAGTCAAGTTTGAGTGTATCGAGTTTAAGGGTATCGAGTTTGGTACTATCCGGCTTAATCTTGGCAAGGCGTTTTAAGCTGTCATTCACGCGCTTCAAACTATCATTTACCCGCTTTTCTATCTCTCGTTCTACGCGTCTGCGCTCGGCATCGCGCACCTTTGCCTCGCCAAGCAGTTTCACATAGAGGGAGTGTCGCTCCGCAAGTATGGCAGCACGCTCCGCCTTGCGTTTAAGTTGTTCCTCCTTAATTGCCGCCTTCACGATCTTATTTATCTCGGCCGCCTCCTCTTTGAGGAGCTTTGCCAAGAGTTCAGAACGAGGATTTATAGTATCCCTGATTAGAGAGTCTATCAACTCACGGCGCAACTCCGACTTACTTTTGATCCTTGGTGCAACCTTCGTGGTATCGGTAGCAACCTTAGTGGTATCTGTGGTTGATGATGCAGGCAAAGAGTTTGTCGATGCTGCACTACTCTTCGGCGCACTCGATACATTCGATATTCGCTCCTCTCGCTCCGCAGATGCAGTTCGATTGCGTTTGCGATCACGATTGTGCTTTTGCTCCATCTCTGCCTTCTCACGCTCGGCATCATTTGTTTTCGGAGCTCGCGCCTTCATTCTGTCGGCCATTTTATTCTCCATAGCCTGCTTTTTGGCAAGCGCAGCCGAGTCCGCCACCACACCCTTATCGGTCGTTGTTTCGCTCTTGGCAGCCTGCGCCAACGAGTCCTTACGAGCCTGTTCTATCTTCTCGCGGATCGGATAGCGAGTGTAGAGAAACATCGAATCGGAACGCACAAAGAGAGAGTCGCCCTGCGAAAGGTCGTAGCTGATGATTGACGGATCCTTCGTAACAAAGACATTACCCGGTTCCTTCCAATACTCGCCCCAATCGCCGAAGATAATCATCTTCTGCGTGCGGTCATCTATTTGGATATTGCGTTTGAGGCGCATATAACCGCTATCACGATAATAGTCGAGTGTATCGCATAGCAATTCCTGATCCTTTGTAAGAATGTAGCCATTGAGTGTCAGCGTATAAAGCTGATTGCGCTTGTCGAAGGTGCCACGGTCGGCATAGAGATAGTCATCATTAGCACTATTTCCATCCTTGCTCTTGTTCCAGATATTGGTATGGGTGAAGAACTGCGCGAAATCGGTCTTGGTGTTATAGACTACCGAGTCGCCCATCATATCGTAATCGTTGTTGCGCATCTGCACGCGATCAACGCATATAATCTCGTCTGTATCCGTATAGACATAGCCCCTATCCGATTCGAGAATATTGTCGCCACTCATCAAAACACCACCTCCCGAATATTGACCAATATTGGTTTTCGTATTGAACGAGAAGTTGTAAGTGAATAGCGTGGCATTACCATCGACAACCTTCACAATTTTCGAGTAGACCTTCGCCTCGTTGGTATTGCCATTATAGTCGGCACGATCACCGTAAATGTAGGTCGAACCGCGATTTATTAGGACATTTCCAAAGCATTCTATGTGTCGTTCATTGTAGCGCACAGCACTATCTGCCGTAATCACAGTACCGTTGTGATGCGCTGCAAAGTTGCCCACAACAACCATAATCTTCTTGCCCTGATACTCCATTTGCCAGCCCTCATCGGACTTCATCTCAACATAATCGCGTTTAGGAGTCTTGCCCGATATGGATGGTCGCTCGGCATACTGCGGAGGCTGCGGTTCCATGGAGAGCGAAGGGAGGCCTGTGCTTCCTGCAAAGACCAAACTCGCTAACGCCACGAGCGATACCAATATGGCAACTACTCTTCTTCTCACCTCTACTTACTATTCTTTACCCAATTCTTATTCTCGAACTCCATATTGCGGAACTCAGGAGCGATGTAGATGTACATCGAAGCAATCTTCTTATCGAGCCACTCCTTAAATTCGCGCTCCTGCTTATTCGCCAAGGCCATCTGCTCCAAGCGTAGATAGTCCTCTTCGAGCGAGGCATTGTGCGCAGGATAGACCTTCAACAGTTTAACCACCTTTACCAATTCGTTACCCATCATATCGTGGGAACGGAATGGAGCCGACATCTCACCCTCGCGCAAACGGCGAATGGCATTGTAGTCATCGATACTCTTGCCGCCCATAGCTCCGAAATCCTCCTTCAAGAACTTCGTAGCGGTAAGCTTGGCATCGTATGCCGAGTAACGCTCCAAGAGGTCGTGATTGGTAACTACTCCTCCATTCTGCTTGGAGTGTTTATCGTCAGAGTGTTTGCGTGCAGCCTCCTCAAATGACAAGGAGTCTTTCTTGATAAGGTTTACAAGGCTATCCAAGTCGCGCATCGGAGCGATAATCTCGTCTACCGTAAATGTGGGGCGCAACAATATATGACGGCAGTGGTAGAGTTGCCCCTTCTTGTCTATAAGTTGAATTAGATGGAAACCGAACTCCGACTCGACAACCTCCGATACCTGACCGGGTTTCAACTCGCCCAAAGCATCGGCAAATGGCTTTACAAAGCCCGACAATGGCGCCGGCTCCAACTCTCCGCCCTGAATAGCAGAGCCATCCGCCGAGTACATTCGCGCCAATGTCGCAAAGCGAGTTTTGCCCGTAACGATACGCTCGCGCATCTCGATTAAACGCTCACGAGTGCGCAATTTTGCCTCCTTCATATTTTTCGGAAACATAGTAATCTGTGCGTACATATACTGCTCGGCAATAATCGGAAGGCTATCCTTATCCATAGAGTTGTAGTAACGCTCCACCTCGCCCGGAACAATCTTGGTCTTGCTAATTACAGTCTGCTGCATAGCTTGCGCATAGGCTTGCTCCTCGAACTGACGGCGGAAGAGATCGCGAATATGGTATATTGCCATATGAGTTCGCTTCTCCAACGCGGTAATCGAACCCTCACGATCCACCATAGCCTGCACCTGCTGCTCCACACGCTGCGACACCTCGCTCTGACTTATCTCAACAGAGTCGAGTAGAGCCTGATTGTAGAGCAATTTCTGCATCATCATATTTTCGAGAGCCTCGCTCTCGGCAGAACGATCCGAGGTGTATCGCTCGCTGCGGCGCTGCTCAGTAATCATCTTGGCAGCCTGCTTCATATCGGAGTAGCTGACCGAAGAGTTACCAACCACGGCAACAACCCTATCGAGCATCACAAAACGCTTCTCGGCAACTACTGCCGAAACAACCACAAGCGTACAAATCAATATCGAGAGTAACTTTTTCATATTTTGGCTTTTAGCCATTAGCCATTGGCCATTGGCTTTTTAATTTTGCATTTTCAATTCTTAATTCTACATTAAATCTATTCATAGATTTTGGCGTGTCCGGATGAGAGAGCATTGCTCTTGATGCGCTCCTCTTGACGGTTTAGCACCCCCATACAGTGGCGATTTATCAATATCTGTCGAATATTCTCCTTGGCCATTTCGATGGGCATCGTATCGCCCGCTCGTAATACATTCGTAATGCGAAAGTAGTAGTAGGTCTTGTCGTGATGTATTCGCTGCGTCTTGCGATTGCCGAGTAGTTCGTTATTCTTGGCAGTGCGCAACAACGGCAGATTGCTCAAAAAGTCCGAAAACGACACCCATTCATCAAATTGCAGATACATCATATTATTCTTGCGACACGACTCTACAAAGTCCTCACGATGCTCGGCCTTGCCCGATTCGAACCATTTCAACAACTGCTCGCGGCGGCGGAATTTCTCATCTACGGCAAAGATTTCACCCTTGACCATAGGTTGCGAAATGCGGAAGTTCAACTTGTTCGCATTGTAGTAGGAGGCAATATCCTTGTCGGTAATCTCGCCACAAGGCTCCGCTTCGAGATAGTGGCGATCGAGTCGATGCACCAACAGCGACCTGCGATACTCCTCGACCAAACGATCTATATCGGACTCCGATTGAGAGAAGAGTTTTTCGGCCTCTTGCAATTTGAGTTGTCCGACAATCCACTTCTCGATGAAGGCTTGCGAAAAGTTTATGCTATCGGCTCCCGCAATACCACTCGGCATTGAGGATGAGAGTTCAGAGCGATAGAGATAGGCTGTGCCGACACGCGCAATCATCTCATCATCTGCCTTATAGCCAGACCACGAGTTGCACGCCCACACACACGCGAGCGAGAGAATAGCAACCAATATTTCGCAAAATCTACGCATACAACTCGCAAAGATAGTAAATTTCACGAAATAAAACGAGAGAATTACAATTTTATTGTAAGAAAGAGATTGATGAGAACTCTGACGGTGAGGAAGGCGCAGACGAAATTAAGGGTTGTTAAAGGCTAGTAAGGGCTAGTAAGGGGGCGCTGAAAGTTTATTGTTTTCGGTTTTGCGAACTATCAATTCCCAATTTCTTGTCAGAAGTCGTGAGATGTGGTGTATCGCAAAAGAATAGGGCTTGGGATAGTACAAAAGCGTACAGCCCAAGTCCTATTGCTTTTTGGGATATGCCACAGATTGCGGCTTATCACAAGAAATCTTCCGGTGTGGCAGTGCCGTATTGTTGCCCGCCATCGCCATTTGGTCGCATCTTACTCCACACCTGCGCAAGGAACGGATTGCGTTTCGCCTCCTCATCGAATCGCCAAGGTGCCGGCATGCACTCATCGCACCAATGACCTCCGAGCAACACCAATGCAGGCGAAGCCTCGAAGCGATGCCCGAAGGCACACTCCCACTCCAACTTTGTAGCCAAATCGCCCTTCGCCATTGTTTCGGACAGGCACTTTCCTCCTCGGAACTCTGCCGCTTGGCGCATATCCTCGATATCGAGTTCTGCAAGAGGCTTGGACTCATCGTAACCATGATTTAAGCGCTCCGCCTCCTTCTCGCCCGCAAGATGGATATCCCGCATCTCTGCCCATGAGCCGATAGCATCACGCTCCTCGCGCGAGCCAAAGTAGGCCTTTATACGCTGTTCATTGTTTGTTTTCAGCCAACCGAGAGTACCGAAAATCTTGTCGTTCGCGATATATCGCATAACGGGTTTTAGCACCCACGCAGGGGCAAGTTTGGCTAACGAATAGAACCAAGGCAGCGTGCTTGCCATCTGCTTGAAATACTCCCCGACAGGCACATTTGCGCGGAAGTGGAGGTACTCCTCCAACTTATCAGAGTCGAAATAGTACTGACCATGGAAGTTGTGCGTAGCAAACCACTTCACATCAAACATCTTTTCAGGTGCAGGACAGTTTATGGATTTGAGTAGGTAGCACTCGAAGTCGTAGTTCGTTAAACGGTACTCCGCACCACTACCGATATTATAGAATTTACACCAAAACTCCTCCGGAACATCATCGCCACAGACATTAGCCAACAGTCGTCCCGAATCCTCAACGGTAGCCCACTCCAACACTCCACGAATAGGCACATGGAACATTATCGGATCCATATTTTTGAGAATCGCAGGATAGAGTATTCCCGACTGGCGAAGACTCACCCAATGCTTCAATCCCGACTCTGCAAAAATGCGCTCTGCACGACATTTTGAAATAGCGTAGTAGTCGAATATCGAAGGAAAAATAGGATCGCCTGTACGCCCCCAATGCAGAGGCTCACGGCGGTCGCCCGTCTGGGCTACACTGCCAATATAGACGACTCTTATATTGTCGCTATTCGGCTGAGCCTTAACAGCTTTCACAACATTTTCGGCAGCCGCGGTATTCACTCTGACTACGCTCTTCGGTTTGTAGTCTGCGCGTGGCGAAACCATACCGCCGACATGCAATACATAGTCCGCACCGGATGTCGCATTTAGAACATCGTCATAATTCATCAAATCGCCCCAGACAATGCGAATTGCATCGCCATATTTCGCCATTTTTTGACGATTGTGTTTAGTATCGCGTACCAACACCGTAATATCGAATTTATCGCGTTTGGCAAACAACTCGGCAAGACCTGCCGAGCCCATAACACCCGTAGCTCCTGTCAAAAATACTCGTTTCTTCATTCCTCTATTCTCTCATTTTATTTCTCTTTCTGAATACTTTGAAGTAGGCTTCGACACTGCATGCTACAAATATGACAGCTGCAATACCGTAAATCGACCAATAGATAGCACCACCTCCGATGATATCATATAGCGACATATCACCCACACCGAAACATATCAGCGCAAAGGCCATAGCGTTATTTATAGAGTGGATAATAATCGTTGCATAGAGCGAAGCGGTACGCACATACAAAACTCCGAATATGATACCCGCAACAACAGCCACAACAGCCGTAGCTGCTTCAACATGTATCAAACCAAAAAAGAGCGATGAGAAGAGTATCGACATCTTCACGCCCATTCGTCTATGCAACACCTCGAAAAGCAGACCTCGACACAGCAACTCCTCCAATATTGCCGAAGATACCACCGCCGTAAAACACGCCCAAAAACCACGACCAAGGCCTCGTCCTTCGCTCTGAGGCAGATAGGATATAAGTGGTTCGAGCAAAATCTGCGCAGCAAGCAACCACAGCACACCCACCAGCACTACGCTCGGATTGAAGCCCGAAGCAGAGTGATCTATATGGATAGCACGCTTACCACCTCGCAGGCGAACATAGATCCACAGCACCACTATCGAGGAGAGCATTGAAAGCGGATAGACAAGTGCCGTATATCGGCCGAGAGCCTCCTGATCATTCATGTAGGTTTCGATATCGACCGCATCAACAAAAGAGGTTTCAGGCGGGATAAAACCGAAGTTTCTCAATATCGAGCCGACAATCACCTGCGACACAAAGAAAAGCAATAGCATAAACGCCATATCGCCGATAGTAAGAAATCTTCGCATATAGGTACTCTTGTCCATTTTATCAATACACTTTTCGAGGGCGAAGTTAATCATTTTCGCGCAAAAGCGAAAGTTTATTTGTGTAAATCAAATTAAATTTACTAAATTTGCCCGATTATTATTTATAATAGCTACGAACAAAGGATAGAAGATATATGGGTAAAGTTGTCGCATTGGCAAACCAAAAGGGCGGTGTAGGAAAGACCACTACCGCGATAAACCTCTCGGCTTCAATTGCCCTGCTGGGCAAGAAGGTGCTTCTCATCGATGCAGACCCGCAGGCAAATGCAACTTCGGGGCTCGGTTTCGACATCAATTCGGAAGGCATCTACGAGTGTATCACAGGCTCGCGCACAGCCGAGGAGGTGATGCTCCGCAGCGAAGATATCAAAAATCTGTGGGTATTGCCTTCGAGCATCGACCTCGTAGCGGCCGACACCGAACTTCCCGCAATGGAGAACAGCCACCATGTCGTAAAGAGTATAGTTGATAGCGTGCGAGACAAGTTCGATTACATCTTCATAGATTGCTCACCATCGCTCGGTTTTACAACCGTAAACATCCTTACGGCAGCCGACTCGGTGCTTATTCCCGTGCAGTGTGAATACCTTGCGCTCGAAGGATTAAGCAAGTTGCTAAACACCATTAAGATTGTCAAAGGCAACCTCAACCCTTCTCTCGAAATCGAGGGCTTCTTGCTCACAATGTATATGCGTAACCGCCTGAACAATCAAGTGGCAAACGAGGTGCGCGAACACTTCGGACAACTCGCCTACGACACAATAATTCAGCGAAATATCCGTTTAGGTGAAGCGCCATCTCACGGAAAGCCTATTATGCTCTATGATGCCTCGGCAAGCGGAGCGACAAACTATCTCCTCTTGGCAAAGGAGTTCTTAAAGAGAAATCGTAAAAAAGCAACTAAATAATGAAACAACAAAAGGGATTAGGCAAAGGTTTAAGTGCTTTATTCGGCGAGAATATAGAGGTTAAGGCAAAGCCGATGGAGGAGATGAGCGAAATCCGTATCGCGGATATCGTTCCGAATCCTACGCAGCCTCGTACCGAGTTTGATGAGGAGGCTCTCGAAGAGTTGGCCGAATCAATTCGCCAGTTAGGGCTCATTCAGCCGATAACAGTTAAGCGCAGTGGCGACAAATATATCATCATCAGCGGTGAACGCCGTTGGCGAGCATCCGAGAAGGCAGGATTGGAGGCCTTGCCTGCATACATCCGCGAGGTTGATGATACCACGCTTCACGCAATGGCTCTCGTGGAGAATATTCAGCGTGAGGACCTCAATGCCATCGAAATTTCGCTCGGTATGCAGCGACTTATCGAGGAGTGCGGATTGACACAAGAGGCTCTTGCCGAACGACTCGGTAAGAAGCGCTCAACCGTAGCCAACTATCTCCGCCTGCTAAATCTGCCTGACGAGGTACAATTCGCAATCAAGGGCGGCATTATCTCGATGGGACACGCCAAGGCTATTGCATCGGCAGAGGGCAAGACAAAACAGCTATCGTGGTTGAAGCGTTGCATTAAGAGCAACCTTTCGGTACGCCAACTCGAAGAGATGATACGCCTTGCAGCAGAGAAACGACCAAAGATAACACCTGTGGTTGATGAGGAGTACCCTGAGTCGTATGGTCGCTTGGTGGAGCATCTCGAAAAATTCTTCTCGCAGGATATAGCAATCAAACGAGGCAAGAACGGTGGAGGTAAAATCATCATTGACTTCACATCTGACAAGGATATAGAGAAGTTTGCAGAGAAATTCAGCAAGTTATAAACAACTTCTTGTTTTGAAGATTAGAGGATTACATATCAGACAAATAACAAAGGGCAAAAGTTTAACTCTTCTGCTCTGCATGCTCTTTGTCTGCCTTGCTCTTTCGGCTAATGCGCAAATCAACCCATTCGGCCGCCAGAGAACAGGCGAGCGCACCATCATTCGTAGTGGTCAGGCCTACTACCCCGACTCGGTAGAGAAGGCGCGTATGGATTCGATGCGATTGGCAAAGTTAGTCGATACACTGAAAAAGATATCGCCCGACTCATTGACCAAGGTGCGCGAGGATATTCGCCAGCAGTTGCCCGACTCGTTGCGCAAGTCTATATTTGGTCGCGATAGTATCGAGATGGCGCGCGACAGCATACGACACGCCCTCGACTCATTAGCAAACGACTCCCTCACAGCAAGACAGCGCAAGCGACTTGAACGAAAGGAGAATCGTACCCCATTTATCAGCGATTCGATGTCGTTGCGCAATGTCTGCATCGCCTCGGCCGTGATGCCGGGCTTCGGACAGATCTACAACAAGCAGTATTGGAAGTTGCCTATACTCTATGGTACGGTTGGAGCCTCGCTCGGCCTCTGCTTGTGGAGCAACAGCAAGTATAAGCCGCTAAAAAATAAGTTCGATGCAATAACCGACCAGAGCCTACTGCGAACTCCCGAATTGAATGCTTTGCAGCGCGATATGATCAAATACAACACGATGAAGCAGGTGTTTATGGTAACGACCATAGCCTCCTATCTCTACTTCATCGGCGATGCCTGCATCAAGTATTCGACAAACGAGGTGTCGCGCATCAATAAGGCAACAACACTTGCGATGATATGTCCGGGTGCAGGTCAGGTATTCAACCAGAGTTATTGGCGCGTACCTATTGTTGTGGGAGGTTTTGCCACCACGATATATTGTATCGATTGGAACAATCGAGGTTATCAACGATTCAAGAAGGCCTATCGTTTAAAGGCCGACTATGATGCTAACCCGGATCTATTCCCTAACGGCTCGCCCGATGAGTTCGGTGGACGATACAACACCTCATTCCTCAAAAATCTGCGTAACAGCTACCGCCGTAACCGTGACTTGTGTATCATTCTTACGGCCGGACTCTACATATTGCAGATTGTGGATGCTCATGTTGATGCCCATCTGCGCGACTACGACATATCGAAGGATTTGAGCGTAAGTCTATCGCCCGTTGTGGGATACTCCTACAACCGAATGTCCCCATACAGCGGAGGTGGAGCTACACTCGGCATGAATCTCGGTCTGAAATTCTAACAATTAACTATGCTTAAACGAACTCTCCTACTGCTCGCCACTCTCGCCTTGTGCCTGTCTGTCAACGCAGCCAAACGCAAAAAAACAGAGGTCGAGAGGGTTGTTATACCTATATATGACACCATTCGCGTAGTAGTTACCGACACCATCAAGGTTGAGCCGAAGCCTGCGCCACGCATTGACACCCTGCGCTTTGCGCACTCCCCCGCCGAGGTTGATTCGCTCGTGGAGACTTGGAACATACTCCACCAAGCACAAGCCGAAAAGGCATTCTTCGATACCTACACAGGCAAAGATGATAACAGCGATACAATGCCCATAGATTCACTATACAAGCAACGATTGCTTGATATGGTATCACCTGTACACCTACCCTACAACTACATCGTGCGCAACTTTATCAACCAATACCTCAATGGCCGTTGGAGTTCGTTGTCGAGTGTATTGGCTCTATCGAAATACTACTTTCCGATTATAGAGGAGGAGTTGCACGCCGCAGGGTTGCCATTGGAGTTGCGATACCTGCCTATCATCGAGTCAAACCTATCCATTCGCGCTACATCGCGCATGGGAGCTGTGGGATTATGGCAATTTATGCCGGCCACAGGCAAAAATCTCGGCTTGGAGATAAACTCGTTAGTCGATGAGCGTTGCGATGTATTAAAATCGACTCGTGCTGCCTGCAAGTTCCTTGCGCACCTATACCGAGCCTATGGCGATTGGACACTCGCCATTGCCGCCTACAATTGTGGCCCCGGCAATGTAAATCGAGCCTTGGCTCGTGCCGGTGCAGAGTGTAAGACCTTCTGGGATATCTACGACTTCCTGCCACGCGAAACACGCGGATATGTGCCGAAATATATCGCGGCAGCATACGCCTATACCTATCATCAGGCACACAATATCGAGCCGAAAGCAACTCCTGCGTGTGTTGCCACAGATACAGTTGCGATAAATCGGGTAATGCACCTCGGACAGGTGGCATCGACACTCAACATTCCGATTGAGACACTGCGCGATTTAAATCCGCAATACAAGTTGGATATCGTGCCGGCCAACAAGAGGTCCTATTCGCTACGACTGCCAATACGCTACACAAGCGAGTTCATAGAGAACGAGAAGAGAATTTACGCAAAAGATTCACTCTACCTGAAAGAGTACCTTAACCCCGCCAACTTGGAGAAGAAACGAGCCGAGGGTGTGGGCTATATCTACACTGTGCGCAGCGGCGACAATCTCGGTCTTATAGCTAAGCGCAACCGATGCTCTGTCAAGGATATTATGAAGTGGAACAGATTGAAATCCACCGTCATACGCCCAGGTCAGAAACTCCGCATCGAGAAGCCGAAGCCGAGAGGATAAACAATCTTATGGGCGAGGAACGAGAGTTTACAAATTGATAAACAGCAAAAGACAATGCAGTGCGAGTGTAGAGCGCATCCGCGAACTATATCGAGCTACAAGGAGGAGATCTATGCAAAGCAAATGGCCATTTAAATACATCTCTATTTATAACTATCAGCTCTAATCTTTCAACCTACAATCACAAAAAAGCCATTGGAAAATAACCAATGGCAACATGCAATAGAGAGCCTGTCTAACAAGTTTTTTTGTTAGGCAGGCTTGTTTGTTGCTGTGGATTTTTTTGGGAAGGGGCAAAATTTAGATAGTTGAAAAGCTCAAAAGTTTTGAGAAAATCACATTATGCAACGCAGATTTGCGCTACATA
>JAZSOV010000030.1:0-11001 GCA_045537095.1 Alistipes sp.
AGCGTAAGTTGCGAAAGTATATTAACTACTATAATAACGACCGTATTAAACTAAAATTAAACGGAAAGAGTCCGGTACAATACCGAACTCTTTACCTATAAATTCTTTTAATAATCTGTCCAACTTTTTGGGGTCAGTACAAAACTATTAGACACACATTTTTGTTTATAGTTTAGGAAATTTACCAGCCGAGAGCAGGTTTTACAACGCCGAACATCAACCACGCCACAAGGAAGGTTACAACGATGTTGAAACACTGCGCGCCGAGGAAGGCGTAGAGGATGTTGCGGTTATCTCTCGAAACGATATCCTTCAAGCGTGTGTCCATACCGATACAGACAAATGCCAACGAGAAGAAGAATGTCGAGAAGATCTTTGCCATAGATGTTTCGGCCAACTTCTTTGCCTCCCAATCCGGAAATATATGGTTGCTCTGCAAGAGGCTGAATACCAACGATGCAAGCACAAATCCCAACACGAACTTCGGAAACTTCTCCCACACAAGGCTTGCAGACGGGCGGTGCAACTTGCCATCGCCACCCTTCGATGCGAGGTAGGTTGCGATGCAGAACGCCACAACGCCAATTAACACATTCTGCGTAGCCTTCACAATCATTGCGGTCTTGTTCGCCGCATCGTTTATCATATCGCTGGCAGCCGCTACGCCACTTGTAGTATCGACCGTGCCACCAATCCAAGCACCCATAATCTCATTCTGCACCGCCACATTATCGTTCAAAAGTGGCACGATCCACTTTGCCAACAGTGGCATTAGGTAAATCATCGGTACGGCGATAATCAGCACCACCGAGATAATATAAGAGAGGTGTTTCTCTTGCACTTTTGTTACGCCACCCGTTGCGATACAAGCCGACACACCGCAGATTGTTACACCACTTGCCATAGTCATTCCGGCACGCTCCTCGACCTTCATTCGGCGAGAGAGCCAAAAGCCGAATAACCATACGCAAGTCACCACGATACACGCCTGCACGATACCCGCAGCACCTGAGGTAAGGAAATCACGAATAAGAATTGTAGCACCGAGGCAGACAACGCCAATCTTGATGAAGAATTCGCCCTGAATTGCGGGTTTGAGCCAATCCGGAATATGGAAACAGTTGCGGATAATCAGACCGAAGATAACAGAGAAGAATACCGCCTCGAAGCCGTAGTATTTCACGGCAGGAATCTTTGCGATATACTGCGCCAAGAGCGATACGGCAAATACCACCACGAACGACCAAAACAACCCTTTGAGTGGGCGGGAGAGTAGGCGGTTACCGATATATAGCACCACGAGCGCAATCAAAAAGAGAACGCCCACGCTAATCCACGCATCTGTGGTTGCAAGGGTTGAAGGTATAGCAATAACCTTTTTGATGGCAGGGAACTCGCCCGCCAAACCTGCAATTACAAGGAGTGGAATGGCCAAGAATGTTACCACCCAATCCTCAACAAGAAATTGTTTGAAAAAGTTTTTCATATTGTTTGTGTTTTTGTTTGTTTTCCGAACTCCGAAACTTGTCACGGCGCAACATAATTAAGGGCTATTAACGGCTAGTAGGGGCTAGTAAGAAGGGTGCGCTGAAAGTTTTTAACTACTCACTACTATCTACTCACTACTCACTAATTAAAAGTTTTCCGTTTAGAATATGCCTACCACCATCACCGACAAGCCGTGTGTAAGTGGTTTGCCGAAGTGCTGATACTGCTTAATTGTGTAGTTGAGTTGCAGACGCATATACTTCCAAGGCTGATACGCTGCACCTACGGTGTAGTTAAACTCGCGCTGCTTGGTCAATACATCCTCGTCAAAGTAGTCGAAGCGCACGCCCACCAAGCCATAACCCGCCTTTGCGGTATGGAACTTCCAACCAGCCTGAGCGTATGCTCCCTCCGAAACAAGTGCGCCCGTATTGCCACGAATATACTCCGAACGAGCAAAGGCATTTTTGCCGTTGTAGGCCACGCCACCTCCGTAGCGGTGATATTTTACGAACTTGCCATTCTCAACACCTGACAAACCATTGAAGTTACCCTCGCCATATTGGTAGTAGCCCGCGAGAGTTAAATCCTTAATCGGATTAACCATCACACGACCTACGAAATCTTTGCTGGTGTTGTTATCCTTCTTTTGGTTAATGCCGCAACCATTGAATACGGCGAGATTATAGTTTACAATGCTGTAACCCTCCTTCTTGAAGAAACCTCCAACAAGTTGTGCTCCCATATCGCGACCTGCCGAGGAGATGCCTGTAACATCGTGGCTGCTCATACGCGCCAAACGCTGTACAACCAACGAGTAGTCAATAAACTCCAATTTGGTAGGACTATACTCCGAATTTTCAATCGAGAGTGGTATTTTGAACTGTCCGACTTGCAAGCCGAGTTGGTTGAATGGTTGATAGCGCACCCACGCATCTACAATCTTTGGGCTCTCGGCAAAATCGACCTGCAAGCGGTAGTCTGCCTTGCCGACCTTGTCGTTATCGACTATTTTGCCCGCCAACGAAAGACGCGCACGGCGAATGCGAAAATATGATGCATCAGTTTTACCTTCGGTGAAGTCTGCGAAATATGCAGCTTGAATAAATCCCGAAATCTTGAAGTGTTGTTTGATTCTATCCCAAGTGGCAGCGCGTTTTTCGAGTTTGGTTATACGCTGTTTGAGAGAGTCAATTTGAGCTGTCTCATTTTGTGCCGATACCGATAAAGTTGTATATGCGGCAAGAAAAAGCAGTGCGAAAATTCTCTTTTTCATAAGATATGAAGATTAAAAATACACGGCAAAGGTATATAATTTTACCCTTGCCGTGTTCGGTATTTATACCGATTTTGCTGCTTTAAGCTACATATAGGACCGATTGCGTTACTTTTAGAACGCACCCGTAACCATCAATTTTAAGCCGTTGCCGAAATGGCGATTATTTGCAAATGTGTTGTTTATTTTGTGTTCGAGCGAATACTCTAATTGAATACGCAAATACTTGAATGGTGTGTAACCCACGCAGACCGAATAACGCATATCTATTGCGGCGTTTTTAGTGTCGCGGTGGATGTAGTCGAAGGTGTTGCGGCAGAAGTAATCTACCATACCACCTGCCCACAACATACCTGCATTTTTCGGGAGATTGAACTTCTTGCCGGCCTCTACATAGGCACCCTCCGATGCAAGGGCACCTGTCAATCCTGCAATGTATTCGCCTCGTGCAAAAGCCTTGTTGTTATCGTATTCAAAACCACCACCCCAGCGGTGTGTTGCTACATATTCGGGATTACCCGACCAACCATACTCGGCATACTTCTCTGCGGAGAAACTTGAAAGGTTGGCCTCGCCCCACTGATAGTAAGCAGCCACAGCGAAATCCTTTGCAGGTTTTACGGTTAGACGGGCGAAAATATCCTTCGACTTGTTGTTATCTTTCGCGTTTATGCCGTTTCCGTTCAGTATGCCTACATTGTAGTTGAGAATACTGTAACCCTCGCGATGGATAAATCCTCCGAAGAGTTGGAAACCCATATCACGAGCCGTAACATTCAATCCAGAAACATCGTTGCTACCCATTTTGGCAAGGTTGCACACTGCATTTGAGAAGGTGATAAAGTCGTACTTTGCAGGCGATATTCCGGCCTCGAAGGTGATCGGATCTTTAAACTGACCGAACTGCACACCAAACTCCTTAACGGGTTGATAGCGTACCCACATATCGAGAATAGGGTTAGGGTTTGGATTCTTGATGCGAGCGAGGTCTAAGTAGACGCGATAGTCGAGCTTTCCAGCCTTGCCTTTGTATAAATCGCCCGCTATGGTGAAGCGCAAACGGCGAATGTAAAACGATGAAGTGCTTGTCGTATTTCCTTTTGTACCATTATCAATCCAGTCGTATTCGCCCTGAATAAATCCCGACAATGTTACATACTGCTTTAACTTTTCGAGTTTTGCAGTGCGCTTCTCGGTCTTTGCCAAGCGCGCCTCAATCGACTCTGTTGCAACCCCTTGTGTTCCTTGCACCTCTTGCGCCGATAGGGTAGTCGCAATACCGAATACCAAAACAACAAGTAGTATAACTCTCTTCATATAATTTAGATACCTTTAATTATCAATTGTCAATTATCAATTGTCAATTATTTCTTGTTTGCTTTTTTCCACTCTTTGAGGTAGTCAATGCAGAATGCCTCCTTCTGAGCCTTGTATTTTTCGAGGTTAGAGCCCGAATGCCAAGTGGTGTAACCGCCTGTAAGACCTGCATCGTACAATCCTCTAATCTCCTTTTCAACATCCTCGGCATCGTAGCGCAAACCATTTCTATCGACATGGCGCATAACGGGATATGCCTGCACCCATGTACGCACTGCCGCAGGTGTAGGCGTAACAGCCTGACGACCTTGCACTCTCTCTCCCCACGCCTTCAAAATTTCGTAAGGGTGGTTCCAAGGCTTCTTAATGCCGTAGTAGCCATTCGAGAAGTGGTCAGGGTAAGGCATTCCGCAGATAGCATCGCAGATATTCGAGATGGCAGGCCAATATTGTCCGTAGGCTGTTGTATAACCCGGATTTGCAGCCTCGCCAAAGACATCAATCGACACATAGGCACCTACGGCGTGAATCTCATCGCAAGCATACTGCACAAATCGCTGGATAGCCTGCACCTTCGACTCGCCATACTTGTTGTGGTAGTCAATAAGCTTCTCGACCTTGGTCATTCGGTCAGGGAAACGCACATAGTCGAAGTTTATCTCGTTGAAGCCGAACTTGCGCACCGCCTCCTTTGCCAACTCGACATTAAACTGCCAAACCTTGCGGTTGTATGGGCTTGGCCAATAGGCTTTGTTATGCTTGAATGGCTTGCCAGTTGCCTTCTCGGTGATAGCGACCTCTGGGTGGTCCTTCACAAGGTGCGAATCCTTGAAACAGGTGATACGGCCAACCACATAGAAGCCCTCCTCGTGCAGACGCTGAACGGCATTTTTGTACATCGCCTCCTTATTTTTGCCGGCGTAGCGGTGGTTTGTAGGAGAGTATTTCGCCATAGCCTCAGCCTTGTAGCCCGGACACTCGTTATCCTTGATGTCGATTACAAAGGTGTTGATTTTTGTCCTCTTTGCGAAGTCGATATACTTCTCGATATTGCCGATTACGGATGGCGAGATATTGAGGTAGAGCGAATAGCAAGCCTCCGGCATCTTGTTGTTCTCGAACTCGACTCGCTCGGTAGGGTAGAAGTCGCAACCTATCGCAGCTCCTCCGCCAAATGGGTTTTTGATAGCCTTGTGAACCTTGTCGTACTTCTCGGCCTTGTAGCGTTTTTCGGCCTCCTCTTTCGAAAACACGAGATACTTGCCATAGATATATCCCTCCAATTTGCCCTGCTTGACCTTGTAGCGATTGACACGGCCATCCGCACGCAACGAGTCGAAGTCGAGCACTGCGAGTTGCTCACCCTTCTGTGCCTGACCGCCAACAAGCGATGTTTCGCAGTCGGTGATTATCGATGCGGGTGTACGCACCCAAACACTCTTCTCCTTTACTGCACCCTTTGGGGTGGTTGCGAGCGACTGCTCCTTGGCATAGAAATACTGCTTGCGAGTAATCTCGATAGGGATATATCTCTGTTTCTCAACCTTCACTATTTTGCCGAGATTGGCCTTAACCTTGCGACCACGCACCAATGTTTGAGCCTCGCCGACTGTGCCATTTTCATCAATAGAGTAGAGTTTAACCTCAGTGGTTGCCGATGCGAGATAACGCTCCTCGATAATATCTTTGCTGCCACAGGCGGTAGCGAGTATGGCAGACAAAAAGAGAGAGAAAAGTATCTTTTTCATAAATAAAACAGGTTTCTTTGGGTTTAGGTTGCAAAGGTAGTTAAATTTTTCGTATCTTTGCCCGACCGAATGAGAAAATTAACCTTTTGTGTCATGCCCTTGTAGTTCAACGGATAGAACGAAGGTTTCCTAAACCTTAGATAGCAGTTCGATTCTGCTCGGGGGTACAAAAAAGAGCCTGCCTAACACTTCGTTTGTTAGGTAGGCTCTCGTTTTTAGGTGTTATCGTTTTTACCTGAAATCAGAACGGATTAGTTCAAACTTGGCAAGAACGAGTAGTTCTTCGAGTAGTGGAGGTGCTGCTCAACATAGTTTGCAGGGTACGAAACCTTTACATCTACAATCTTGTCACCATCCATAACCAACTCGTACTCAGGATTAACCATACCCGAATATGGCTCGATGTTGAGTGCGTAGTAACGCTCACGAACCTCCTTGTGAAGGTCTTGGTCAATCTTTACGGCATACTTCTCAATCAGAGCCTTACCTGCCTCGAAGTCGCCCTCCGACTTGATACGCTGAATCTCGCGCAACTGCTTGCCGAAGATAGTACGCAACTTCTGGAAGTCGTTTACAACGATGTAACGCTTACCATCCTTAACAACCCACTCGATAACATTCTCCTCCTTGCCGAGTTCGATAGCCCACTCCGAGATGAGCTTACGGTTACGCATGTGAGCCTGCTCGACATCCTTGCCCAACTCGATACGCGAGAACTGAGTCATCGCACCATTCATCACATACGAAGCATACTGAGCTTTCGCAACATCGAACGATGGTACCAAGCCAATCTCAACCATCTTGTCATCGCCCAAGTAGTAGAGTGCAAAGAGGTCTGCACGAGCCTCTTCAAGGGCAGACGAGTATACGCCCAACTCTGTACCGGTAGTGCCCGGAGCCAACTGACCTGAGCCGTGGCCAAGGCACTCGTGAAGGTCGGTGTGGAGATCATCCGAGATTTTGCCATACTCCTTCATGCGCGCGCGATCCTCATCGCGGAGTACGAACTCCTCCGAGAAACCGCCGCCCTGAGCAGCCTTTTTGTATGCGTATGTGATATTGTCGATAGTTACCGACTTCGAGCCATGCTCCTTACGAATCCAATCCGAATTTGGGAGGTTGATGCCGATAGGGGTGGTTGGGTAGGTGTCGCCACCGAGCATTGCCACGGTAATAACCTTTGCCGAGATACCCTTTACAACCTCCTTGCGGTATGCAGGGTTGATTGGCGAGTGGTCCTCAAACCATTGTGCGTTGTCCGAGATAGTTTTTGTGCGCTCGCAAGCCTTCTGGTCGCGGAAGTTTACAATCGACTCCCACGAAGCCTTGTAGCCAAGTGGATCGCCATACACCTCGGTAAAACCATTTACGAAGTCCACATTCGAGTCGGTGTTCTTAACCCAAGCCACATTAAATGCATCGAAGTCGCGCAAGTCGCCCGACTTGTAGTACTTAATCAAAAGCTCGATAATACTCTTGTTTGGCTCCTCGGCAACCTCCTTAGCCTTCTCCAACCAATATACTACGCGCTCCAACGCTTCGCCATAAAGGCCTCCAATCTTGTAGGTGCGCTCATAGATTTTACCATTCTCCTTTACAAGGCGCGAGTTCAAACCATACATGATTGGGCAAGGATCGTTACCAGCCTTCTTGATCATGTTGTTGTAGAACTTCTCGACCTCCTTCTGGGTAAGACCGGAGTAGTAGTTACCTGCCGAAGTGGCGATTACATCAGCACCCTTTGCCTGATTGAGGCGGGTAGCGTAGAGTGCAGGGTTGAAGATAGCCTCCAAGATAACCTCCTTCTCGACAGGCGATTCAACGCTGTACTTGTCCCACTGTGCCGAGAACCACTCACGCGAGAACTCAGGTGCGAACTTGTCGTTTGAGTAGTGGTGGTGGATACCATTAGCCAACCAAACCTTCTTCAAATACTTCTCCATAGCTTTGAACTCAGGACACTCCTTGTTGCCATCGTACGAGGTGTAAATCTTCTCCAACGCACGGCGGATTGTAAGGTTGTACTTGAAGTTCTGGTCGAACAAGATGTCACGACCACACTTTGCAGACTCTGCCAAGTAGTAGATTAAGAGTTTGTCATTGAGCGACTGATTCTCAAACTCAGGCACCTCGTAGCGGATAATCTTGACATCGTCAAAACGGTCAACAATCCAAGGTTGTTCAGCCTTCTCCTTGCACGAGGTAAGTGCCATTGCAATAATTCCCATTGTTACAAAAACGATTTTTTTCATAATACATATACTTATTTAAGTGTTGTGTTCTTTTTTAGACGAGAGTTTTCAAATTGACAATTGACAATTGATGAATTGACAATTAATGGTAAAAACGAGTCGTTTTTGATTTTGTTATTCTTTCAACTACTCACTACTCTAAAAGGCATACTTGAATACATCGATACAAATCTCCACCGTAAGCCACAGTGAGAGTGCGAGTTTTATGCCTGTGCCGACAAAGAAGGAGAGGAACGAGCCAAAGCCACTTCGTAATGCGCGCTGCTTATCGCTATTGTCAAAAATCAACTCGCCAAGCACTGCACCCACAAATGGTCCTACGATGATGCCGATAGGTCCAAAGAGAAAACCTGCCAATACACCCGCCATTGCTCCGCGCTCGCCCGCCTTCGAGCCACCGAACTTCTTGGTCATATACGAAGGCAACAGATAGTCAAGTACCGATACAATAAGTGTAAGAACTCCGAAAACTACAAGCCAAGCGACAGATATTTCGGAGTATGAGCAGAAGTATAGGCACAAGTAGCCAACATAAGCAAGAGCCACGCCCGGCAGTACGGGAACGATGCATCCCACACAACCCACCACGCCGAACAATACGGCAAGTACAGATAAAAGTGTATCCACTTTGAAATTAAAAATTAAAAATTAAGAATTTCTCTAACACCTCTAACGCCTCTAACGCCTCTAACGCCCCTAACGCCCCTAATTACTTTACGAGTCGGTTGGTTGCGGTATCAGGGAAAATCACATTTGGCTCAAAGGTTTTTGCCTCCTCGAAATCCATTGCAGCATAGGAGATAATAATAATCACATCGCCCACGCTCGCCTTGTGTGCCGCTGCTCCGTTCAAACACACCACGCCACTGCCGGCCTCGCCCGGGATGGCGTAGGTTTCGAGTCGCTCTCCATTGGTAACATTTACCACCTGTACTTTCTCTCCACGAATAATGTTTGCGGCCTTCATCAATGCCGAGTCGATAGTTATACTGCCGACATAATCGACATTTGCCTGTGTTACATGTACCCTGTGAATCTTCGATTTTAAGACCTCGATAGTCATCTTATTTAAGTTTTATATTGTCAATCAATCTGATTTCGCCGGCCTGAACTGCTATGCAACCCTGTACACGCTCCGAGTCGCTCCACTCCTCGATAGTCTGCATCGAGAGCGCATCGACCGCTGCGAAATATATAACTTTCAAAAGTTCGTTCTTCTCCACCTCGGCAGTAACCCAAGCGGTAAGTTCTGCGGGCGACAACTCGCCAACCTTCGCTTGTGCTGCGCTCAATATCTCGTAGATATGAGGTGCTGCGGCACGATGCGCAGGGGTGAGCAAGAGGTTGCGCGATGAACGAGCCAAGCCGTCTGTATCTCGCACGATAGGGCAGTCGATAATCTCAACCTTCAAGCCGAGTTGCTTGACCATTGCACGAATTACTGCAATCTGCTGAAAGTCCTTCTCGCCAAAGTAGGCGCAAGTAGGCTTTACGATATCGAACAAACGACTTACAACTTGTGCCACGCCGTTGAAGTGTCCGGGGCGTGTAGCACCCTCCATAACCTTGTCAATCTGACCGAAGTCGAACTGACGGGTGTCAGGCTCGGGATAAATCTCCTCGACCGAAGGGAAGAGTACTAAATCTACCCCTGCCGCTTCGAGCATCGCTGCATCGGCTTCGGGCGTGCGAGGGTAATTTTTGAGGTCGTTCTTATCGTTGAACTGCGTAGGGTTTACGAATACGCTTGCCACCACTACATCGCACTCCTTACGAGCGCGAGTAACGAGCGATATGTGTCCCTCATGCAGCGCACCCATGGTAGGGACAAAACCTATCTTTTTACCTTGGCATGTGGCGAGCTCCTCGCGCAATGCCTTAACTGTTGAAACTGCTTTCATCACTTTGGGTATATATACTTGTGGGCGCAAAGATAAGAAAAGAATTAGATAGTTGGCGCGAAATTCTAAAAAGTTTTTTAGTCCTTCATCTTATGATATGCTGTTTTTGCTACTAAATATGAATATTTTTCAAAAAAAATATATATATTTGCAAGGCAGAGGTTACTGTATGGTGGCCAAATGACAGATTGATTATTGACAATTAACAAACCAAAAACTAAACAACTATGAGAAAATTAGCTAAAATTTTCATGGCGGTAGTGGCAATGGCGGCTGTAACAGGCTGTACCACAGACACTACCGAAGACCTCGCCGTTAAGGGGGGGGGTAAGACAACCTTGACGCTTTCGTTGGATAGCTCGCGTACTCAGTTGGGCGAGGCTGCTGACGGAAATTATCCACTCACTTGGGCAGAGGGCGACCAAGTATCCGTAAATGGCGTTGCATCGTATGCACTCTCTGCTGCCGAGGCAGGCGCATCAGGAGCAACTTTTACATTTGAAGGTGAGCTTGCAACTCCGTATTGCTTGGCTTACCCTGCGGCAGCTGCCGGTCAGGTGGAGTTTCCTGCTGTTCAAAACCAGCCGGTATCTGGTAATATCGAAAACAATGTAACCGTATTGTATGGTTACAGCGCAGATGGTACAAACCTTACGCTCAACCACTTGACAGGTCTTTTGAAGATTGGTATCAAGGGTAGTGCAACCCTCACCTACGCGCAGATTTCGACCATCGATCGCGCTCCTATCGCAGGTGCATTTAACCTCGATTTCGAGAAGAGCACACTTACTGCTACCGAGTCGGCAAGCGAGGTTATTACCTACAATTTCATTGATGGAGCATTGAGCGAGGATGAGGCTAAATATATCTATGTCGCTGTTCCTGCCGGCACTTATGACGAGTTGTATGTAACTCTGACTGACGACACCTATGGTGTGATGTATGCAACCGTAAAGGCCGGCGACAGCAAGCCACTCGTTGCAGGTAATGTTCGTGAGTTCTCTTCGGATATTGTTTAC